>JAAWHK010000041.1 GCA_022795805.1 Hungatella sp. | reverse complement strand
GCCGCCGCCCGGTTGTAGCTGACCAGCCGGTCATGATCGTCCAGGGCAATCACACCGTCCCCCATGCTTTCAAGAACCTTTTCCGCCGCCAGATGCCTGAAATCATAATTGCGGCGGCTCCACACTATGATGACCACCATGGACATGGAGACGGTCAGGGTCACCGGCGTGAAATCAAATACGTTTACGATTTTTAAAATATACGCGATGAGCACAATGACAGGCAGGCTGGAGATCAGTAAAATGGTCCAATACTGACGGTTCAGCTGCCGCTCCGGACGTTCACGAATGGCATTTGCCAATATGTAGATACAGAGGGCATAGGGAATAATCGTCTGGCCAATCATAAAAATCACATACAGAGGACCGTACGTGAGATTCACATAGTGGAACCCCGACGCACTGGCCTCCCACCGGATCTCCCGATAAAAAAGATCGTACCAGTTAAAGAAGACCGCGGGCAGGGACAGAAAACTCACCGCTCCCAGGGATCTCAAAAAGATTCTCGGCGGAGCAGCCGAACAATAGATGTAGATAAACCAGCAATAACACAGAGGAGTAAAGGCGGAACCCACCTTTTCCACCGTTACCGCCGTCATGGCCGCCTCCACGGTAGGCGCGGTCAGCTCCAATAAATAACCTACATTCTGTACGATGGAACCGCACAGAATCATGATCAGCAGCTTCTGCTCCCTGGCTCCGTCCCCGTTCAGGAGAAGGAACAGCGCTGCGGCTGTCAGACATATACCAAAGCACTCCAATACAATGACAAAATTTACCATACCCCTTTTTTCCTCCGCGACAGCTTAACCATCGGTCATAATGGTCTTCGATCTGCTACTAATAAAAATATTATAAATTCCGGTTTATGTCAAGATAAAAGTAAGGTATCGGGGGGCTGCGCCGGATCTCCAGGCTGATATTTGCCTGTACTTTGCGTCTGTCTATACAAAACAGGGGAAAGCCTTCGTATCGGATATTCTGCCGGAAAACAGCAAGAGATTTTACTGAGATAAATGAAATATTCCGGTGTCTGTAGGAGGGGCCAAAATCCGGCCAGCCTTTCTATCAGCAGTCTGAATATGCAGCCGGCCAGAGAGAGCACAGGCCCGGGCCGGAAGCCGTCTCGCTGCTGAAAGCGCACGGCCGGCCCGGCAATTACAGTCTGTTCAGGCAGATTATGACAAAACCGGCCGATGCCCGGGCCGCCAGACGGCTGGGCATCGGCCGGACCACCCTGCGGCGGATGCTGCAGTAAAACTACACGCCCAGAACCGCGTTCTTCCCGGCCACATATCCATAATACATGGCCATGGAGTGGGACACGCCTTTTAAAGTTATGGGGTACTCGGCGGCAAACCGGCTGCCCTGTACATTGCCTGCCACGTAGAGTCCGGGAATCACATTGCGGTTCTCGTCAAAGGTGTGGCACTCCTCGTCGGACTCCAGGCCGCCGATAATCACCAGAAGCAGGGCGCACTCAAACTGGTCCGCATAGAAGGGGCCTTTCTCCAGCGGCCACATGCGGCTTTGCACCTTTCCAAAGTCCAGGTCCTCCCCATCCTTTGCCAGCTGATTGTACCGGGCGACGGATTTAAGCGCCGTCTCCTGAGCTTCCTTGTCGTCGGGATAAATCCTGGCCATCAGCTCCTCCAGGGTGTCCGCGCTGATGCAGCGGCCGTCCGCAATGGCCGCTTCCAGCTGATAGGGACTCTTGTAATTGCGGTACGTGGCGTTGTTGGCCGGTGCCTCCTCAGGGGTGATATCCTCAAAGTAGCAGGCGCCGCCGTGGGCTGCCGGCATGTAGGGCAGCTGCTCCGGCCAGTTGGCGTCAAAAATCTGCCAGCTCTTTCTGTCTTTCACAAGCTCTATCTGATTCTCCAGCTGCTGTCCCGGCAAGTCCTCGTTCATGAAGCGCCTTCCGTTCATATCCAGGTTGAGGAATCCCGCGTTGCCCATGACTCCCACGCCGGATAAGTCCGCGCCGCCGCCCATGTGGTGAATCATGGGCGCATGGGCCTGCTGCACCGCGGCCCCGGCCCACATGCCCAGCCTGATGCCGTCGCCCTGGTTGGTCATGTTGCCCTCCACGTCCACATTGGTGAACATGCGCACGATTCCGTTGTCAATGACATCCGGACAGAAATGTCTCACCATGGCCTCATTCTGGGAGTAGTCCCCCGTGGCCAGGACGACGCCCCCCGATGCCAGAACCTTCACATACTTTCCCGTCCCGGCGTTTCGCAGGTACGCCCCCCGGCACCGCCCGTCCTCCATAATCAGCTTCTCCGCAAAGTGGCCGTAGCGCGCGTCCACATTGCCCGTGTCAATTGCAGCCTGCATGTTGGCCTGGAAGGTCACATTCTGGTTTGGAAGAAATTCCACGGAAGTCGGATAGCAGGGAAATGCCTCCTTCGTCCAGTCGTACTTCTCTGGCAGCGGATAAAAAATCGGTATCAGATAGTTGTCCGCGCTCTCGTCGGGAATCGGCGACCGGGTCTCGGGCGCGTAGTAAAGGTCCGGGTTGGCCCCCACCCACCAGTCAAAGGTCTCCCCGATGTTGTTGGCCCACTTGCTGATAATGGGACGCTTTACCTTGTAGCAGGATTCCTGCATGTGGAAATCCACGATGCCGTCGATCTGCTCCTTGGTCCAGGTGTTCCGCCCCCACTTGGCCTGCACATTGCCGTTGATAACCGCGTACTCCCCACTTCGGCACTGGGGACCGGAGGCCTTCTCAACGGCCACCACCTTCGCCCCTTCCTCCGCAGCCGCGCGGACGGCCGCCACACCGGCCACGCCGCAGCCGATTACCAGCACGTCTGCGGATATCTCCTCCTCCACCATGTCGTCGGTGATATCCGGCGCCTCTCCCAGCCAGTCGTCCTCCGAAGCCGCCGCGGCCTCCCCGGCTGCCTCAGCCACCGCTTCCCCCTTGGCCTGGGCGATACACTTTGCCGCTGCGTCCTTCACCGCGTTGGTGGTAACCGTGGCCCCTGATATGGCGTCAATGTCAGCGGACTGAGCCTTTAAGAGGGCTGCCTTCAAGTCATCCCCCGCCGCCTGTCCGATGCTGTCCGTCTCATTGGACAGATCCAGAGCCACATCCGTGATGCTGTCCGCGTCAAAGGTCATGGTCACCTTCACCTCTCCCATGCCCTGTGCCGTGGCGCTGTATGTACCGGGCGTGTACAGGCTCTTTGCCGCTGCCGCGGTGGTTTCCGCCGCTTCCGCGGCCGCCCCGGTTGTGGTCTCTGCTGCCCCTGTGGTGGCTCCCGTGTCACTGGCGCAGGCCCCCAGAACTCCCGCCGCCGCGATGCTCAAAGCGCCCGCCGCTGTGCCCTTCAAAAACTCCCGGCGGGAAATACCGTGTTTTCCAGTCGTCTGATCCTTTTTCATGATAAACTCCCCTCTCTGCAAAGATTTGGCATAAGTCTACCACAAAACGGACCGTTTGCTAACATTCCTTGCGCAGTTGGTCGTTTTTCTTGTTTAACATGCTCTGGTACCCGCTCCTGCATCTTCAGGACAATTTACTGTATATATGCGCTCAGCTTCTTACTTAAATTAACCAGCTGCCCGATTAGCTATAAATCTTCTCCTCACCCAAAGGAATCACCACCGTCAGAACAAACCTTCCCCGCTCCCCCTCAGCCGTAACCTCTCCCCCATACTTTCCCGCCGCCGACCGGATATTCTTAAGCCCGTACCCGTGTCTTTCACCGTCCGTCTTGGTGCTTTTCGCCAGCCCCTCCCCGTCCGGCACGATCTGTCCCATAAAATGGTTCTCAATCCGGATAACCCCGAACTTTCTTCTCCGGTCCGCCCGGACCACGATCTCCCGCTTCTCCTCCTCCAAAATCGGGCTCACAGCCTCCCTGGCATTGTCCAGCCCGTTTCCGAAGATCACCAGCAGGTCCTTGGGCTCCATAAAGTCAAAGATCGTTCCGTTAACCGACGGAATCAGACGGATTCCAAGGCGGGCGCACTGAGAACCGCTTCGCGCCAGGACGCTGTCGATCACCTCATTCCCGGTGGAGGGAAACATCTCATAAGGCGTCACGTCCCCGGCTATGGACTTTATGTACTCCCGTATCCTTTCACTGTCGCTCAGGGAACCTATATAGTTCAGATGGTGCTTCATATCGTGGTAAATCTTCCTTATCTCCCGGATACTCTCCTGCTCATGGCAGTACCATTCCTGCCATGCCCGGGAGCGGACCCTGAGGGCCTCCGCCTCCTCCCTCACCCTCTGTGCGCTAATCCGGTATTTCGTCTGCAGAAGGATGATCAAATCGCAGACGCACAGCATCAGACAGATAACGGCCAGGGTCGTCTCCATGGCCTTCCCTCCTCCGTAGGTGTAGCTCTTCATCTGAAGATACTTAATAAGACCGTAGGGAATGGCCGGAAAAAGTACTGCCGCCATGTCCTGTCTCCTTAAAGGCAGCTCCCCCTCTGTCCCCATGTCCCTCTCCACCTGCCTGAGGATCAAAAACTGCATAGTCACGCACAGCACCATGGAACCCGTGTTAAGCCACGGATCCTCCGTCACAGGCCGCCCCAGCACAGGGCTGGCCATATCCAGAATCACCATTTTGCAGATATCCTTCACCATGTAAAAGGCCAGGGTCACATACCCGGACATGAAAAGGCCGCACCGCTTCACCGTCACGACGTACAAAAACAGAAAAAGAATCCGCAGAAGAAAACTGTTAAAAAAGGGGACCCGGGCCTGTCCCGCCTGCAGCGCAGTGAGAAGTACCCACCAGAGGATGCGCACGCACCACACCTTCCACCTTTCCTCCAGCCGCTCAGGCAGCTTTCTCCCAAAATAGACAAAAAGGCTGATCTGTGCCAGAATCCACAGCCCTGCCGCCGTCCAGTCAGCCGCCCTGCATCCATACACATAAATCATAAGCTTCCCCCCAGGTACCTGGCAAACGCCTGACCAAACGCCTTCTTTCTCTGTCTGCTGACAGGCACCAGCTCCCCCTCCACCTCCGCGTCATTTTTCCCGATGGAGGACACATGGTCCATATTCACCAGAAACGCCTGATGACACCTGAAAAAAGTCCCCCCGGACAGAAGCTCCTCAAAATACCGCAGAGTCCCGTTTACCTCCAGAATCCCCTGTCTCCTGTGAATCCGGATCTTCCGCCCGTACATCTCAACATAGAAAATATCGTTTATTTCCACCGGATAAATCTTGCCGTCCCCCTTTACGGCAATCTTTCCCGGGTTCCTCCTTCCCGCGATTTCCTGAATCCTGTCCAGCTCCTCCTCCATGCGCAGGGCGGAAACCGGCTTTACCAGAAAGTCCAGGGCCTGCACGGAATATCCGTCGATGGCGTAACCTGCCATGTTGGTGATGAACACGATCATCACCTGGGCGTCATAGGTTCGGATCTGCCTGGCCGCCTCCATGCCGTCAAGCCCCTCCATATCAATATCCATAAAGATCACATCAAAAGGCTCCCGCGCCGCCGCCGCGATCTCCTCCCCGCCGCCGTACTGGCACAGGTCCGCCGAAATACCCCTTTTCCTGAAATACTCCGTGATACAGGAACATATATGCCGCCGTTCTTCCCGCTCATTCTCCACCACTGCAATCCTCAACCCCGTATCCTCCTGGACTTTATATTAATTTTTTCCCCTTTCTACTCCCCCATAAAGGTCTGCCCGTCGTCGGCCCGCACAGACAAAAGGGGCCTTTCCCTGTATGGATTTCCCGTGTCTGCTCTCCCTAAAAACGTCTGGTCCGGTGACTGAACTTCCCCCTCCTGCCGGCCGTTTTCCTCTGCATACCCGTAGAACGTCCACACAGGCACCAGGCTGTCAATCCCCGTCTCCTCCTTCCCGCCGGCTGCAAAATCCCGGTTCACTGCCCCCGCATACTCCAGGGCCACCCTGGTCACATGGATGGACTTGGTGGTCTCCTCCTCTCCGAAGAAGGCTGCATTGCCTGCGCCGGGCATTTCCTGTCCCGCTGCCATAGCCGGCTGTCTGTCGTAGGGCTCCTCTGTCATCCGCCCGTCTGCCATCCGCTTCACGCAATCCCTGGCATACTGCTCAAACAGCTCCCCCACCGCCTCAAAAGGCAGAAGAAACATTTCCCTGTTCTTCCCCGGCCGGATACTTCCCTTTCCCACCAGGCACACCACATCCAGAGTCCCGTCCTCCAGATAATCAAACCTGATATAGGGCAGGGATGCCTTGGCCGGCTCCTCCTCCAGGATTCCCCCGCTCCACCCCAGGGGGATACCCTGAAACACAGGCGTACAGCGGATCTGATACCGGTACTCATCCGGCCTGTCGGAGTACCCGGTCTTCAGCCACCAGGTGGCAAACACCTTATACTCCTCCATACCCCACTCCCTCAGGAGCCTTTCGGCATCCTCCTCAAACTCCTCCGCCGTGGAAAGCCGCTCCGCCATAGCCGGGTCAGATTTCCCCCAGGTGCTGCTGCCTGTGGGGCTCCCCTCCCACCGCCTGTCGTCCAGGTTCACCCACCAGATGAAGGAAGGGTCAATGCGGCCGTTCTCTCCCCTGACCGGCTGCTCAAAAGACATGTAGTCCACCTGCCAGCGCCTTTCTTTGTCCTCAATCCTGTACATCCGAAGCCGCCGTTTCTCCGGCGCGCCAATCGCCTGCACGGCACCGGCTTCCGGATCCGGGGATTCCGATTCCGGCACCGGCAGCTCCTCCCGTTTCTGCCAGTCTATACCCAGCCTGTCCGCCAGGGAGCTGCCGATGCGCTGAAACTCCTCCTCCGTAAAGCTTTCGTTGATCAGGTCGTGGCAGCCCAGCCCGCTGACATCCGGAATCTCCACCGCCGCGTCAGCCGTCAGAGCCAGTCCCTCCTCCTCGGTCTTTACGCTGTACTGCGTCGGAATGTCAAGCATCTCCAGGAAGGATTCCCCCTTTTTCGTCTCATCCTCCTGTCCCGAAACGTCGGTCTCTGCCGGGTTGCCTCCCCTCTCACCTGCCGGCCCCTCCGGTCTTCCCAGCACCGCCGGCTCCCGGGAGTAACTGCACCCCCCTGCCGCGGCGGCACACGCCGAAACCATCATCCATACAATCCAAAGCCTTGCCTGTCTTTTTCTTCTCCTCATTTCTTTTACCGCTCCTTTCCAAAGCGCCGGTTCTTCCCGCCTGTGACGGCCCTCTGTCCCGGCTGTTCTTCCTGTTTCCGGGAAGCTTTGCATCTCTCTTTTGCATCCTGCATCCCCAGTATAAGGGAATCCCTCTTTGGAAATCTTCATCGTATTGTAAATGATTTGTAAATTTGTAACCCTTCAGGCCATACCGTCAGATTTTCCCGTAAAATACCCGGACCACGGTTCCTATCCCCACCTGACTCTCAATATCCGCCCTCATGCCGTGAAGCTTCACGATCCTGTCCGCCAGCGCCAGTCCCAGCCCCGAACCGCCCTCACTCCTGGACCTGGATTTGTCCGCCATGAAAAACGCCTCCCACACATGGGGCAGATCCTCCGCCGGGATGCCTGATCCCTCGTCCCTCACGGTCAGCTTTTCGCTGTCCGCCTCCAGCCATATCCTTCCCCCCGGCCGTGACGCCTTGACACTGTTGTGAATCAGGTTGTAGAGAAGGGACACAAACAGCTCCCTGTCCGCATTCACCACCGGTTCCCCTTCTACCTCCAGGATAATCTTTATCTCCCTTTCCTCTGTAAAGGGAGACAGCTCCTCCGCCGCTTCCCGAAACATATCCTCCACCGCCGCCGGCTCCAGGCAGATCTCCCCTGTCCGGTTTATCTGTCCGGATTTCTCGGCTCCTGCGTCATGTTCCCAGGCGTTGCCTTTTGGCTCTCCCGCCCTTTTGTCCCGGATTTCGCCGCTTTTCCCGCCGTCGTCCGGACTCCGGCCTTCGGCCCCGCATCTTCCGTCTCCGTTGGGAGCCATGGCGTACATCCCCACCATGGCCAGCAGCTTTCCGCACAGCCTCTCCAGCCGCCGTCCGCCACGGCAGATGCCCATCAGCGCATGTTCCTGCTGCTCTTTTGTCAGTTTCAGGCACAGCAGACTCTCCCCGTAACCGATGATGGTGGTCATAGGGGTCTTGATCTCATGGGTCAGCGCGCCCAGAAGCAGCCTCAGATCCTCCACCTGGCCCTCCACCTGGCCTGCCATCTGGTTAAACGCCTGGGCCAGAACCCCCATCTCATCCTTTCCCTTCACCAAAACCCGGACCTTCAAATCCCCCTCCCCCAGCTTTTGGGCGGCCTCTGTCAGGACTCCCAGGGGCCTCAGAACCTTCCCCAGAATTCCGTACAGCACCGCTGCCGCTGCCGCCAGAATCCCGCAGCACGCTATCAGGTATTCCCTCATCTGTCCCGCCGTCTCCCGCTCATAGGCTGTGATGTCCTGCACCAGAAGCACCCGGTAGTCAGGGAACGCGGAAACCGCCCGCTCCATCATAAGCGCCGTCTGTCCCTCCTTTAAGTGCTGGATCATGTAATCCCCCCGGTACAGGGACGGATCCAGGATCTCAAACTCCGTGAGATTCACCAGGCAGTCCTGATTCTTTAACAGCGCGTACCCCTCCCCGAAACACCTGCGAAACTGATATTTCAGGTAAGCCTCCATGGCGATGTCCCCCATGGCGTCGAACCGGGTGTCTGTGACCATCTGGGAAAACACATAGTCTTTCGCCTCCAGCTGCCTCACGTTGTTCTCCGTGGCCATCCTGACCGTAAACGCATTCGTCTTCACGGCAAAAAAACCGGCGCACACCGCAAAAGAGCCGGTGCACACCGTCAGCACAATCACAATCAGTTTATGTTTCAGCCTCATCCTTTTTGCCCCCTTCTCATTCCCACCGGTATCCCAGCCTGGGGATGGTTCTTATGTGAGAAGCCGCCTTAAGTTTCTTCCGCAGGCTGGCCACATGGACATCCACGGTCCTCGTCTCCCCCGCGTACCCGTCGCCCCACACCCGGGCTAAAAGCATATCCCTGGTAAAGGCCACGTTGCGGTTTCGGCACAGAAACACCAAAAGGTCATACTCCATAGGCTTAAGGGCCACCTCCCTGCCCTCCTCCCACACCTTGTGTCCGGCCAGGTCTACGGTACATCCGCCGGCCTCAATCCGGTTCTTCAGCTTCCCCCGCCGTTTCAGCACATTCTCGATCCTGGCATACAGCTCCATCAGCTCAAAAGGCTTCACGATGTAGTCCTCAGCCCCCGCCTTCAGCCCCCGGACCTTGCTCATCACGTCCGATTTAGCCGTGAGAAATATACAGGGAATCCCCCTCTCCTCCATCAGGGGAAACAAATCAAACCCGTCACGCCCCGGAATCATCACATCCGTCAGAGCCAGGTCAATCTCCGTCCCCCGACGCCGGATCTTCTCCGCCGCCTCATCCCCGTTCGCCGCCGTATCCACCTCATATCCCACTGCCTCCAGATTCATCCGCAGCAGGTCTCTTATGTCCGTCTCATCTTCAATCACAAGGATTCTTACGTTTTCCATGATCTTCCGCCTCTGCGCCGCCGCGCCTTAAACATTTGCCCTGGGGCTGTCTGCTCCCGCTTCAGATACCAATATCATGCAGCCGTCACTCCTGCCCCAGGACATCCGGACATCTCTCGTCCCCTACTCCCCGTGGTGACCGCACGGTCCCTGTCCGCCGTGGTGACCGCATGAATGCCCTCCGCCGTGATGGCCGCAGGAGTGCTCCTCCCCGTGATGGCCGTGGTGGTCACACCGCGCCTCCGGATCGTAGGACAGCCGGCCGGCAATGAACGCCTCCACCGCCTCGTCCGCGCTTCCCGACACTCCGCCGTACAGCTTTATGCCGCCGGCATCCAGTGCAGCCCTGGCTCCTCCTCCGATGCCGCCGCAGATTAACACATCCGCTCCCAGGGCCTTCAGCACTCCCGCCAGAGCACCGTGTCCCTGCCCGTCTGTGCCTGCCACCTGGCTGGATACGACTTTCCCGTCCTCCACATCGTAGATCTTAAACTGCTCCGTATGGCCGAAATGCTGAAAAATCTGTCCGTTTTCAAATGTAACCGCAATCCTCATAATCATCTCTCCTTTTGGTTTTATGTACAGTTCACACCGTTTTTCTAAAAAACCGCGGCCAGCTTGACAGCTGCCCGCAGTTTTCGAAAATCTCGGTCTTTCAAACTTCCTATGAATCGGCACCGTCCGCCTGTGCGGCTCTTGCTTCCACTTCCTTCTTCTGAACATCCCCGGGAGCCTGCTCATAGCGGCTGAACTCATATTCATACACGCCGATGCCGCCGGTCATGGATCTCAGATCCGTGTTATACCCGAACAGCTCGGACATAGGCACATCCGCCTCGATGATCTGTTTGCCGTGGTGGTCGGAATTCATGCCCAGCACGCGGCCTCTTCTCCGGTTCAGATCGCCCATAACATCGCCGGTGAATTTATCCGGAACCGTAACCTTCATGGAAGCGATGGGCTCTAAAAGAACCGGGCTGGCCTCCATAAACGCCTTCTTAAAGGCCAGGCTCGCCGCCATCTTAAACGCCATCTCGGAGGAATCCACCGGATGGTAGGAACCGTCCAGAAGCACCGCTTTTAAGCCCACCACAGGGTAAGCTGCCAGAGGCCCTTTGAGAACGCTCTCCTGGATACCCTTCTCCACTGCCGGGAAGTAGTTCCTGGGAACGGCGCCGCCGAACACCTGCTCCTCGAACACGTATGGAGTCTCCAGATCGCCCGAAGGCTCGAAGGACATCTTCACGTCACCGTACTGGCCGTGGCCGCCGGTCTGCTTCTTGTACTTGCCCTGAGCCTCCACTTTCTTGCGGATGGTCTCACGGAAGGCAAACTTGGGCTTGCTCAGCTCAATCTCTACCTTGTACCGGGTGGACAGCTTGCTGACAACCACATCCAGCTGCTGGTCGCCGATGCCGTAGATCAGAGTCTGGCGGTTCTCCTTGTCGCCCACCACTTTCAGGGTCTGATCCTCATCCATCAGCTTGGCCAGAGCCGTAGCCACCTTGTCGTCGTCGCCCTTGGTCTTTGTCTTATACCGCATATAGGTGTAAGGAGTGGAGATCTGAGGCTTGTGGTACACAATAGGAGCCGTCCGCACCGCCAGGGTATCACCTGTCTGGGTGACGCTTAACTTGGCCACGGCGCCGATATCGCCGGCCTTAAGCTCCTTAAGCTCCATCTGCTCCTTGCCTCTCAGGGTATAAACCTTGCCGATCTTCTCCTCGGTGTCTTTATTTACATTGTAGGAGGCGGAATCCGGTTTCAGAGTTCCGGTACATACCTTCACCAGGGAATACTTGCCGATAAACGGATCCACGATGGTCTTAAACACTCTCATGGACAGGGATACGCCGTCGTCGTACCTGGCCACAAACCGCTCGCCTGTGGACACGTCCACGCCGATGCACTCAAAGTGATCCGGCGACGGGAAGTATCTGTCAATCCCCTGAAGCAGCATCCTGGCACCCTGGCAGTTGATGCCGGACCCCAGCATAATCGGAACGATGCTTCCGTCTATAACGTGCTCCCTGAGGGCCGCAGAAATCTCCTCGTATGTAAATTCTTCCCCTGAGAAATACCGCTCCATATACTCCTCGCTGGTCTCGGCAACCGCCTCCACCAGGGCTCCCCGGCAGATATCCAGGTTTTTCTTGGAGTACTCGGGAATCTCGCACTCTTCGTAATCGCTGTTGGTGGTGAATCTTCTCCCCTTCATCTTCACCACATTCACAAATCCCACAAACTTCTCGTTCTCGCGGATCGGCAGGTGGAACGGCGCGATCTTCCGGCCGAACCTGGTCTCCAGCTTCAGGATCAGCTCACGGAAGCTGGCGTGATCGTCGTCCATGTTGGTCACGAAAATAATTCGGGGAAGATTAAACTTCTCGCACAGCTCCCACGCCTTTTCTGTGCCCACCTCGATTCCCGCCTTGCAGTTCACCACGATAACCGCGGCGTCCGCAACGCTGATAGCTTCCTCCACTTCCCCCACGAAGTCGAAGTAGCCGGGAGTGTCCAGAAGATTGACTTTGATCGGTCCGTCCTCGCCCTGAAATTCCAGCGGTACCAGGGATGTGGAGATGGAAAACTGTCTCTTGATCTCTTCCTTATCATAATCACTGATGGTGGAGCCGTCCACTACGTTACCCATTCTCTTGGTAACTCCGGTCACCAGTGCCATGGATTCCACCAGAGTCGTCTTACCTGCACCGCCATGGCCAAGTAACACGACGTTACGGATTTGCTTGGTTCCATACACGTTCATAAACATTCCTCCTGTACATTAAATTTTGCCCATAACAACATTTTACTAAAAATTTCTGAATTTTACAAGTAATTTGTGCATTTTAAATATGCAAATTATAGAATCTGTGTGTCTCACTTTAAACCGTAAAACTTTAAAGTCAAAAAGCGTTGACAAATTCATCACCATGTCTTAAAATGGTGTGAGCGTTAATATTTTATAGTATGAGAGAGGGAATATTGCCATGATTATTATTATGAAGCCAAACGCTTCCGAGGAAGCAGTCAGAAACGTAACCCGCATGATTGAGTCCAGAGGACTTCAGCCCCATCTGTCCAAGGGCGATCAGGTCACCATCGTCGGGGTTGTGGGCGACAAATCCAAACTTCACGGCTCCAACATCGAGATCTCTGAGGGTGTTGACAAGATCGTCAACGTGACGGAGTCCTACAAGCTGGTGAACAAGAAATTCCACCCGGAAGATTCCGTGATCGCAGTGGGAAACACTTTCATCGGCCCCGGCAGCGTGACGGTCATGGCAGGTCCCTGTGCCATCGAGAGCAGCAAACAGCTTATGGACACGGCATTTGCCGTAAAGAAGGCCGGGGCCACCTTCCTCAGAGGCGGCGCCTACAAGCCCAGAACCTCCCCCTACTCCTTCCAGGGCCTGGAGGAGGAAGGCCTTAAGTATATGAAGGAGGCCAGGGAAGCCACAGGGCTTTGCGTCATCTGCGAAGTCACCAGCGCCCACGCCATCGAGGCGGCCGTAAAATATGTGGACATGCTCCAGATCGGCGCCAGAAACATGCAGAATTTCGAGCTTCTCAAGGAGGCCGGCAAGTCGAAAGTCCCGGTTCTCTTAAAAAGAGGCCTGTCCGCCACCATCGACGAGTGGCTCAACGCGGCCGAGTACATTATATCGGAAGGCAACCCTGACATCGTCCTGTGTGAGCGGGGCATCCGCACCTTTGAGACCAGCACCCGCAACACCCTGGACATCAGCGCCGTTCCCGTGATCCGGGCCAAGAGCCATCTGCCCGTCATCGTAGACCCCAGCCACGCCACCGGCGTCCGGGCTTACGTGGAGCCCCTGGCCAAGGCGGCCCTGGCGGTGGGAGCCGACGGTCTCATGGTCGAGGTCCATCCCTGTCCTTCCTGCGCCCTGTCCGACGGCCCCCAGTCCCTGACCTTTGAGCAGTTTGAGACCCTTATGGACGATTTGAAACCCTTCGCATCCCTGGCAGGAAGGAGCATGTGATGGCTGACTCCTGCATTGCCTTTATCGGGTTCGGCCTCATCGGCGGCTCCATCGCCAGAGGACTCAAGCGCTCCACCCCGGACGTCACGATTATGGCCTACATGCGGACCCGGTCCAGGCTGGAACAGGCGAAACAGGACGGTATTGTGGACGTGATTCTCGGCGGAATCGGGGAGGAGCTTACGATCTGCGACATGATCTTCCTCTGCACCCCGGTGGAGTACAACGCCGCCTATCTGGAAAAGATCCGCCCCTTGCTGAAACCGGGAGCCATCGTCACGGATGTGGGCAGCACCAAGACGGATATCCACAGCCATGTGACCCGCCTGGGTATGGAGGACGTATTCATCGGAGGTCATCCCATGGCCGGGTCGGAGAAGACCGGTTACGAGAACTCCTCCGACCATCTTCTGGAAAACGCCTACTACATCATCACTCCCACCGCAAAGAGCCGCAAAGAAGACGTGGACCGCCTGGTGGCAGTGGCCCAGGCGGTGGGCTCCATCCCCATTGTCCTGGACTGTGAGCGCCACGACCAGATCACAGCTGCCATCAGTCATCTGCCCCATATTGTGGCCTCGGCCCTGGTGAACCTGGTCGGAGACAGCGACAAAGAGGACGGCCTCATGAACCGGCTGGCAGCGGGAGGATTCCGGGACATCACCAGGATCGCCTCCTCCTCCCCCCAGATGTGGGAGCAGATCTGCATGACCAACAGCGCCAACCTGGCCGATATGCTCAGGCTCTATATCCGGTCTCTCCAGTCGATTCTGTCCCGGATTGAGGCCAGAGATTCAAAAGCCGTGTATGAACTGTTTGAAAGCTCCAGGGATTACCGCAATACCTTCTCCGAGAATCGGAAAGGCTCTCTGGTTCCGGAGTACAGCTTTACCGTGGACATCGCCGACGAAGTCGGCGCCATCTCCACCATCTCCGTGATCCTGGCAGCAGGCGGCATCACCATCAAAAATATCGGCATCAATCACAACCGGGAGCAGGGAGAGGGGGCGCTGCGAATCGACTTTTACGACAGGGAAGCCATGGAAAAGGCCTGGGGACGGCTTTCCAAGTACCACTACGAACTCATCCCCTAAGACAGAGAAACCCATCGGAAAGGTTGGAAAAATAGGATGAAATTTGTGAAATCAAAAGGCCTGCGGGGAGAAATCACGGTACCCGGAGACAAATCCATCTCCCACCGCAGCGTCATGTTCGGCTCCATCGCCAAAGGCACCACCCGCATCCGCCGCTACCTCCAGGGGGCTGACTGCCTGTCCACCATCTCCTGCTTTCGGAAAATGGGCGTTGAAATCGAAAATACGGGGGACACGGTCCTGGTTCACGGCAGGGGCATGCGGGGCCTTACCTGCCCCGAAACGCCTTTGGACTGCGGCAACAGCGGCACTACCATGCGCCTTATGTCCGGTATTCTGGCAGCCCAGGACTTCTCAGCGACCCTCACCGGCGACGAATCCATCAGGAAACGCCCAATGAACCGTATCATAGAGCCTCTGACCCGCATGGGGGGCCGCATCACAGGCAACGGCGGCAGCGGCTGTGCGCCCCTGTCCATTGCGGGAGGACCTCTTTCGGGAATCGACTACATCTCCCCGGTGGCCTCCGCCCAGGTAAAATCCGCCATTCTCCTGGCCGGCCTCTACGCCGACGGACAGACCCGGGTGACGGAACCATACCTGTCCAGAAACCACACGGAGATCATGCTGACCCATTTCGGAGCCCGGGTGCAGACTCAGGGGACCACGGCCGTCGTCACACCCGCCCCGGAGCTTCACGCCCAGCAGATCGACGTACCCGGCGACATTTCCTCCGCCGCCTACTTCATCTGCGCCGGCCTCATGGTCCCCAACTCGGAGATCTTTATCAGACATGTGGGAATCAATCCCACCAGAGCCGGTATCCTGGATGTCTGCCGGGCCATGGGAGGCCGTGTATCCGTTCTCAATAAGACATCGGCTTCCGGAGAACCCGCCGCGGATCTTCTGGTTTCCTCCTCCTCCCTTCACGGCACGGTCATAGAGGGGGCACTGATCCCCACGCTCATCGACGAGCTGCCCATGATCGCGGCCATGGCCTGTTTTGCCGACGGTACCACCGTGATCCGCGACGCGGCGGAGCTGAAGGTAAAGGAATCCAACCGTATCAGAGTCATGGTCCAAAACCTTGCCGCCATGGGAGCCGATGTGCAGGAGACCGACGACGGGATGATCATACAGGGAGGCAGGCCTCTCCACGGCGCCTCCATTGACAGCTGCCTGGACCATCGCATCGCCATGACCTTTGCCGTGACCGGACTGTGCTGCGACGGCGAAACATCCATACTTGGCGCTGACTGCGTCAGAATCTCCTATCCGGAATTTTACGGGGATCTGGAGAAACTAACGGTCTGACTTCCTGAACTTTCACCGTGCAGTTTCCTATAAGCAAAAAAGGTGTGAGAAAATCCTCATCGGATTCCTCACACCTTTCTCTTATACATATTCCTGTTACAGCGCGGAATACCCGAACGCATTCACCAGCGCGTCCAGCTTCTGTTTCTTACCGCACAGCGGGCACTCCCTGTAATCGTAGGACTCATAGTCCGGAAGGTCCTTCTTCCCGAACACCGCCTTGATGGGAACGCCGTCCACTTCGTCCACGGCGCCGAAGATAGCTGAAACGCCGGTCATGATCCCGTTGTAGTACAGGATACTCTCGATAACCTTGTTAACCGTCAGACCTGTGGTAGCCGAGGACACCAGAACCAGCACGTGCTTATCCTCAATCATATGGATCAGATTGTCCCTGAATATAATCTGGCTGTTGTTGTTGAACTCAGGGCGCACCACATAGATGCTCTTGTGACGGTTCATGGACATGAAACCGCCCTTTGCCAGCTCGTCGGACAGAAACGCACCGATCACTTCCATCCCCTCCATACACACGATGGTGTCCACAACCGTGTCAAAGAGGTATAAACCTGCCATCACCTTGGCAATCGCCTTGGCCTCGCTGGTCCTGCTCTTGAGCATGGTCAGATCCAGATAATAGTTGATATGGGCGTGGTTGGTGGCAAAATGTCCCGGGATCACCCGCATCTGAGCTGTAGTTCCGACAGTTCCTATCTTTCTTATTCTGGTCTTCATAATAAAAATCCCCCTTGTTCGTTTTAAGCACCCCGAAAGGCCATCCCGCCTGTCCCTGTATAAGTCAGCCTCCAAAATGTGCCACGGCATCCTGCATGGTCCGCTGTCAATATTATACTAGATTTCCCGTCTTCACACAACCTTTTTCAGCAGAATTTTCGGGTCGCAGCGCTGCGATCACTTATACATCCGCCTGCCGCTACAGCTCTGCCGTGACAAAGATATCGTAGATCGCCTTTATGGCCGTCTCAAAGTCCCCGTTCTTCACGCCGATGATAATATTCAGTTCACTGGATCCCTGGTCGATCATTTTCACATTCACCCGCGCGTGGGCCAGTGCGGAGAAGATCCTCCCGGCGGTTCCCCGCGTAGCCTTCATCCCCCGTCCCACTACGGCCACCAGCGCCAAATCCGACTCCATCTCCACGAAGTCCGGCTCCACGGCCCTGTGGATACCCGCAATCACCGACTGTTCATACTCCTCGAACTCTGACTGGTGGACGAATATGGTCATGGTGTCAATGCCGGAGGGCATGTGCTCAAAGGAAATGCCGTTGTTCTCAAATACCTGAAGCACCTTTCTGCCGAATCCCACTTCGGAGTTCATCATGGCCTTCTCCACGTTGATGGAGCAGAACCCCTTCTTGCCGGCAATCCCGGTTATGGTGTACCTGGGCTTCCTGCAGGTGCTCTCCACGATCAGAGTCCCCTTGTCATCGGGCCGGTTGGTATTGCGGATGTTGATGGGAATCCCCTCCCTGCGCACCGGAAAGATGGCGTCCTCATGGAGGACGCTGGCTCCCATGTAGGCCAGTTCCCGAAGCTCCCTGTACGTTATGGTCTCAATCACCTGGGGCTTATCCACGATTCGCGGGTCCGCCACAAGGAATCCCGACACATCGGTCCAGTTCTCGTACATATCCGCATGAATGGCCCTCGCCACGATGGAACCTGTCACATCGGAGCCGCCTCTGGAGAAAGTCTTCACCGTCCCGTCCTGCTTCGCCCCGTAAAACCCCGGGATGACCGCTCTCTCAATATTCTCCAGCCTTTCGGACAGCTCCCTGTCCGTGGCCTCGGCGTCAAAGACGCCGTTGTCGTCAAAAAACACCACCTGGGCCGCATCCACAAACTCATACCCTAAATACTCGGCCATAACCAGGCCGTTTAAATATTCGCCTCTGGAAGCGGCGTAATCCCGGCCTGCCCCGGCCAGGAAGTTCTCCTCGATTCGGTCGAATTCATGGTCCAGGTTCAGATTCAGAGCCAGTCCGTCGATGATATCCTCATACCTCTTTTTGATCTTCTCCAGGATCTTTTTGTAGGAAGCTCCTGCCGCGGCGGCATCGTAGCACTCATAGAGAAGATCCGTCACCTTCTCGTCCTTATCGCTTCGCTTCCCCGGCGCTGAGGGAACCACGTATCTTCTCGACTTGTCGGAGCGGATGATCTCTCCCACCTTCTTAAACTGTCTGGCGCTGGCAAGGGAACTGCCTCCGAATTTCACTACTTTTTTCATCATGTCCTCCATTTTCGCTGATGTCCAATACGGTAAACTAGTAAAATAAACTTTCCATCTGACGCTGTACAGACTCCTCGCAGGAGCGCATGGCCAGAATGGTCTTCTCCATCAGCTCCTCCAGGGTCCACCCCAGACGCTCTGCCCCCTCACGGATCACATCCCGGGAGCATCCCGCCGCAAATCGCTTGTCCTTAAACTTCTTCTTTAAGCTGGACACCTCCATGTCCATGACGCTTTTGGAGGGACGCATCTTCGCCGCGGCCCATATTAACCCCGTCAGCTCATCCGCCGCAAAGAGGATTTTCTCCATCTCATGCTCCGGCTCCACATCGCTGCACAGACCGTACCCGTGGCTGCACACGGAGCGGATCATGTCCTCAGACACCCCGGCCTCCCGCAAAAGTTCCGGCGCCTTCTTGCAGTGCTCCTCAGGGAACCGCTCAAAATCAATGTCGTGGAGAAGCCCTGTCTGTCCCCAGTACTCCTCCTCGTCACCCCAGCCCTGCTCCCTGGCAAACCATCTCATGACACCTTCCACGGTCAGGCCGTGGAGAATATGAAACTCTTCCTTATTATATTTATGCAGCAGATCAAACGCCTGCTGTCTGGTCAATGCCGTTGTCATCTCTCATCCTCCTACAATTCATTTCTTAAAGTTTATATCACATTTTTTTCACTCTTTCAAGAAAAATCAAAAAAATGAGGCATACTGGCCTCACACGGAATATACTGAAATAAAAACAGGAATCTTCATGAAGATCTATGTGGTACAACCGAACGACACGGTAGATAGTATTTCCCGGCAGCAGAATGCCGGTCTGGCCTCCCTCATCGAGGTCAATCAGCTGACGCCTCCCTACAGGCTTGCCGTGGGCCAGGCCCTTCTCCTGACCGGAAACGATTCCCCGGACATCCTCCCTCCTGACCGCCCCGGGGCCGTCCTTCGCAGCGGCTACGCCTACCCCTTCATCTCCGCCCAGGTTCTTTCAGAAACCCTGAATCACCTGACGGAACTGGCCGTGTTCTCGTACGGATTCACGGACTCCGGCGGCCTGATTCCCCCTGCACTGGACGATCAGTGGATGACAGCAAACGCCGTGAGCCGGGGAGTCCTTCCCACCCTGACCCTGACGCCTCTGGACTCTGACGGCCGCTTCAACAACACGCTGGTCTCCTCTCTGGTCCGCAGCCCGTCCGCCCAGCGCAGGCTGATCACAGGTCTGGCCTCCGTCATGCTGGAAAAGGGATACCAGGCCGTAAATATAGACTTCGAGTACATTCTGGGGGAGGATCGGGACGCTTACACCGCCTTTGTAGCCTACACCACCTACGCCCTGAACATCCTGGGATACCAGGTGTCCGTGGCCCTGGCCCCCAAGTATTCCGACGATCAGCAGGGGCTTCTCTACGAGGGCATGGACTACGCAGGCCTGGGGGCAGCCGCCAACTGGGTGGTTTTGATGACTTATGAGTGGGGATATACCTACGGTCCTCCCATGGCCGTAGCCCCTTTAAACCAGGTCCGCCGGGTGGTGGAGTATGCCCTGACTAAAATCCCAGCAGGCAGGATCTCCCTGGGAATCCCCAACTACGGGTATGACTGGCCTCTGCCCTACACCCGGGGCACGACAAAAGCCCGGACCTTAAGCAATCTGGAGGCCGTACAGACAGCCGTCTTCTACGGAGTCCCCATTCTCTTTGACGAGACGGCCAAATCCCCCTACTTCCGCTACTGGCACTACGGCGTTCAGCATGAGGTGTGGTTTGAGGACGTGAGAAGCTGGCTGGAAAAATTCAGATTAGTCCGGGAGTATAAACTGAAAGGGTTCACCGTATGGCAGATTATGAACCTGTTCCGATCCGGATGGGTACTGTCGGATTTCTTCTTTTAGTCCTCTCTGTCATATGGCAAACCCTTTGTTTATGCACCAATGCCTCAGCCATTAACTCCTGCTTCTTTCTGTATCACGTAACCGCAAACTGACTGTTGTACAGCCGGGCGTAAAATCCGCCCTTTTTCAAAAGCGTCTCATGATCACCCTGCTCCACGATGCAGCCGTCTTTCATGACCAGGATCACATCCGCCTCCCGGATGGTGGACAGACGGTGGGCCACGATAAAGCTGGTCCTTCCCTCCATCATCCTGGCAAAGGCCTTCTGGATCCGGATCTCGGTCCTGGTATCAATGGACGATGTGGCCTCGTCCAGGATCAGCATAGGCGGCAGAGACAACATCACCCTGGCAATGCACAGAAGCTGTTTCTGACCCTGGGACAGATTCCCCCCGTCCTCGGTGATCACGGTGTCGTAGCCGTCTGGCATCCTTTTAATGAAACTGTGGGCGTGGGCCTCCTTTGCCGCCCGAACGATCTCCTCCTCGCCGGCATCCGGTTTTCCGTAGGCGATATTCTCCCGTATGGTCCCGGACTTGAGCCACGTCTCCTGCAGGACCATGCCGTAGCCCGCCCGCAGGCTCCTTCTGGTCATGTGGCGGATATCGTATCCGTCCACCTCCACGCAGCCGGAATCCACGTCGTAGAACCGCATCAGCAGATTGATGATTGTGCTCTTGCCGCAGCCCGTCGGACCCACGATGGCGATTCTCTGCCCGGACTCCACCTTGAGATTAAAGTTCTCGATCAGGGGAACATCCGGGTTGTAGGAGAAGTACACCTTCCGAAGCTCCACATTGCCTTTTGCCTCCTTTAAATCCACCGCGTCCGCATCCTCCGGCACAAGGGGTTCCTCATCGATGAGCGCAAAAACCCGCGCCGCCGACGCCAAAGCGTTCTGCAGCTCCGTCACCACCCCTGAGATCTCGTTAAAAGGCTTTGTGTACTGATTGGCATAGCTTAAAAAGCTGGACAGTTTTCCCACGGACAAAAGTCCGTTGACCGCCGCATAGGCGCCTGCCACGCCCACGCTGGCATAGACCAGGCCGTTGACAAACCGGGTGGCCGGGTTGGTAATGGAGGAGAAGAACGTGGCCCGCAGGCTGTAGCCCCGAAGCCTCTCATTGATCGTTTCAAAACGCTCCTGGGCATCCTCCTCGTATCCGAATGCCTGAACCACCTTCTGACTGCCCAGCATCTCGTCGATAAGCCCTGTCAGCTCCCCTCTGGTCTCCGACTGGTGCTTAAACATCACATACGTCTTCCTGGCGATGTAGCCGGCTACAAGAAGGGATACCGGAGTCACACAGACCACCACCAGGGCGATCCATGCATTGACGTAGAACATAAATCCCAGGGTCCCCAAAATGGTCAGAACTCCTGTAAACAGCTGGGTGAATCCCATTAAAAGCCCTTCGGAAAACTGGTCGATGTCCGCAATGATGCGGCTGATAATATCCCCTGAAGGGTGGGAGTCTATATATTTGAGGGGAAGGTTTTCCAGATGGCCGAAGGCCTTTGTCCGTATATCCTCCGCCACATGGTAGGTAATCTTGTTGTTGATATGGTTCATCAGCCACTGGGACACGGCCGTGACCGTTATCACCGCCGCCATCTTCCCCAGCACCTGTCTCAGGCCCTGAAAATCCACCTTCCCCGCTTCCAGGATCAAATCCACCCCGTCCCCGATGAGGATGGGCGCATACAGGGTAGTCACCACCGTAACCGCTGCCAGACAGAGGGACAGCAGGACCCCCCACTTATAACGGCCGATATAATCAAGAATCCTCTTTATGGTTGACTTGTTTTTCACTGAGCCACCTCCTCTTTCGACAGCTGGGACAGGCAGATCTCCCGATAGACCTCACAGTTTTCAAGCAGCTCCCTGTGGGTTCCAATACCCACCAGTTTTCCGTCGTCCAGCACCAGGATCCGGTCCGCATTCTTGATGGTGGTGGCCCGCTGGGACACCATAAACACGGTCATATCCTTTGTGCTCTCCCTGATGGCTTTCCGGAGCGCCGCGTCCGTGGCAAAGTCCAGAGCCGATGCGCTGTCGTCCAGAATCAGAATCTTCGGCTGACGCACCAGAGCCCTGGCGATGGTAAGGCGCTGCTTCTGACCGCCGGAAAGATTCCGGCCGCCCTGCTGGATTAAAAAGTCCAGGCCTTTCTCCTTGCTCTCCACCACTTCCCTGGCCTGTGCCGTGTCAATAGCCCTGTAGATCTCCTCGTCCGTGGCATCCTTTTTCCCCCACTTCATGTTGTCCCGAAGGCTTCCCTTAAAGAGAACCGCTTTCTGGGGCACCACCCCGATGCTGCCTCTCAGCTCCTTAAGCGCGCAGTCCCTCACGTCAACACCGTCCACCAGGACCGCCCCTTCTGTGGCGTCATAGAACCTGGGAATCAGATTCACAAGAGAGGTCTTGCCGGCCCCGGTGCCGCCGATGATGCCGATGGTCTGACCTCTCATGGCGGAGAACGAAATCCTGCTCAGGGAAGGCTCCTTGGCCCCGGCATAGTAGAAATCCATATCCTTAAATTCCACTCTGGGGACGGAGGCACCAGCTCCGTTTGTTCCGCCGGTCCCCGGTCCTTCCTGCCTCTCCCCGTCAGCCTTCCACCCACCTTTAGCCCGCTCCGCAATGCTGCTTTCCTGGGCGAAAATACCGCTGATGCGGTTGGCACAGGCCAGGGCCTTTGAAATATTGATGATGAGATTGGCCAGCTTTACCAGCTCCACCAGAATCTGGGACATATAGTTCACCAGAGCCACCACCTCTCCCTGGGTGATGATGCCCTCCTCCACCTGCCATGCCCCGGTCCAGATAAGAGCGATGATGGCGCCGTTGATGATCACGTAGGTAACCGGGTTCATGAGGGCGGAGATCTTTCCCACAAACACCTGGAGCCGAACCAGCGTGTCGTTTTCCCGCCCGAACTTGGCGGCCTCATCCTCCTGCCGGTTAAAGGCCCGCACCACCCTGGCGCCCAGAAGGTTTTCCCTGGTGGTCAGAAGCACCTGATCCAGCTGCCTCTGAACTTTCTTATACAAGGGCATGCTGACAAGCATCACGCCGAACACCACAACCGACAGAAGAGGGATGGTCACCACGAAAATAAGCGCCGCTTTCACATTGATGGTGAACGCCATAATCATGGCACCGAACACAATAAACGGCGACCGCAGAAACAGCCGCAGAGTCAGGTTGATCCCCGCCTGCACCTGGTTCACGTCGCTGGTCATGCGGGT
>JAAWHK010000040.1 GCA_022795805.1 Hungatella sp. | reverse complement strand
CTCATAGTTGAGATTCGCCCCACATCTATTACAGATCCCCTTGCAATCTTCATCACACAGGACTTTCATAGGTAAGTTCAGCAACAATTCGTCACGAACCAGCTGGTCAACATCCAGATTATAACCTTGTAAATACGGCTGTTCATCCAGATCTCTCACTCTGTCCTCGTCCGTCTGCTTCATGTCAAACGCACGCTCCAAAATCAGGGAAAAGGGAACTTTCACCGGTTCCAGACAGCGGCTGCAGGGTATCATCAGGGCAAATTGGGCACTGCCCGAAAGGACCAGCATCCGGTCTCCGGTATTCACCACACGAAGCCGAACCGGCTCCGCATCCGCCAGACTGCATACACCATCTGGTGTCTGAAACGTCTTCGCGTCAAGATGTAGTGTGTAATCTTTCTCTTTTCCGTCTCTGGTAAACAACTCTGTCAAGTTAATAAGCATATTAAACTCCTAATACGCACCTTTGTCATTATACATAGGCAGAAAGTATTTGTCAACCGGTTCTTTCTAAACTTTTCCAAACTTTTCGCCTTTTGGCCCGTATCAATCCTATGACCGGGATTATTTTACCAGGGCCAGCGTGTCTCTGGCAATGGCCAGCTCCTCATTGGTGGGGATCAGCATCACCTTCACCTTGGAGTCGGGAGCGGAAATCACGGTCTTCTTGCTTCTCACGTCATTGGCCTCGTCGTCGATCTTCACACCCAGATAACCTAAGTAGCTGCAGATGGCTTTTCTTCCCACCTTGTCGTTCTCGCCTACGCCTGCGGTGAAGGCGATGGCGTCCACGCCGTTCATGGCTGCCGTATAAGCGCCAATGTACTTGGCAACGCGGTAAACGAACGCGTCGAGGGCCACCTCAGCCAGGTGATTGCCTTCCTTCTTGGCATTCTCGATATCACGGAAATCGCTGGAAATACCGCCGCTCATGCCCAGAACGCCGGACTTCTTGTTGAGGATGTTCAGCAGTTCGTTCACGTCCTTGCCTTCTTTATTGCAGATGAACTGCACCACTGCCGGATCGATGTCGCCGCTTCTGGTGCCCATGATAAGGCCCTCCAGAGGAGTCAGGCCCATGCTGGTGTCCACGCACTTGCCGCCGATGGAAGCGGACACGCTGGCGCCGTTGCCCAGATGGCACACAATAACTTTCGCGTTCTCAGGGTCAAGGCCGCCGAACTTAATGGCCTCGCCGGACACAAACATATGACTGGTTCCGTGAAATCCGTATCTGCGGATGCTGTACTTCTCATAGTACTCGTGAGGAATGGCGTACAGATAGGCCTTCTCAGGCATCTTCATGCCGAAAGCCGTATCCCAAACGGCCACATTGGGCTTACCGGGCATAGCCTTCTCACACGCCTCAATGCCCATAAGGTTGGCCGGATTGTGGAGAGGTCCAAGGTCGAAGCACTCGCGGATAACTCTCTTCACATCCTCGTTGACGATGCAGGAGTCGCTGTAAACGGTTCCGCCGTGGAGAACCCTGTGGCCGACGGCCGCGATCTCCTCCGTATTCTCGATGACGCCATGGTCCTTGTCCTGGAGAGCGTCCATAACCATCTGGATGGCAACGGTGTGGTCCGGCATGGGGCTTTCAACCACATACTTGTCCTTGTCAGCCGGCTGATGGGTCAGCTTGGAACCGTCGATGCCGATTCTCTCGCACAGGCCCTTTGCGATGACACTCTCGTTGTCCATGTCGATGAGCTGATACTTTAAAGAGGAACTTCCGCAGTTTACTACTAATATTTTCATGTCCGTTATGTCTCCTTTATGTTCTCATATTCTTTTTCGTCCCGCCGGGACAGGGTTTACCTTGATCCGTACGCCGTCCTACTTTACAATCTCTCCGAACACTTCCCTGCCGCAGCCCGCAGCGTTGGACTCGTCGGTGTCAATGTGCATGGCCAGAGCGTAGGTGTCGCTTACACGGACTACCACGTCGCCGAACACAAGGCTTCTGCCGTCGGTATCAATCTTTACCTGAACCACTTCACCGTTCTCCACTCCCAGTGCTTTCGCGTCTTCGGGTGTGGCGTGGATGTGGCGCTTGGCAGCGATAACGCCCTCGGTGATCTCGATCTCACCCTGAGGCCCGATGATCCTGCAGGGAGCGCTTCCCGCAATATCCCCGGACTCTCTCACGGGAGCGGTGACGCCGATGGAACGGGCGTCTGTCAGGGACAGCTCAACCTGGGTAGCCTTTCTCACAGGCCCTAAGATGGATACGCCCTTTAACTCCTTTTTGGGGCCTACCACCGTAACTCTCTCCTCGCAGGCATACTGTCCGGGCTGGGATAAATCTTTCTTTCTTGTCAGAACGTAATCCTTGCCGAAAAGGGCCTCCAGATGCTCCTGGGACAGATGTACATGGCGGGCGCTTGTCTCAACAATAAAATTCATAATGGTATTCTCTCCTCTTTCACAGTAGTTTAATTATCATGTACTATATTTTAGGAGGTTTACCATATTTTTTCAAGTCCCGCACAGGAAATAATTTGCATTTTTTACAAAACAATAGCTTTTTCCCGCATTTATGGTACACTATCTCCAGAATTATATATGGAAGGAAGGCGGACAGAACATATGAACAGCGATTTTTCCCAACATGTAGCGGGCGTTATAGCCGAATACAATCCGTTCCACAACGGCCACGCGTTCCACATCCGGGAGGCGAAAAAAAGGTGCGGTGCGTCTTACTGCATCGCGGTCATGAGCGGCGACTTCGTCCAGAGAGGAGGTCCGGCTATTTTCGACAAGTATGCCAGAACCCGTATGGCCCTGTCTGCGGGAGCGGACCTCGTGGTGGAGATGCCTCCCATCTTTGCACTGGCCAGCGCCGAGGATTTCGCCGCCTGCGGGATCGCACTCCTCCACCATCTGGGTGTGGTGACCCACGTCTGTTTCGGAAGCGAGTGCGGGGACACAGATCCTCTCATGGAGCTGGCCCGCATCCTCACCGGGGAACCGGAGGAATTGTCCCGGCTTCTTAAGAAATATACGGCTTCGGGTCTTACCTACCCAAAAGCGCGTCAGACGGCCCTGTCACAGTATCTTACCGCCTCAGGGAAAGATGCCTGCACGGCGTCCCTCCTGTCCTCCCCCAACAACACCCTGGGGGTTGAGTACTGCAAGGCTCTTCTAAAGAGGGAAAGCTCCATGAAGCCTGTGACCATCCTGCGCAGGGGTGTCGGGTATCACGACCTGCGGCTGTCCTCCCCCTTCGCCTCCGCCTCCGCCCTGCGGAAAGTCCTCTTTGACAGATCGGCGGCGGACGCAGCTTCCTGCGGGGAACCTTACTCCCGCCTGGCCCCCTTTATCCCTCCTGCCTGCCGTGAGTATATAAACACGGCCGTGCCCATTGCCCTCGACGATTTCTCTCTCCTTTTGTCTTACCGCCTTCTGGAACTGGCCGGACGGAATGAGAATCTGGAGAAATTTGCCGACGTGTCCAGGGATCTGGCCCTGCGTATGGACAGGCACGTGTTTGATTTTTCCTCCTTTCAGGACCGGATTGCTGCTTTAAAGACACGGCAGTACACCTACACCCGCATCAGCCGCTGTCTGATGCATATCCTCCTGAATATAACTCAGGAGGATATGGACGGGCGAAAACGTCAGGACTACGCCTCCTACATCCGCATACTGGGCTTTCGAAGGGAATCCGCAGAGCTTCTGTCCGCCGTGAAGAGAGCGGCAGGACTGCCTCTCGTTACAAAGACGGCCCACGGCCCGCGCATTCTGTCCTCCGCTGCCTTTCAACAGTTCCGTCAGGATCTCTTCTGCTCCCATGTCTATCAGTCCGTGATGGAGCGCAAAAGCGGCATTCGGCCCGGAAACGAATATACAAGCTCCGTCGTCATCGTGTAACGGCGTCATTCCCTGTCCCGCTGCACCAGACAGGCCCCCGCCTTCTTTTCCAGCACCTTTACATTGCCCCGAAGCCTTTCGTTGTCCGGCTCCAGCCCAAGGGCTTTGGCGGCCTCCTCCAGCGCTTCTCCCAGCCGTCCCGTGTGGAAAAACGCCATCGCCCGCAGGTCGTGGGGAAGGCTGCCCCAGGCCGCGGCTTCGCTGATATAGGTGGCAGGCCTGCCGGTTATTGCAAGGGCGCAGCCGGTAAAATACAATACCCCGTCCCAACGGCTCTCCTCATACAGGGCGTAGGCCAGATCCATGTAGGGTTCTCTGAGATGGGGCGCCTGGGCAATGGCCCGCAGATACCAGTCCCGCGCCCGCTCCCGCTCCCCTTTCATCAGGTATGACCTGGCAATGTACCGCATGGACGCCGCCCTCTCGTCGGCCCACCTGGCCCTGGGCATGGCCAGATGTCTCTCCAGCGTCCGGATGCAGTCGTCCCACCGCCTCCTGTACATGTATTCTCTTCCCAGATAGTGCATGTTCCGGTCGTCGTCCGGATCTTCCTCCACAGACATCTCCAGAAGCGGCAGATACTGGCCTCTGGATTTTCCGGGATCGGGAAAATGATTCAGCTGAACGCCCTGTGCCGTTACCGTGAATCCGGCGCTTCCCTCTCCAACCCATGTCAGTACCTCGTGAACCGGATGCACCCACCGGTATCCGTGGCGCCTGTGGGCCTTCTCGATCCAGAACACCACCCCTTCTTTCCCCTCCTCTGTAAAGCTCCAGGTATACCGGTATCTGGCCTGGCCCGCCCCGTCTGTCCACGCCTCCTCCAGGTGTTTCCTCCAGCCCGGCTCAAACACCTCGTCCAGATCCGTACAGACGCATATATCCGCGTCCTCCGGCACCAGTTCCAGGGAGCGGTTCCGCGCCCTGTCAAATCTCCAGGGAACGATGGCCTCCGTCGTCACCCTCACCCCCTTTTCTCTCAGCAGTTTGACTGTATCGTCTGCGGAGCCGGTGTCCAATACCACGATCTCATCCGCCTCCGACATGGAATCGGCCCACCGTTGGGCGAAACGGGCCTCGTCTTTACAAATCCCATACACAACAATCTTCATATATCTTGCCTCCGTCAGATCTGATCTCTCTTCACGGCGGCTTAAAGGTCGTGGATACTGCCGCCGTTTCTCTGTGGTGTGTACGTGAAAGGGCGGTGCCCCACACCGCCCTTTCACGTCTTTTGGTATCTCACTGTCCTTTTATCTGACTTTTAATCCAGTTTCTTAACGGAAAGCAGGGCGTTGAGGCCGCTGCCAAGGGTAATTCCCACAGCCAGAACAGCAGAGATGGCCATATCTATCACGCTGCCTGCCGTCAGAGTTACAACCGTACTTCCGTTGAACAGGGAACTGGTTCCCACAGACAGGAGTCTGGAGATGGTGGCGCTGGGCACATTGGTTCCGTTGACTCTCACGGCAAATGTAATGGTCGTGGCCACAGCCGCTGTCAGAGTGGTATTGTAATTGATCTCGTAGGTGCCTGCATTTGTGACCGTGATACTGTTGGCCGGCGTATAGGTCACACCCTCCGACGGCGCATTGGCGGGCAGCGGAATCTGTGTCGTACCTCCCACCACCAGATTCAGGTTCTGAGGCGTTGTGCTGTACAAGCCGCCATATGCGGCCAGCCCGTTTGCAGGGCCGGTGGGACCTGTTGGGCCGGTCGGGCCGGTGGGACCTGCCGCCCCCGCTGCTCCTGTGGCTCCCGTGGGGCCCGTTGGGCCGGTGGGACCTGCCGCTCCTGCAGCTCCCGTGGGGCCCGTCGGGCCAGTGGGACCTGCCGCTCCTGTCGCTCCCGTTGCTCCGGCTGGACCCTGAGGACCCGTCGGGCCTTCCGCTCCTGCCGCTCCCGTTGCTCCGGCCGGGCCCTGAGGACCCGTCGGGCCTTCCGCTCCTGTCGCTCCCGTAGCCCCGGCCGGGCCCTGAGGACCCGTCGGGCCTTCCGCTCCCGCAGCTCCCGTTGCTCCGGCCGGGCCCTGGGGACCGGTCGGACCCTGTGCTCCCGTCGCTCCTGTCGCTCCCGCCGGACCCTGGGGACCGGTCGGGCCCTGCGCTCCTGTCGCTCCCGCCGGGCCCTGGGGACCGGTCGGACCCTGCGCTCCCGTCGCTCCTGTCGCTCCCGCCGGGCCCTGGGGACCGGTCGGACCCTGTGCTCCCGTCACTCCTGTCGCTCCCGCCGGGCCCTGAGGACCGGTCGGACCCTGCGCTCCCGTCGCTCCTGTCGCTCCCGCCGGGCCCTGGGGACCGGTCGGGCCCTGCGCTCCCGTCGCTCCTGTCGCTCCCGCCGGGCCCTGGGGACCGGTCGGACCCTGCGCTCCCGTCACTCCTGTCGCTCCCGCCGGGCCCTGGGGACCGGTCGGACCCTGCGCTCCCGTCGCTCCTGTCGCTCCGGTTGCTCCCATGGCGCCCGCCGGACCCATGGGACCCTGGGGGCCTGTAGGGCCCTGGGCTCCCATCGCGCCTGTCGCTCCTACCGGGCCCTGGGGACCTACCGGACCCTGAGGACCCTGGGGGCCCGTGGGGCCTGCTGCCCCTGATCCGGCCGGGCCCTGGGGACCTGTGGGACCCATCGGGCCCATGGCTCCAACCGGCCCCGGCACACCCATGGGCCCCTGAAACCCTCGGGGACCTCTCTCCCCTGGCCTTCCCTCAGGGCCCTGTAGACCTCTGGGGCCTCTGGGGCCCATGGGACCTCGCGGGCCTCTGCAGCAGCAGCCGTTCCACTGGCTTTGACACATTCTCCGTCCTTCTTCAACCATAAGATCAAAGTTCTCCTCTGCCAGGTACTCTCCCTCAGGACAACTCCATTGGTCTCCATTTTCAAATCCGTTTAATTCATCTGGAAACATAACTTTCTCCTTTCTGCTCAAATCTTTTGACAGGAAACACGGTTTCTTATCATACGGACAAAAAGGGCTTTTGCCGCTTTTCTCCTATCCCCGCGCGTATTTGCCTGCCCCCGTCAGCCCAGCCTTGTCTGTCCTTCACTTTAAAAGCCGAAGCCATTGTATCCGGCACCGGCCTCTTTGTAAGTTCCTGTGAACATGCTTGGCTTACTATATTTTATGTCCCGTCATGAATTTGGTTCCTGCCCCTCCGGCTTCCTGCGCCTCCCCCAAAAGCTTAGTAAGAATCTGTCTCCGGTGATTGATAAACATCTCCGTCACCTGATAGCTGTCCGTATCCTCATACTCACAGGGATGCACCGCTCCCTCGTCGAAGCTGAGAATCCGAGCCCCCGGAATCCCCATAAGAATAGGTGAGTGGGTGACAATAAAAAACTGAGCTCCCTCCCTGGCGCACCTGTGAATCTCTGCCAGAAGGGTCAGCTGTCTCTGAGGGGAGAGAGCCGCCTCCGGCTCATCCAGGAAGTACAGCCCGTTGGGTCTTAACTGAGTCTGAGCCAGGGCAAGAAAGCTTTCCCCGTGGGACTTCTCATGGAATCTTTGGGACGGATGGTCTGCATCGGCATATTCCTCTTCCTTGGTAGCCACATTGTAGAAACTCTCCGCCCTGAGAAAATATCCCCACTGTGCCCTGCGGTATCCCCTCATCACCTTTACGGCCCTGCAAAGCTCTGAGTGAGAATCATAGGTGGAAAAGCTGTAATTCCGGCTGCCGCCCTCCGGGTTAAAGCCGCAGGCGATGGCCAGGGCCTCCAGCACGGTGGATTTTCCGCTGCCGTTTTCACCTGTAAAAAAAGTGACAGGACCATCAAACACAAGTTCCTCCACGCCTCTTACGGCCTCAATCTCCCGCAGATAACTGCCTCCGTCTATTTTATTCCACTGAATCACCATCTTCTGAATAAACTGGAAATTCACGGTATTTCCCCCTTTTTATGCCTGTTTGTCTTGTGAAACCCAATGCTTTTGTGATACCATTATGGCTGAAATCAACATTCCCGCGGCAACCGGGAATCAATTACCATTTGTAAGGAGTCTCATACTATGTCCCGAATCATCAGAATCACCGACTTTTCGGCGCCGGAGCTGGATGTCTACGGGCGGCTTTCGGAACCGCAGCTTCTTCATTATAATGAGCCTGACGGCGGTATTTTCATCGCGGAAAGCCCCAGGGTCATTCTGCGTGCCCTGGACAAAGGCTGCCGTCCCCTGTCCCTCCTCGCCGAACTGAAGCAGCTCAGAGGGGAAGGCCTTGAAGTCCTGGCCCGCTGCAAAGATATCCCCGTTTATACCGCCGAATCCCAGGTCCTGACACAGCTCACGGGATTCCATCTGACCCGCGGCATGCTCTGTGCCATGGAGCGCCCCGTTCCCCTTTCAGTTGATGAGCTCTGCACCCGCGCCCGCCGTGTTGCCGTCCTGGAAAATGTCATGAATCCCACCAACATCGGTGCCATCATCCGCTCCGCGGCCGCCTTGGGTATGGACGGCGTGCTTTTGGGAGACGGCTGCAGCGATCCTCTGTACCGGCGCGCCATAAGAGTCAGCATGGGAACCGTCTTTCAGATCCCCTGGACCTACTTAAACGGCCTCTCCCTGTCCCGTCTGGGCTTCAAAACCGCCGCCATGGCCTTAAGGGATCAATCCGTCAATGTGGATGACCCTGCCCTGGCAGCTGAGGAGAAGCTGGCCGTCTTTCTCGGTTCCGAGGGGGACGGGCTGTCCGACTCCACCATTGCCTCCTGCGACTACACGGTGAAGATCCCCATGTTCCACGGTGTAGACTCCCTGAATGTGGCGGCAGCCAGCGCCGTGGTCTTCTGGCAGCTGCGCTCACACCTCCAAGGCTGTCCTCTGTGTTAAGATCTTAAGTGAGACACCGCGGCCCCGGCAGGCCCCCGCAGGCGGTGCGCTCACTCCTCTCCGTCTCCGAAAAGCCTCAGAAACGCCTCCAGGCATTTCTGCCCTTTTGACCGGTCATACACCGCATAGAATACCGACTGGAAACAGCCGCAGAAACCCTCCTCCAGAATCTCCTTCCACCACCGGGCTATCTCCGCCGGGTCATTGCGGAACACGCCGCACCCATACGCGCCCAGAATCACATTGGCAGCACCCTGGCAGGCAAATACGGCCAGAGCCAGTTTCATCCTCCGTCTCATAACCTGCTTTGCCTCTTGGACGTTCTCCCCTTTTATCATGACCTGCCCCATATTCACCGCCGGCAGTGTAAGGACCGAAGCCTTCACCGGCTCTGTTGTCAGGCAAAAATCTCCGTCCCTGAAAAACGTCACATCCGGCGAATAGATGGCGTAATCGGTGTACATCATGGTATTTTGGACCCTGTTCTCCCGGTAGTACGTCTCATTGGCAGTCAGAGTCCTGTAAAGAGTGCTTGATGCCGCCAGACTCTCCTCCTGGGCCATGGCCCCGTTTATAAACCCGCCGCCCGGGTTCTTGGCACTGGCAAAGTTCAGCACCCCTATGTTCCCCTTCCCCTCAGCGGTCAGCTTCCGGATGGCGTCCACCGTGGAGATACCGCCCACCCTGCAAATCCGGCGGACCGTCTCTTCCCTGCTCTTTTCACGGCCCTCCTTCCCGTTACCCTCCGTTTCCAGAGTCTCGTACCTCTTTAGAATCTCACCGCCTTTTTCCGGCGTAAGCAAAATGCTGTGGCTGACGGACCAATCCATATCGTCCTTTATGCGGATCCGTTTCTTCCCTCCTGCGCCGTCATCGGCGTCGTAATATCCCTGACGCATAATCTCCAGCGTCTCCCTGGCGATCTCTTTTCTGTCCATAACCCTTTCCTTTCTCTCAGCCTGCCTTTCGGCATATCCCTCACATCATGGGCATCAGCGCCCGGAGTAATCCCTGGCTTTCTCCTTCCCGCCTGCGATACAGCCTGGAGGGCCTGTGCCCCTCATTCTCCGTGTACTGCCGCGTCTCCTCCACCATAGGCGCCATCTTCCTTCGAAACGCCGCCGCAGGCAGCTGCCTTTCCAGAATCACCTCATATACCTGTTTCAGCTGTGTCAGCGTGAAATATTCCGGCATAAGATGGAACACCGCGTCCGTGTACCTGAGCTTTCCTCTGAGCCGTTCCAGCCCGCAGGCAATAATCTGTCCGTGATCAAATGCCAGACCGCCTCTGTCCGCGATCCTGCATTGGACAAAGGTGTCGCGCTCCGCCTTTTCCAGAACGGATTTCAGCACAATGTCCCCGTGAGTCAAAGTCAGCTCCCACATCCGGATGCCTTCCCTCTCCCCCGCCGGCCGGCAGCTGACCTTAAACCAGGCCGCCTGGTCCGCGTCGTCCCCTGCCTGCACCTTCACGCTGTTTCCGTCAATGAGAGCCATGTAGGAACAGCTCATGACCCAGGTTCTGGGATCCCTTCCCGGCTGACTGAACATGTACAACTGTTCCAAATACACCTGGTCCAGCCCGGTCTCCTCCCTCAGTTCCCGCATGGCCGCCTGGTCCGCGGTCTCCGTGGGCCTGACGAATCCCCCGGGCAGGGCCCAGCACCCCAGATAAGGGTGACCGCCTCTCCTGATCAGCAAAAGACGCAGCTCCTTTTCCGGTATCTTCCGGTAATTCTCCTCTCTCCTGTCCGTCACCGCAAAAATCACCATATCCGCGGCCACTGACGGACGCTCAAAATCCCCCGGCCTGTAGGATGCCAGAAACTCCTCCTCCGTCAGCCCGTTCTTATCCCTGATTTTCTCCTGTCCTCCGCCATTCTCCCGGTCTCCGGCTTTCTCCCCGTCCATACCTTCCTTCTGCCCTCCGTCCATCTCTTCCTCCACGCCTGGGTCACCTCCCCGGCCTTTTCCTGTCTGGTTCCTCATACTTCTGTCTCCGACAGTTCATCCCTCACCTGGGTCAGGGCAAATCCCAGCAGGTTTTTCCCTCTCCATCTCAGCGGATTCTCCCCATCCGGGTTGGACTTTCCCATGCCGATGCCCCATATCCTGTCCCTTGGACTGGCTTCCACCAGGATCCGCTTTTTCGTTCCCAGAAGGAAGGAGAGCAGCCGGGGATTCTGGGAAAACTTGGCGCGGTTCCCCCTCACCACCAGGTCATAGCAGGCCAGATCCCATGCCTCCTTGTCAAAATGTCTCACGGCTCTGCCCCAGGCCTTCATCTCCTTGGGATGAACCGACTCCATGATCCGGAACAGCATCTCCTCATCGCCGAACATCCGCGCCTTCCCGGCCATCATAAACTGTTCCGCGCAGCAGTACTCTGTGCCCTCTGCCTGAAAACGGCAGGGCCACCACTGACTGAAGCACGTCTCGCTGATTCGCCCGTCAGCCTCCGGCGTATGACCCCAGAAGAACACATACTTGTACCTCTTCCCCTCCCTGTATTCCTTTCTCAAATCCTCCAGATTATAAACCATATTCCCCTCTCCTCTCCGTCCGGCATTTCCCTTCCCGCCGCCGACAACCGGGCTGGAATGCTTTATCCCGGTCTCCTCATTCTAATATTTCCGTTTTGATATTATTATTTTGATATTATCATTTCAAAAATATTATACGTATCTTTCCCTTTTCTGTCAATACTCCTTTATTTTTTGTCTCCCCCCCTTGCACCCCCATCCCAAACATGGTACTATAACTACTAAGTAAGGGGGCGATTTTATCAACTATTCAATATCTTTCAACAATCCATCCTTCTTTCCCTATTCCCGCATGTTAACAGGAGCCGTTCCCGCTTCCCGGCCGGAACAGACCGCTCCCCAAGGCATCGCAGGATCCGGGAGAGAGAACCGGTCCGCCGTGGGAGGGCCGGATTACGATACGTATGAGTGTCAGACCTGCAAGAACAGGACGTATCAGGACGGCTCCAACGACCCGTCCGTGTCCTTTAAGATGCCTACCAGGCTGAGTCCTGAACGGGCGGCTTACGCCGTCCGCTCCCATGAGATGGAGCATGTGGCCCACGCCAAGGCCCAGGCAGCCGAGGAGGATAAGGAGATTGTCTCCCAGTCCGTCACCTACCACACGGACATCTGTCCTGAGTGCGGAAGGACTTACATGGCCGGCGGCAACACCCGCACCGTGTTCCGCTCCGCACCTGAGACCTACGAGGCAGAACCCGTAAAAGTAGGCGCCAATCTGGATCTTCTGGCCTGATTCACCTGACAGGACACATTTTCCTGCTAAAAAAGGCGGGAGCCCCCGTTTTTCGGGGCATCCCGCCTTTTCATTTCATCCGTATACGTCGATGAGATTGCCGGTCTCAGGGTCCACAGGCTTCTGTCCGTATCCCGGTGCCTCCTCACCTGCCTGTTTTTCCCTCTCCTTCTCCCGGTCCGCCTTTTTCTTCAGCTGCTGAATCTGCTGTTCCAGCTTCCGGATTTCCTGTTCCAGCTCTCTTGCCTTTTCCCTGTCCTTATTTTTGACAGCCTCATCCTTCTCATCTTTCAGCTGCGCCAGTTTTTTCTCCAGCGCCTTAAGCCTGGAAGTGTCCGATGAGGGAACATTTCCGCCTGTACCGACTCCCTGAGGGCCGAATCCCGGGGCAATGATACCGGTCATATCGTATTCTCTCCTTTCCGGCAGCTTTTCTTTCCTGCCCTGTCTTCTCTATCGGCGTATCGAAAAAGCATGGAAACGTACCTGCTGTCAAATGCCTTTTTCCTGATGTGGACGCTCTGCCAGAATCGTTTCTCCTCACCCCTGCTGCGCAGGCTGGGGATCCAAAAGAAGCACCCGCAGTTTATACCGTCCTCCCGCCACCTCGTTTTCCACTCTCCCATGGTACTTTCCGGCTACGGTCCGGATGTTGGTAAGGCCTGTCCCGTCTTTTGGCAGGTCTTTTATGGAGGCACTGCAGCTGTTTTCCATGGTAATCAGATAAAAATCCCCTTTCCTGCGGCCTTCCAGCTTCAGATACCGCTTTCCCTCCTCCACTTTCCCGCAGGCTTTCACCATGTTGTCCAGCCCGTTGGACAGGATGATGCACCAGTCCATATCCCTGACAGCGCCGTCTTTCGGGATCATGATCCTGCATTCCGTCTCAATCCCCTCCTGCCTGGCCAGCGCCAGTTTGCTCTGCAGAAGGGCGTCCACGGCGGCATTTCCCGTGGAAATACAGTCAAAAAGTCCTTCTGCCGTCTCCCGAACCTGTGCCAGATACGCCTGCGCCTCCCCGGTCTGCTCCTCCCTCAAAAGCTTTTCCACCACCATGAGATGGTTCTTAATATCATGGCGGAACGCCTGGGTCTGCTTATGGCGCATGGACGCCTCCCTCACATACGCCTCCTGGGCTTTTATCTGCTGACCCAAAAGTTCAAGCTTCCCTGTCTCCCGGTAGATAGCCGTAACCTTCTCATGGGCCACCAGGGTGAGAAAGAGACAGACGCTGGCAAATATCTGGAGAAGCAGCATTTCCCCGTGGTGAATGTCAACCACCCCGGATATCTTTCCCGAAACGGAGTCCGCCACCAGGTTGTCCCCGTAGATGGAGTTTTGTATGATCCGCTCTACCATGGAGATAAAAAACACCGGTACGGTCAGCCACACAAACGTCTTTTTGTCAATCTCTTCGGTTATCCTGCCGAACCTTCTCAGGATGATGCCCAGCAGCGCCACAACAGCCGCCGCGTTTAAAATCTCCCTGACCCCGTCGCTTGGCTGTATAAACACCTGGTTGACCGTCACGAAGGGGATAAAGATTCTGTGTCCGACCCAGGACACGATGCCGTTTGTGACGCTCACCACCGACCGAATCAGCACGGACACCGACAGACACTCCGTCCGTTTTCTGCCAAACGCCATCCTTCCGCACCAGGCTAAAAGCAGCACCTCCAGCACAAGCCCCCCGCTTCCCTTCAGGCCAAAGACATACTCCGCCTGAAGCAGGACGGCCGACAGCGCCGTGTATAAGACACACCACGGCCACTTTACCGACGCCCTGCAGTACCGGCAGAAAAACAAAAACACCATCACCGGCACAGCCACATACGCTACCGCCGCGGGAAGTACCGTGTACCACCGAAACATACAGCAGAAACCGCCTGTTTCCCCAAGGATTCCCTTCACCTTCACCCCTCCTCCATATACCGCATCATCTGCTCCATCAGCTTCTCATGACAGCTGGCGGCTACGGGAACCTTCTCCCCGTTTTTTAGAGCCGCAAAGCCCGCCCTGTACTCCACCAGATATTCCGGATTAATCAGGTAGCTGCGGTGGCACCGGATCAGGCTGGACAGGGTCTGCCTCTCCACATCCTTTATCTTCCCGTAATAGTCTATGACGCCCTCCCTGGTGTGAACATAAATCTTCCGGTCTATAACCTCACAGTAGTAGATATCGTGAATCTTCACGGTTCTGCACCAGTTTTTGGTGCGGATGAAAAGACATTTCGCAGACCGCAGATCCAGCCGCTTTAAAGCCCTTCTCAGCGCGGCCTCCAGTTTGCCCCTGTCAACGGGCTTGCACAGGTAATCCACGGCCTCCACCTCAAAGGCATCGGGCATGTATTCACTCAGAACCGTGACAAAGATCAGAACCCCGTCAAACCCTTTCTCCCTCAGCCTCCTGGCCAGGGTCATACCGTCCATGCCCGGCATCCTTATATCCAGAAAAATCAGATCAAAATCCATGGGCGCCACCAGAAGTCTGTGGGCATTGGGAAAGCAGGTAATCCCTGATTCCCTGCCCCGCTTCCCCAGCATGCGGGACACCAGCTCCTTTAACTGCTGGCTCATGGCCGGCTCATCATCGCAGATCGCAACCTTCACCATAAAAACACCTCCCATACTTTTATGACACAAAGTATGGGAGGTTGCAAGGGAAATGTTGTAAATCAGAAAAAAATTGCTGTGAACCAGTCCCTTCCCTAATTCTTAAAGCTGTGCACCGGCGCCGGGATCCGTCCGCCCCGGCTCACAAACCGCTCACAGGAATACTGGTTTACCGGCATAACCGGCGCATAGCCCAAAAGCCCTCCGAACTCCACCGTATCCCCCACGTCCTTGCCTATGACAGGGATCAGCCTCACAGCCGTGGTTTTCTGGTTGATCATGCCGATAGCCGCCTCGTCGGCGATGATTCCCGCCAGGGTACTGGCTGTGGTGCTTCCTGGAATGGCGATCATGTCCAGCCCCACGGAACAGACACAGGTCATGGCCTCCAGCTTCTCCAGGGTCAGCGCCCCCATGGACACCGCATCGATCATGCCCTGGTCCTCGCTCACCGGAATAAAAGCGCCGCTCAGTCCCCCCACGTAGGAGGAAGCCATGATGCCGCCCTTCTTCACCTGGTCGTTAAGCATAGCCAGAGCTGCGGTGGTTCCCGGCGCCCCCACCCGCTCCAGTCCGATCTCCTCCAGGATCTCCGCCACGCTGTCGCCCACCGCCGGGGTGGGTGCCAGGGACAGATCTATGATGCCGAAGGGGACTTTCAGGCGGCGGGATGCCTCCTGGGCCACCAGCTGCCCCACCCGGGTGATCTTAAAGGCCGTCTTCTTAATGGTCTCGCAGAGAACCTCAAAGTTCTCTCCCCTGGCCTGCTCAAGAGCCACCTTCACGACTCCCGGCCCGCTGACCCCCACATTGATGATGGCGTCCGCCTCCGTCACTCCGTGGAACGCCCCGGCCATAAACGGGTTGTCGTCCGGCGCGTTGCAGAACACCACCAGCTTGGCGCACCCCAGGGAATCCTGGTCTTTGGTGGCCTGGGCCGTGGCCTTTATCATCTGACCCATGAGATTCACCGCATCCATGTTGAGTCCGGTCTTGGTGGAACCCACATTGACGGAGCTGCACACCCGCTCCGTAACTGCCAGCGCCTCAGGGATGGAGCGGATCAGGTTCTCGTCCGCCTTTGTCATGCCCTTGCTCACCAACGCGGAGTACCCTCCCAGAAAATTAACCCCCACATCCTTGGCCGCCCTGTCCAGAGTCCGCGCTATGGTGACAAAATCCTCCGGCGTCTTGCAGGCGCAGCCGCCGACCAGGGCTATGGGAGTCACGGAGATCCTTTTGTTCACAATGGGAACCCCGAAGTCCCTGGCAATCGCCTCCCCGGTGGACACCAGCTCCCTGGCCGTATCCGTGATTTTCTTGTAAATCTTCTCGTTAAGCGCGTCAAGATCGCTGTCGCAGCAGTCCAGAAGGCTGATGCCCATGGTGATGGTGCGCACGTCCAGCTTCTCGTGCTCGATCATATTGTTGGTCTCAATGACCTCAAACATCTTCAGCATATCGTCTTCTCCATTCTCTTCAGATCCGGTGCATCTTCGTAAAAATCTCTTCCCGCTGACACTTGATCCTGACGCCGATGTTCTCCCCGATCTTCTCCAGGTCAGCGGATACGGTCTCAAAAGGCTTTGTAGACTTCTCCATATCAACGATCATCATCATGTTGAAAAACTCCTGCACAATGGTCTGGGAGATGTCCAGAATATTCACCTGGTTCTCCGCCAGGTAGGTACACACCTTTGCGATGATCCCCACCGTATCCTTTCCCACTACCGTAATTATCGTCCTGTTCATGACTTCCTCCTCTTAATTGGAATGTATTCTCAAAGTCTCTTTATATGGTAATAATCTCAGACATCTCGTCTCTCCTGGCCACAGACAAATGAAAATCCCCGGAGCAGTACCCGTGATCTCCCTGGTCAATCTCCACCTTCACCGTCTCATAGGCCAGCTCCTCGTAATTGTTCTCCTTGCTGAGATGTCCCAGAAGAATATGCTTCATGTTGTCATGAAGTATGTAATTTAAAAGCCGGCCCGCGCTGTCGTTGGACAGATGTCCGTGATCGCCCAAAATTCTCCGCTTCAGATAGTAGGGGTAAGGCCCTGTCTCCAGCATGCGCACATCGTGATTGGACTCCAGAAGGATGGCATCCAGGCCCTGAAGGTGTTCAATGATATACTGATCAAAGTGTCCCATGTCCGTGGCTACCGCAGCAGTGCTGCGCCCCGCCTGAATCCGGTAGGCCACCGGATCGGCGGCGTCATGGTCGATGCGAAAAGGTCTCACCTCCATATCACCGACGGAAATCTCCGTATCCGGCAGGATGGGGTGAAGGAGTTCCTCCGGATACTCTCCCAGAGATTTCATCCCCCGGATCTCCTCCAGGGTGTCCTTTGTGGCGTAAATGGGAACCCCGTGCTTCCGGGCCAGAACCCCCAGTCCCTTCACATGGTCTGAGTGCTCGTGGGTGATGAAGATCCCGTCCAGTTCCCTTCCCCTGACCCCGATATCGTTCAGCCCCTGTTCGATCCTCTTGTTGCTGACTCCCGCATCGATTAAAATATGGGTGTTCTCCGTACCCGCATAGATGCAGTTGCCGCTGCTGCCGCTGGCAATGCTTACCAATCTCATATCAGCCTCTTCCTTTACCTCTGATTCTTTTTTCCATCTGCCTACGCACAGACTCCAGGGAACCGTTGTTGTCAATGATCCAGTCTGCGCACCTGCGGTACGCTTCCGCGGACGGCTGCCCCGCCATCATCTGCAGGCACCGCTTTCGGGAATACCCCCGGCTTTCCATGAGCCGTCGGATCCGCTCTTCCCTCAGAGTATAAACATACCATATTTCATCGAAAAAGTCACCTGGATTTTCCAGAACCAGGGCCGATTCCACCACCACAAGGGAGCTTTCGGCCTCCCCTGCCAGAGTCTGCACCCACTGCCACACCAGCGGATGGATCAGCCGGTTCACCGTCTGCCTGGCCTCCTCATCCGTAAATACCATAGAGGCCAGCACATCTTTCCTCAGTCTTTTATCCTCTCCCGCCAACTCCCTGCCGAAAGTCCTTATCAGAGCGTCATACCCGGCCTGTCCCGGCTCCTCCAGCATCCAGGCCACATGGTCCGTCTGTATCACTTCCGCTCCGAATTCGTCCTTCAGAAGCTCCAGAATCCGGCTCTTTCCGGATCCTACGCCACCTGTCAGGGCTGCTATGAACTTTCCGTCCACATTTCTTCCTCCGTTTTCCTCAATCAGCACCGGTCCTCTCGGAGTGATACGTTTTTTTTGCGGTCCCTGCCCCCGCTGATTTACTTCGCGTCATACCAGCTCTGCCCCTCACAGGCCTCCACCTCAAGAGCCACCTTAAGGGCGGCCGCCTCCTTCATCTTCGTCTCCAGGAGCACCTTCACCTCCTCAAGCTCCGGTTTCCACGTCTCCACCAGAAGCTCGTCGTGAACCTGCAGCACGATCCTCGACCGCAGCCCTCTCTCTCTCAGCTCCCTGTCCACCGCGATCATGGCGATCTTCATAATATCCGCAGCCGTACCCTGGATGGGGGAGTTCATGGCTACCCGCTCCCCGAAGGACCGCTGCATGAAATTGCCGGATTTCAGCTCCGGGATGGGCCTGCGCCGCCTGAACATGGTGGACACATACCCGTTCTTCTTCCCGTCCTCCACCTGTCTGTCTAAAAACGCCTTCACTCCCGGGTACGTCTCAAAGTACTTGTCAATATACTCCACAGCCTCCTGGCGGCTGATGCTCAAATCCTCGCTGAGCCCGAAGGCGCTGATTCCGTAGACGATTCCGAAATTCACCGCCTTGGCGTTGCGCCGCTGCAGGGCCGTCACCTGGTCCAGGGGAATGTGAAACACCTGGGATGCCGTGATGGCGTGAATATCCTGGGCCTGTCTGTATGCGTCGATAAGCCTTTCGTCCCCCGACATGTGAGCCAGCACACGCAGCTCGATCTGGGAGTAGTCCGCGTCCACAAAGGTGCAGCCTTCCTCCGGCACAAAGATCTTGCGGATCTGCCGCCCCAGCTCCATGCGCACCGGAATATTCTGGAGGTTGGGCTCCGTGCTGCTGATACGGCCTGTGGCCGTGATGGTCTGATTAAAGGTGCCGTGAATCCGCCCGTCCTCCCGAATGAACCCGTACAGCCCCTCCGCGTAGGTGGAGTTCAGCTTCGTCAGCTGGCGGTAATCCAGGATCTTTCGGATCACCGGATAATCCGGCGCCAGCTTCTCCAGCACATCCGCCGCCGTGGAGTACCCGGTCTTCGTCTTCTTCCCGTGGGGAAGCTTCATCCTCTCGAACAGGATCTCACCCAGCTGCTTGGGGGAATTGATGTTGAACTTATCCCCGGCCAACTGGTAAATCTCCTTCTCCAGAATATCAATCTGCACCTTCAGATTATCCCCGTACTCCTTGAGCCGCTCCTTCTCCACTCGGATTCCCGCCTGCTCCATGTGGTGCAGGCTGTAAATCAGAGGCATCTCCACCTCCAGAAACAGCTGCCACATATCCGTGGACTTAAGCTTCTCCTCCAGAACCTCCATGGACTTCCACGCGATATAGCCCATATAGCAGATACAGATCCCGGCCTTCTCCTGCCCGTCCAGAAGCATCTGCCCTTCCATGGCCTTTCTTCCCAGCAGCTCCTCCTTGGAGGGAACGGTGATCTGCAGATAGTCCCTGGCCAGATCATCGTAGTTGTAGGTATCCTTTAAGGGATTCAGCAGATACCCGGCCACACCCGCATCCAGAATCCCGCAGTCCTCCTCAATATTCAGCAGGGGCAGCTGAGCCTTCAGATTCAGGGTGGCCCTGGTGTTCGCCCCGGCCTTCCCGGTCCCCGCCAGCTGCCGAATCCTTCCCGCCAGATACTCCCCGGTGAGAAATCCCTGAGCACCCACGGCGTAGCACTCCTCCTCGCCGAAGCACAAATACGCCGCCGCGGCCTGCCCATTTTCAATGATCAGCCCCAGCCCCAGCCTGTCCGCTTTTGCCGCCCGGTCAAACACGGCCTCAGCCTCCGAAAAATCGAGAATCGTCCTGAAATGTTCCTCTGCCCCGGGCCCGCTTATGGTCCCTGAGTCAAACCTGGACAGAATGGACTTAAACTCCAGCCGCTTCATATACTGAAACGCCTCCTGAGTGTAAAGGTTCCCTATCTCCATATCCTCGTAGGAAAATTCGATGGGACAGTCAACACATATGGTGGCCAGTTCCTTGCTCATCCTTGCCATGTCAAAATTCTCCCCCAGAGCCTTCTGGGCCCTGGGGGGCTTTATCTCCGAAAGGTGAGCGTAGGCATTCTCAATGCTTTTGTAGGCCGCGATGATGCTGGTGGCCGTCTTCTCCCCGATGGAGGGCACCCCCGGTATGTTGTCCGACTGGTCTCCCATAAGGGCCTTCACGTCGATAAACTCCCCGGGCGTCACCTGGTACTCCGCCTTCACGTCCTCCGGGTAATAATCCTTCACCTGAGTGACCCCCTTGCTGGTTCTGGGGATCCGGATCTTGATGTGTGTGTCCGCCAGCTGCAAAAGATCCCTGTCCCCGGACACGACGGACACCGTCGCCCCCGCGGCCGCGCTTTTCTTGGCCAGAGTTCCCAGGATGTCATCCGCCTCGAATCCGGCCAGGGTCATAATGGGAATCCCCATGGACTTAAGCACGTCCTTCATCAGCGGCACCTGCTGTGCCAGCTCCTCAGGCATAGGCTTTCTGTTCCCCTTGTAGCCCTCGTACATCCTGTGGCGGAACGTGGGCTCCGGCAAATCGAAGGCCACCGCCAGATGGTCCGCGTCCTCCTCCTCCAGTACTTTAAACATAATATTGAGGAACCCGTACACCGCGTTGGTGTGAAGTCCCTCTGAATTGGTCAGGGGCGGAACCCCGTAAAAAGCCCGGTTCAAAATGCTGTGACCGTCAATCAATACCAGTTTATTTTTCATAGTCTGCTCCTATATTTTTTGCATGCCTTAAAACCTGCCGACTCCCTCGCTTCCCGCCTCTCCCGTCGGAGATCCGGCCCCGCCTAGAAGATCCCTGTCTGCCACCAGATTCTGGCTTGCAGAATCAGCATCACCACCAGGCTCATCACCATCAGCGTGTCGGCCGCATAGTGGAGGATGCTGATGAAACGGGCCCTGTAAATCTCCTGCCTGGAGGCGATGATATCTGACTCCATGTCGCCTTTGATGTTGTAGCGGTCCGTGTCCGTATCCAGGTCCAGCTGCCGGATGCCCACCTCCACCGTGTAGTAGATCTCCAGCTCTTCCCTGCATTCCTGACACGTGTCAATATGCTCCAAAAACTCCTCCATCTGCCCCACATCCAGCTCATGACGGATGTAAGGCATCACCAGGTTCTCTGCTTCCTTACAGGTCAACTTACAGCACCTCCTCTCCCTATTATCATGAAAACAACCTATAAACAGGAAAAATAGCTGCCGAAACGAACCATTCCGGCAGCTGTTGCGTTTAAGCCATTCCCTATTTTCTTCTCCCCAAAACCCTTAAAAGATACAGGAAAAGATTGATAAAATCCAGATACAGCTGCAGTGCCGCGAAGATGGAGGCCTTTGCGGCCATCTCCCCGTCATGGCAGTAAACCTGATGGTAGGCTCTTATCTTCTGGGTATCATAGGCCGAAAACAGGAGGAAGATAAATATTCCCACGCTGCAGGCTATCACCTCGAACCTCTGGAGATTGAGGAACATGGACGCTACCCAGAAAACCAGCAGAAATACCAGTCCGCCCACCAGGAAATTGCGCAGGCGGCTTAAGTCTGCTTTCGCAAAATAGCCGATAGCCGCCATAATCCCGAAAAACAGGGATGTGGCTCCGAACACGTACACCAGGCTCGGCAGGCTGTATATCAGGAAGTAGGTTGAGAACACCACGCCGTTGAGCACCGAGTAGACCATAAACAGCGCCCTGGCGGTGCCCACGCTCATCTTGGTGATCCGCGCCGACAGAAACAGCACTACAGCCACCTCCGCGATGCCCAGCACCAGAAACGCCTGAGGCACCAAAGCCACAAACAGCACCAGCCTGGTCACATAACCGGTTACAGCCACCAGAAACGTCACCATAAGTCCCAGAAACATCCACCCAAAGGTCTTGGCCGTGTACCTTTCCAGGGACTCATGCTCCTCCATGACCCTGTATGCCCCGTAATTCCCGTTATAGTATTGGTTCAGATTCTCTTGATCCATAAAACTCTCCTTTCCGGCAAATCTGCCTGGCAGCTTACTGTGCGCCGCCGTTCATGAATACTATTTTACCACACTTTGCAGCGTTTGAAAACGGATAAAATCCCGGTTTCGGAATTATTTTTCTACTGTTTGAAATCACCTGCGGTGATAGGCAGCCCGGATTCCGACCATTACGTGCTCAAAAACAGTTGTATCCGTGAAATAATCCCCTTATAATAGAAGCAGTTCCAAACTATACCACAACACAATCAAGAGAAAGGCAATTCCTATGAAAATCCGAAATCACTTAAGGACACCCGTCATGTTTCTGGCGCTTCTGGCCTCCCTCCTCACAGTCTCCTGCGGTGCACCCCAGACAGACAAAAACACCGGAAGCGCTCCCCCAAAAAGCGCCTCCGGACAGACAAAAAACGGACAGGCAGAACCCGGTCCGTCTGATTTTGCCGGCAGGTACGACAGCTTTGCTCAGGCACACGCCGCCTTTACCACCACCCTTACCCGGGAAGAAAACAACGACTACTCTGTTCCCGCGCCTCCCGAAGGCCTTTTTGACCTGGTATCCTATCCTTCCAAAGTCGGTGACCTGGCCGCCTATGTGTCCAGCGACCCCGGCGACGGCCAGAAACACCCCCTCATCATCTGGGTGGTAGGCGGATGGGGCAACGCCATCGACGATTTCCCCTGGGTTTATCCGAATTGGGACAATGACCAGACCGGCTCTGCCTTCTGGCAGGCGGGACTGCTGACCATGTACCCCTCCTTTCGGGGCGGCAACGGCAACCCCGGCCATTATGAGACCCTGTTCGGGGAAGTGGATGATATCGTATCCGCATATGAATACGCGGCCTCACTCCCCTACGTGGACCCGGATCGCATCTACCTGGGCGGCCACAGCACCGGCGCAACCAGGGCTCTGCTTGCCTCCGAATACACGGACCGGTTTCGGGCGGTTTTCTGTTTCGGCGCGGCAGACGAGATCATATATCACAATAACAGCCAGTTCACCTTCGATACGGATATTGAGGAGGAGTACATCATGCGCTCCCCCATCCACTGGCTGGACAATATAAAAAGCCCCACCTTCCTAATTGAAGGCAGGGACGGTAATTCAAAGAATCTGGAACGGATGCTGGAAGCTTCCCAAAATGACAACATCCAGGGCTGGGTGATTGAAGGCGCGGACCATTTTTCGGTGCTTGCCCCCGCCACCAGGCTCGTGGCACAGAAAATCCTGGCTGATACCGGCAAGACCCCCAATATCACCCTGACACAGGAGGAACTGGATGCAGCCATGGCGCAGCCCCCGTCCGCCCCCCTGCCTGCAATGACGCCCCGGACCATCGAAAGCCTGGGACTGACCTTTTCCTGCCCCTACCTGTGGGAAATCACCCCCACAGAAGACGATTTCCAGCTGGCTGTGTACTCCCGCTATGAGGAGGACAACCCCTGGGATATGTCGGTGCTCTATCTCACCGCCTACACGCCTGAGGAGGACAACTATCTCCATACCCTGACCGAATACCTGGCCCAGAACGGCTTTTCGGCAGAGGAAATCACCTTAAACGGCCTTCCCGCAGTGGATGGATCCACTATGATCCAGAGCGATGAGGGAGAAACCTTCTACCAGCGCTATATAGCCCTTCAAAATGGAACCACTGGGGTTGACTTCACCTTCATAGTCCATGAGGATTTTCAGGAGGAGGGGGATGCCATCTTCCAGGCCGTTATTGACAGCATTGTGCTGGGGGATGAACCGTGACCTACTTA
>JAAWHK010000039.1 GCA_022795805.1 Hungatella sp. | reverse complement strand
ATGCAAAATCTTATCCTCATAAGGATTGTGTAAAATTTTCAAGGTACTATATAGGAAGTCAGAGAGTTTCTAAAAACTCTTTTGACCCCAACATCATTCTCATTGCTGTAGCACGTTTGAAGAAGCTCCGCATTTCCTGTATCTACAAACTGTGCCACTCCGTTCAGAAGCTGATACATACTGTAAATACACTTCAGAGAGTAAATCCGGTTCTTGCTTTTGTCTTTAAAATCCCGGTAGCTGTACGCGATCTCCTCACAGGAAACACCGCGGTACTCCAAATACCGGATTATTCCCGTCATCAGAAAATTCATATCCCGGAGTCCGCCTGTATAATCGATATAGATTCCGGCTCCATATTCGCCTCCGATACAGCCTGCTGACGCAATCTCCTTGTACACCTCGGCGGCTCTGTCAGAGATATCTTCTTTGGACTCCGGATAGCCGATGGGAACAAACGTTATCTTCTCCCCTCTGTAAGCTGTTTTCAGCTCCTCACTGCTCTGGATATACGCATTCACCATGCATTCAAATTGTTCAAAACCTTTCTCCCTGACTTTTTCTGAGACCATACAGATTATCTTTTCGATCTTGTTGTCGTCTTTCAATGCTTTAGATATGAGATATTTCACCGGAGCATCGTTGGTCTGCGTCCCTTCAATCTGCCAGGAGGCCGCCCCTTCGTCTCCATGTACCCGGTACTCCTCCGGCTCATTGCCCTCTTTGTAGTCACTGATAAACACCAGCAGCAATCCCTTTTTCCCCATAGCCTTTTATCTCCTCTGTGCGTTCTATCTATATTCCCGAAATCTCACAAATTCAAATACGCTGCTTTTTACATTTCCCTTCTGGACGACTCTTCTCTCGGAACATGCGGTAAGAACTTTAACGCCTTTTTCGCGGAGCCTGGCTGCAACAAAATAGGTCAGCGAAAATTCGCCCTGGCACAAGACCGCCGCCGGTTCCAGCTCTAATATCTGTTTGCAGCACTTCTTCCCCAGCGCCTCAATATCCTTTTCATCCGCGTCGGGAAACACACCGGGAAACGGCAGATCGGTAATCGGGCCATACCGCCGCGCCGCCTCCAGCTGATTCTCCTCCCATGTATCGGAACTGTGATTTGTAAAATTGACAAATACTTTTCCCATATACTCTCTCCCTCTAGGAATCGATCCCCAGTTCCCTCTTTATCTCCGACTCATCGGTGATTCCCAGTTCCTTCTTAATTCCTTTTGCCAGAACCCCTGAAAAATTAATGTCCTTCCCCTTTGCAAGCTGATCAAGCCACTGAGGTATGGTCACGGACTTGCGGACATATATTTCCTTCGTCTTGCTCTGAAAATACGGAAGCCACACATGGACATACACGGCCCCGCACACTCCCTCTGTTGGTTCCGGCAGAGGCCTGTTCTTCCGCTCACAGTCAATAATCTGCAAAGCCAGTATCTCCTGCGCCGCCGTGATGGCCTCATCGGGATTTTCCCCATATGTTTTCATATGGGGAAAATCCAAAAAAGAGACTTCGATAACATCCCCTGTCCGCTCAAATTTTGCGGGATAAATATAATTTTCTCTCATTGCTCACTCCTTTTGATAGATTGCGCCGCTCTATATGATATGTATTATAATACGCATTACCCTTCCTGTCAATACTTTTTTTACGACGTGCGCAATGAGACCGATGTCCTAGACGGCTGCGGTTTTCGATTATATCTCAATCACCCACTCACTGCTCCCATCCTCCTTTTTTCTGCGGCATAAAAGTCCCATTTCGATCTCCAGACAGTCGGTCTGCATCCCGTCAAAGACGGATTCCAGATCCTTCTCCGCCCTGGCAATCTTTTTGTTGATTCCCCGCTTCTGCCGTTTAAGTTCCAGGATTTTCTCTGCAGTCTCCTGCACCTTCCGGTACACATTGATCTCCTGATATACGGTCTGTTCTTTTTCTTTTGACAGGGTACGGCTGGTAGGGATGGTGATCTGACCGTCCACTGTGTCTGCGGACTTGATAGCATGGAGGACAGGGGACGGATAACAATTTTTCGTTCTTTTAAAATTACACGTGCATCCAATCTCCGCTGTGATCTGCCGGTACTGCTCCCGAAGTTTAATGCAGCTGACAGGTTTTGCGGGAATCTTGTTGATAAAGCGCTCTGTAGTCTGATACTGATAGTTCAGAGTGCAGGACATAACCTGGTGGATAAACTCGCTTCCCTCCTCCCCCATATGGCCAAACACATACAGGACAGACAGCCGCTCCACATGGGACAAATATCCGGTTTTTCTGGCTTTCTGGCACAGATAGCACATGAGATTACATTTCTCCAATACGGTTCTGACCTCACTGCCAAGTTTCCCGAATCCCTCCAGATCCCGGTCGAGAATCTCCCTCTCCCCCTCAGGGCTGCCTGTCTCCTTTCGTCCCGTATTCATCCCGACAATCCTTTTCACCGCTGCCAGGGAGAATTTGGCTATATCCTTCATGTATAAGGAAAAGTCCGTCACCTGCCCAAAGCTGCTGTCCAAAAAGTATCCCGTCCTGCCGCTCCGGGGATTTAAGCCCAGGGGGAGTCTGATACTCTGCCCTGGTTTTCCACCACGGATTCTCCTGTCATCGGGAAAAAATTCAACGGTGATCTCATCCTTTTGAATGCTCCCAAACTTTTCTTCCAGTATCTGTGAAAGAGCGTTCACATATCTCACGGGGAGCCACTCCGCAAAAAATATCCATATATGGTACCCTCTGTATCCGCTGTACTCCACATATCCCTTAAGTCCCAGTCTCTCCAGAATCTTCAGCGCTTTCGCTGTCGTCTCCCCGCACAGCTGCATATACCTGGCAAACTCTTCACTGTCTGTTGTACATTTCAGCAGAATCTTTTTGGAAATATCCATGTCAATGACCAGATACTTTGCAGTGCCGTTGGGACGCTGTACATAGGTGCCTATGGTGCGGGTTCCCGACAGATGTTCCTGCAGAACCTCCTCTGTCAGAGGGGCGTTTATCTGTTCCGTCACCCTTCTCCGGGCCATATATTCTTCGGAATAAGTGTCTTCCCTTCCCACAAACAGTCCGTAAAACAAATGTCTCGCCTCACTGTCAAGTTCCGTCTGCTCCTGCTCCTCCCGGTGCAGCTGTATAACAGGTTCTTTCTCCTCCTTCCCCAGCATCTGATACCGCTCCATCAGCCTGGAAGCCTTGTTGAGACACTGAAGCTCCGTGTAATCCTGAATCATTTCCATAAGCACATCCGGTCCCTGGCACACCAGCAGCTTTCCAAACCCGCTTATCAGTTCCTTTACAAACGGGGAGCCGTAATCTGAAATCCTCCCCTCATCCAACCCGTCCAGTTGAAACAGCTGTTCGTATTCAAACAGCTCCAGATCAGCCCTTTTGTGCGCCCTCCATACCTTTGCCATATACTCTGCCAGCTCCCTGTGGTCATTGGTAAAACGCTTCCGCAGGCTGCTGATCTTTTCAAACCCCTGATCTTTATTCTGTACCATGTACAGCACAACCGCATACTCCAGCATGCTGCACACAGGCCGTTCCTCCCGGTAATACTGCTCCCATCCCTCCAGTATCTCGGCGCCCTTTTTCAGCCTCTCTTGTATAGACAGGCCGGACGCTGTCAGGAACATGCTCTCCAGCCTCTCCTGAAGATTCAATTCCGCCTTTACCGGAACACTTTTCCCGCCCTTTGTAAAATGGTATCCCAAAAAATCAACTCCATCATCCACCGATACCAGAACACTTTTCTGTTCATTGATCCGTAATCCTCTCTCCTCTATATAAACGGTCATAAAGCGCATCAGCTCTGATGCTTCCTCCCTGCTGTCTGCCACAGCCAGAATATCATCGGAATATCTTACATAAAAGGCTGCTTTTTCCTTCATCTCATAATCAAAGTCTTTCAGGTAAATGTTGGAAAGCACCGGCGCAATACCTGAACCCTGCCAGATTCCCACGGCCTTTTTCACGATCTCCCCATCTGACTGAAGAGACTCCGCCTGTGCGTTTTCCATGATCAGTTTCAGCACATCCTCCTCCCGAATCTTTTTTCTCAGTTCCTCTCTCAGTTTGCCCGCCGGTATAGAATCGAAAAAAGAACGGATATCTGCCTTTATTATCCAGCCATCGCCATGCTTCTTCATATTCTCTTCAATGTAACTGATGGCATGCAGAGCTGAGCGTCCGCTCCGGTAAGCATAAGTCCCGTCACAAAACAGCGGCTCATATATCTTTTGCAGTTCCGCCGCTATGGACTGCTGAACAACCTTGTCCCTCATGGAATACAATGCAATCTTCCGCTCTTTTTCTCCCCTGTACAGGCTTACCAGCTTTACGGGGAGAGGATGATACCGATGCTCTGCCAGCTCCAGATTCAGCTGTTTCAGATATTCCTTTTTATTGGCCAGAAACATGTCATATGTAACCCCGTCCGCCCCCGCCGCGGGCTTGTTCCTGGCTGCCTTCAAAAGGCCTGCATCCAGCTTCTGAAGGTCAATGATCCTCGTATATAAACTCATAAAGCTTCTCCTTTCTCAGACTACGATCACATCTTCCCGAAGTATATTGTCCGTCTCTTCGGGAATACCAATGACCAGCTTTTTCTTTTGACAGTTTTGGCATATAGGATAAAAGCGGATGCTTCCGTCAGTCATACTATCGGTCAGCTTAAGCAGCTTTTCATACAGCTCTTTATACCGTTTTTCTGACAGTTCACACTCAAACACACTATACTGAACTCTCCTTCCATACCCCTCCAGCGTCCTGGCGATTCGATTTCTCAGACGGTCGGAGGCAATATCGTAGCTGACTATATACATGTGGGCCCTTCCCATCTGAAGGGAATATACTCCCCGTTACCCTGAACCGCCTGTTTCAGCCTTCCCGCCTGCTCCTTGATCCTGGAACGGAAACTCACCCCATTTCCTGAAAAACTTTTATCTGTCATCCACCTCTCAAACTCCCAGCAAAATTTTTTAAATCCATCCTCATTCAGCAGAACTCTGTCCTCTTCTGCTGTGAAATCAAATTCCGTAAAAATACGTTTATTGAAAAGCCGTATTGTCAAACGGTCGACCACAGGCTGACGGAACTCCTCAACCATATCCAGAGCCAGGGATTTTCTTCCGTACCGGATTCCATGAAGAAATCCCAGATACATCTCAAAGGACTCCGCGTCCAGGGTATTGCTGACCTCCTTTGTCAGAAATGTGTAACCCAGGCTGATAATCGTATTCACCGGATCCCGCGGCGGCCTCCGGTTTCTGCCGTGAAATTCTATCTCACTTCGAAGCATCTTCCCGAATGCCCCGAAGTAGATATTGCTGCAGATTCCTTCTATTCCCAGGATCTCGTTGGAAGTCTGTTTCTGCGGCAGTCTGCTCTGATACTCCTCCATCTTCTCCACATCCTCCTTCCAGAAATATTCCCCGGACTGAACATGTATCCCCCGGATAATGTTGATCTGATTCTGTATCTTATTATTCACAATCCGCCTGGCCATCTCCATCCGTCGTTTAAGATCGTGATACATCTCATACTGTGCCAGCCGCAGAAACACGTTTTTGGAAGTTTCCGCCGCCGTATGCCCCAGATACTTTCCGGAGAAAGCAAAGTAATTTACATCAATCCCCCTTACCATCAGCATCTGCAGGGCCTGGCTCGTGACCTGCACATTGCCTATGACCGCAATATTGTCCACATTGTCCGCAGGTATCTGCAGCAGCGTATCCCTGCCCTTGCTCACCACGATACACTGATCTTTCTTCCTGACACACGCCCCCTGCTCTTTTACATACAAAACCGACACAGATCTATCCCTCCAATTTAGAATAGTACTTGGAATCCATGGGGTTTACCCATGTGACAACCTCCTTTTCCCTCTGGAACTCAATCTCCTCGATCCTGCACAGTTCCATAAACATTTCTTCCACAAAGCTTTTAAATTTCAGGAAATCGGCTTTTCCCACAGGTCCCAGTCCATGGGCAAATATGCTGTTATTTCTCAGAAACACCATGGAACGGATGCGCCTCAGTTTATCAATGTGTCTGCCATTATCCATCATGCTGATGGGATCTTTCAGTGCCTGAAGGATTACAAAGCCTTCCAGAAGGGAAACCTGTTCCGGCAAATAACCGTTTCCCCACTTTCCGTACAGCGCCTTTTTTATACCGCTGATATCCTTTTTCAGCACTTCCAGGCACTCCTCCCCTGTCTTTCCCTCCATTTCAGGCTCCCGGTCAAGATTGTATCTGATGTTTGCATAGTCCATCCTGGACACATAGAGCCCGTACAGGGCCAGCCTCCTCTGTTCAATCATCTCCAGGAGGCGGTACAGCAGGAGGGTGGCCATGTCGAATTTTTCCTGCCGTTCCCTCACAAATGCGTTCATATACATAGTAAACATCAGCGGCATCATGTACCGCAGATCGGTCAGTATGCTCATCTGTTTCTGCTGGCCCGTCATCTCCGGAATCTTCGTAAGCCTGGAAAGCACTTCCTCCTGCCGCTCCAGATGATCTGCAAAGTCCATAAGCAAAAATCTTTTGTGAATCCTTCTGTCCCTGCGGATCTCCCGGTTCAAGTTCTGTATATTTTCATAGGCGGCGGGAAAATCAAGGGCATCCCACGCCTCATAGCTTCTGGCAAGAAGATAGACAAAATTTAATTCCTGACGGATATTGGGTTCCGGAATGCTTTCTTTTAAAATCGCCAATCGTTCTCCCGCACCTGCGTAATTATATTCTCCAAACAAAGTCAGCGCCTTCTCTATCTCAATATCTCCGAATACCTCCATGGGGTTATCAATAAAAAACAGTCTCTCCGTCCCGGGGTCCGGTTTTCTAAAGTCAGGCAGATAGTTGGTACATCCCACATAGAGAAGCTGAACCCCAATCATAGCCCCGGCCATGGCCGCTGCCGCTGACATGGCTTTGGTTCCTCCTGTAAAATCAATAAATATTTTCTCCGGCTTATTCCATTTCAGATAAGCTTTCTTGATCTCCCGGTAGATGTCCAGAGGTTCTGTCTCGTGAACCAGACTTTTCTCATATCTGGCTGCATTCAATCCACAGTAACCGACCACCTTGTCCAGATATTGCTCCGACTTTTCCGTATACAGAAAAAGTATCCGGCGCGGGTTCAGCAGCTTGATGTTCAGAACCAGCGGCTCATAGGAAGTCCCCACAGACAGAATCAGGCATTCAACCGGCTCTGCCTGTTCCCTGTTATTCTCCACAAACTCCTGTATAATAGGCTCCATGAGAATGTTTTCGTAATAATTGTCCGCTTTTCTCCTCTGTTCTACAGTCTTTCGTTCCAGCTGCTTCCAGTATTCTGCCAGCTCATTTAAGGTCTTGTTTGCCTTTGTCCCATCCTTTTTTACTGTCTTTTTCATCGGTTTTCTCCTATTGCTTATGAACTTATTCTTTTTTATGTGTATAGTTATAAGGGCATCTGAGAGGAATTCCCCCGTCCTGATTCCCATCTATACGTCAACAACTGCATATCCATATAGGTAATCCTGTGGTATGGCATCAGACAGAGTCTGATGCTATGCCCCCGCACTGCTATCCAGACCAGTCAGCAGCTGACTGCTGCTGTATTTCTCTGCTGCTTCCATCAAATCACCCCCTTCTGTTTACTTTTTATATAGTCTATTTTTGAGAGCCGTTCCAGTACTGTCTGGCTCTCTGCTTTATATATAGTCCTGTTTTTGGGGAGAGTTGCAAAATGGGGTGGATTTTTTCAATTTATATTTTATGTGGTTGGGGTTGAGACGGTAAAAGGATTGGACTTAGAAACTGCAGGTTCTATAGAAGAGAAAAAGTCTGCCGCCCATGATCTTCATCGCTGGCGCGGCAGACTAAATAATACTTTAATTTTTCGGCCGGGCTTATTTTTAACCTGACAGCCGAGTTAACAGAAAGATATTTTTGTCAGAAACATCAATGAGGCAACAGGGTATCTTTTCTGCCAACGAAAATCACGGTAGGAGCGGCATTAACTATTGGTTTCAATACCTTACTTCGGGCTCTTCCCATTTCTACCCGTATGCAGAACATGGCATCCGCAGCTAAGAAAAAGTTTCAATGCCCTACTTCGGGCTCATCCCATTTCTACAGTGGTGTCGATTTCGAGACGCTGTACAAAGAAGCGTTTCAATGCCCTACTTCGGGCTCATCCCATTTCTACGGTACTTATTATGAAGAGAAATAGCAAGTATATTAAGTTTCAATGCCCTACTTCGGGCTCATCCCATTTCTACTCCTGGTTCCCCACCAAGGAGGCAGCAACTTTTGATTCGTTTCAATGCCCTACTTCGGGCTCATCCCATTTCTACAGTCTGATGTTGTAGACAGGAACATTGCCAAGACCGGTTTCAATGCCCTACTTCGGGCTCATCCCATTTCTACTCGAGTTCACCGGAATCGACCCAGACGAGCTGGGCGTGTTTCAATGCCCTACTTCGGGCTCATCCCATTTCTACAAAAGGCAGGTGTCATCAATACTGCCTAAATGGTACCGTTTCAATGCCCTACTTCGGGCTCATCCCATTTCTACGAATTTATATATATAACGTTTGCGTTTGATGAGAATGTGTTTCAATGCCCTACTTCGGGCTCATCCCATTTCTACAAAAAATGGTGTATATTACCATGCAACAGGATTCTGTTTCAATGCCCTACTTCGGGCTCATCCCATTTCTACCGTATATACATGAGCTGTTAATTCGGATATTTAACGTGTTTCAATGCCCTACTTCGGGCTCATCCCATTTCTACAAGCGACAAACAGCCCAACTGCTGATTGGTTTGAATCGGTTTCAATGCCCTACTTCGGGCTCATCCCATTTCTACGCTAACGGCGCAGGCGGTACCAGAAAGGAAGGATGTTGTTTCAATGCCCTACTTCGGGCTCATCCCATTTCTACAAATAAGATGGAATTAGGACACGTAGCAAGGATGTTGTTTCAATGCCCTACTTCGGGCTCATCCCATTTCTACTAAGTCGGATTTTCATGAAAAGATGTTTGGTTTCTGTTTCAATGCCCTACTTCGGGCTCATCCCATTTCTACATAGAATGAATAAAAAGTATGAAGCCATCGTTACATGTTTCAATGCCCTACTTCGGGCTCATCCCATTTCTACGGTATCCCCTCTCAACCCCCGATAAAATCGGCATTTCCAGACATGATTTTAGGGGGTATTTCACAGAATATTCTGAAAATTAGAGATTTACCATAAAAAAATGGCATGTTTACAATTTGTTCATAATTTACTTATCTTTATACTACCATACCCTCCACGTTTATGCAAGTCAAAATTTCTTATCTCTGCCCCCGCCTCGAAACAAATGTCCCAAAGTCCCTGAACGGAATCAACACTTGCGCTTTCTCCCCGATACTCACTGAATATGCTTTTGACCGCCCTGCCCTACGGCATCACCCGAAGCTTCCGGGATATGCCATTCACGAAATTATGGCAGGCAGTGAAATAGACGGTGTTCTTCACAGTGCCCCTATGACAAGGTGTCAGGGGGCTCCAACCTGTCCATGCTCCAAAGTGAGTATGGTACAAGAGCCGGTATACCGACTCTCTCACCGCAAGACGGGCCCCATTGAAATGGACGGAAAATATTCTGGTATTTTACAAAAAATCTCCGTATTTTAAGACCTGCACAAAAGAAAAAAGAAGAAGCTTTGCTGCCCCATAACAGATATGGAGAGATGATTACCTCTTTCCTGTGAGAGGAAATTATCTGAGTTTTTACCATACCCTTGGGAATAAGTCTATGTAGATCGTATTCTCTATGCCCGCCGGCGACAGGATATTCTTCTTTTGCGGCCTTTTCATCCTCCGCCTTTTCTGCTTCGGCCCCAGCCGCCTTCTCCTTTTCATCTATGAGATCGTCAATCTGCTCAAAAGACAGCTCCACATCGCCAGGGTATTTGCAGACCCGTCTTGTCCCTGTTTCGGAGCGGGAGCGGCAGCCGGTTTGGGAGCCGCAGCCTTTCTCCTCTCCCTTTTCCCGGAGACGGCACGCCTCTCTCACTTAATCACGCCCCGCACATTCCCCTGTCTACCTGACAAAATTCGTCCTGACAGGTTTCTCCTTCCTGGGCAGCCCAAACTTCTCCTTCCCCAGAGCAACGCTCTTCATAAGGAACGCCATATTCCTGGCCAGCGTCCGCATGGACTGCAGTCCCTCCTCATCCTTGGCAGCTTCCCCTTGACTCCTTCCGTGGATGCTGTTCCAGTACTGTCCGGAAGCCACCGGCATTCCGCAGATGGTGAAAAACTTGTTCAGCTCATCAAATGTGGACGACAGTCCACCCCTTCTGGCCGCCACCACACTGGCTCCCACCTTCATGGTCTTGTCAAACCGGGTGCTGTAGAACAGCCGGTCCAGAAATGCCACCAGAGTTGCATTGGCTGACGCATAGTACACAGGGCTTCCCACCACCAGCCCGTCGCAGGCCTCAAACTTGGGCGCCGTCTCGTTAACCAGGTCATCGAACACACACCTGCCCTTCTCCATACAGGAGCCGCAGGCAATGCATCCCCTGATATCCCGGTTTCCTACATGGACGATCTCCGTCTCAATGCCCTCCTCAGCGAAAATCTTCTCCATCTCCCTCAACGCGATGGCTGTGTTGCCCTGTACATGGGGGCTTCCGTTGATCATCAATACTTTCATATCTTTCTCCTCCTTTTCTCTGTGGATGTACTTTAAGAATCTCTCCTGCATCTGCCATTGTGGCAGATTGGCTGATTGGCTGATTGGCTGATTTTCCGAAATATGCACCTGAATTTAATCAACGTATGTTTCACGTACACCTCTTATAACGCTAACATATTTCTTCGATGTTTGAAGGAACAGACTCAGGCGGCTGTTTCTTGCAATACATAATATTATCGACTCCTTCGTTTTGGATTGCATACCACCCGGGCTCAAGCGACAGCTCAAAAACCTTTTCCATTTCCAATTCCGGATAGGCGAGACATTGAATCAACTCACCCGCTGTAACCGCCAACAATTTGCCCGTAGGAAGATGCAGCCACTTGCATGGGGCTGTAACTTCGGCGCTTTTTGTAAGATCACATTCCTTGACAACACACTCTAATAGCCAGACGATCATTTTTCCCTGTCCGCAAAATTCGCGGATTCCTTCTGTTTCCCGCTGCCTTACGATGTCCCAGTCCTCATTGGGAAAATCAAAAATCAATTCGGATTTCCCGGATGAATCAAGTAAAATATCCATCGCATATAACAGATCGGTATCATTCAATTCTGACAAATAGCTTTCATCTATGAAAACCAATCCATCCAGCATGTCACAGTTCAATGTATATTTCATATACTGTTTCTCCCTCGTTTCGCTCAAAACCCGTTAAATATTTACTCAGCGCCTCACTGATTCTCCAGATATCCCATTACCTTCAGCAGCGAGTCATACACCGCTTCCGTCATCTCCTGGTACTCTCTGGCCGGCTTTTTCATATCCGGAACACAGATAACCGGCACATGGGCTCTGCAGGCCGCCTGAATCCCCGCCTCGCTGTCCTCCAGCACCAGACACTCCTCCGGCTTCTCCCCCGCCTTCTCACAGGCCTTCAAAAATATATCCGGATAGGGCTTTCCTCTCTCAATATCCGCCCCGAAGACCATATAATCAAAATACCCGTCTATGCCATGGGCTTTCAGCACATTGACGGCTCTGTCCCGGGTGCTGGAAATTGCCAGAACAATCCCCCGGCCGCCGGCACGCAGATATTCCAGCAGCTCCTTGACACCCTCTTTCAGATCCACGCCCCTGTCCATGTACATCTCCTCCCGCTTATTCACCCACTGCAGGCCCTCCTCAGTCCCTATGGGCAGGCGGTACGTCTCGATGAGAGAAACCATGTTCTCCACCCCCGTGTGGCCGCTGTACCCCTGGGCATACTCCCCAATCGAAAACGGGTGTCCGTAAAGCTCAAGAAAATCGCGGTACAGCTCATAGGAGATCTTCTCACTGTCAATCATCAGTCCGTCCAGATCAAATATAACTGTTTTTGTCATCTTATCCCTCTTTTCTGTCCGTCATGAATACATGCCTTCATTCTGCCACAAATATGCCCGGCGGTCAACCGCAGGTTTTAAAGCTTACACCGGGATAAGTCCCTCCCCATATCTTAATATAAGAAGAAATTAAACCCATATGGAGGTACCATTTCTATGGCCAACAGACAATCAACCCCCGGAGAGATCTTTACAGAGCTTTTGGAGGACGGCGAGCCCCAGGCACTGGCCTGGGTCACCGGCAGCACGGCAGTCCCCACCTTAAGCGGACTGGTGAAATTCTACAACACGCCCTACGGCGGCACACTGGTGGAAGCGGAGTTCTTTGGTCTGCCCGGCGGGTCCCAGACCGGCAGCTCCCCCTTCTACGCCATGCATATCCACGAAAACGGGGACTGCAGCGCCGATTTTCAGCACACAGGAGGCCATTATAACCCCAGACAGACCCAGCACCCCGACCACGCCGGGGATCTGCTTCCCCTGTTCTCCAACCAGGGCTATGCCTGGATTTCCTTCTACGATAAGCGCTTCATCATCCCCGAAATTCTGGGCAGAGCTGTAGTGATCCACCAGATGCCCGACGATTTCCACTCACAGCCTGCCGGCAACTCAGGCACAAAAATCGGATGCGGTGTCATCCGCCTTACCAACCGCCGGGATCAGAAAAACCTGGACCGCTGACAAATCCCTGCCGTTCACAGGCCGCATCCTGGCACACCGGGCTCACCGCAAAGAATCTGATCATGCCCCGGGAAATCGGCATGATCTGTCACAGAGATTTCAGACACAAGGAAACTCACCGGAAGACCACCAAAATCTACCGGAAAAGCTCCCGAAAAAAATTTCTTTAACAAAGGAAATTCATAAAAAATTTACATTTCCAACAAATATTATTCATATTTATGGAATATACTATGTTTTGTAAACAGGTGATACACCTTTTTCAAAACTTTTTCATACTCTAGCCGGCAGATGTCCCCCGTCTGCCGGCCCTCCCTATTTGTAGGGCTTTTTTTATTTCCGCCTGTTTTGGCTGCCCCCACTCAGTTTACTGTCATCCCCTTGCCTCATCCGAACCTCTGCTGCTTCTGCTTCCTTCACTCCCTTTTACCCCGTCCGTCCCCTCTGCTGTTTCCGCTTCCTTCACTCCCTTTTGCCCCGTCCGTCCCCTCTGCTGTTTCCGCTTCCTTTACTCCCTTTTGCCCCGTCCGTCCCCTCTGCTGTTTCCGCTTCCTTTACTCCCTTTTGCCCCGTCCGTCCCCTCTGCTGCTTCTGCTTCCTTCACCCGCTTTTGCCCCGTCCATCCTCTCTGCTGCTTTCACTGCCTGGACTGCCCTTTTTGCTTCCCCACACTCTACGTTTCCCTGACCGCAGCCCCGAACACCACAAACCCGATTCCGAACAGCACGGCCAACATCCCCACCCCGATACTGGGATTCTGGGTCAGCTGTGTGATAACTCCCACAAGTGCGGTCCCGATAAAAGACGCCCCCTTCCCGCATATGTCAAAAATCCCGAAAAACTCCCCGGACTTCTCCGGCGGGATGATGGATGCAAAGTAGGACCTGGACAAAGCCTGGATCCCGCCCTGGAACATGCCCACCCACACTGCCAGAAGCCAGAACTCCCACTGGGTATCCAGCTGTATGGCAAACAGCGCGATACAGAGATAGCTGACAATACACACCTTAATAAGCGTCGTGTTTTTGTACTTCTTTGACGCCCTTCCAAACAAAAGGGCACAAGGAAACGCCACGATCTGGGTCACCAGAAGCGCCAGCAGAAGCCCCTGCGTATCCAGCCCGATGGCGCTGCCGTAAGCCGTGGCCATCTCGATGATGGTGTAAACCCCGTCGATGTAGAAAAAGAAAGCCAGAAGAAACAGAAATATCTTCCGCTCACCTTTAATATCGTGCAGAATCTTAAAAAGACGCCCAAAGCTTTCCCTGATCACATGCTCCTTCCCTGCCACGCCATGTTTCTGCCTGTAGGTCCGAAGAAGAGGAATCGTCACCGCAAACCACCACCCGGCATTCAGCAGAAACGCGATAGCCATGGCATCTGGCATGGAGATGCCTAGGATCTCATTGCCCAGCACGAATATGAGGCTGACGATAAAGGGAACGCAGCTTCCGATATAACCCCAGGCGTATCCCTGGGAGGAAACCTGGTCCATCCGCTCAGGCTCTGTCACGTCGGAAAGCATGGCGTCATAGAAGATCAGACTGGCCGAATACCCTACCTTGGCTATGACAAAAATCACCAGAAACATCATCCACGACGACGGCAGAGCAAGAGCCGCGCACCCCACAACCCCCACCGTCATGCACGCGGTAAAAATCGGCTTCTTATATCCGTCCGTATCCGCCACCGTCCCCAAAACCGGTCCCAGAAAAGCTACTAAGAGGGTGGAAACCGACGCCCCGTATCCCCAGTAAGCCAGGGCGTCTACCTCCGATACCCCGCCCTTTCCCGCCAGATAATTAAAATAAATAGGCAGGATGGTGGACACTAAAAGCACAAAGGCCGAGTTTCCCACATCATACAGAATCCAGTATTTTTCCAGTTTCGTCATCTTTCCTTCCATATTGCCTCCATCTTCTTTTTGGTGTACTTTATCGTATCTCCGCCTTACAGCGTATGCCCGTCATAGGATGTATATCCGTCACAGGCTCTGTATTTGTCACAGATCGAACAGGCTCAGCTGTGTAACCTCATATCCCCGCTTATAGGCGTGAATAATGTCCTTCATCTCATACAGTATGCCGTACTTTGCGCACTCCTGTGCAAAGCGTTCCCACAGCGCCCTGGCTCTGGAACTGGGGCACTCGTACCGGTTTCCGTAAGCTTTCATGTACCTTTCCGGCAGTTTCCTTTCCGGAAACAGCTCCTTCAGCCGGTCATAATACCACTCTCTCTGGCTGCCCCTCATGGTCATCCCCATGGCCGCGTAGATGAACCTTGCCCCGGCTTTATGGGCCTCTCTCACCACCGCCAGCACATTGTCCAAGCTGTCCTCCAGAAAGGGCAGAACCGGCATCAGAAGGATCCCGGCAAATATCCCCCTGTCGCTGAAAGAAGCCACCATGTCAAGACGCTCTGAAGGCGGCGGAGCCCCAGGCTCTATCTTTCCCGCCAGTTCCCGATCTGTGGTGGTTACGGTCACCTTTAAAAGTACCGGTGAGTGTTCCTTTATGCTTTCCAGAATATCCATATCCCTCAGCATCAGCGTGCTCTTGGTAGCTGCGGAAGCTCCGAATCCAAAAGCATCCACAAGTTCCAGGGCGTGTCTGGTCAGAAGAAGTTCCTTCTCAAAGGGATTGTAAGGGTCGCTCATGGCCCCTGTCCCCACCACGCCTTTCCTCACCTTCCGCCGCAGGTCGTCCCGGATAATCTCAAGGGCGTTCTCCTTGGCTCTGACCTTGTCAAAATCGTCTATCCTGTAGCATTCCGATCGGCTGTCACAGTAGATACACCCATGGCAGCATCCTTTGTAGATATTCATATTGTAATCAATGCCGAACCAGGCATCGCTTTTCGTCTTTGTCACAATAGTTTTTGCGGGAATGTACTCCATATTGTCTCCATTTTCCGAAAGTATGATACGTACCCTGCGCGGGCTTTCTTCGCACTCTCTATTTTAACACACTGTATCTTGTATTGACAGAAAAATTTGTTCTCCCGAGGCAGCTGCGTCTCAATCCTTACCGTTTACATGGCGTATTGTTCTCAGACCCTGTGAACGTAACCGCGTATGCCCTCCATGCGCAGCCCTCAGCCTCCCAACACCTTGCCATTTTTCTCAACTCATGCTAATATACATAAAAGTAAAAACAAAATGAGAAAGGTGTCACTCCATGATCTCTCTTCTGATACAAGGCAAGCGGATTTTCGACAAATATAAAAAAGACGAGGTGACGGTCTACGCCGCCCAGGCCTCGTTTTTTATCGTCATCTCCTTTTTTCCGTTTATTATGCTTCTTCTGACTCTGATTCAGTTCATCCCGGCCATCAACAAGTCAGATGTTCTGGAGCTTTTAGTATCCATCATGCCGGATATGCTGGATGCCCTGGTCATAGGCATTGTGGACGAACTCTACACCAAATCCCCGGCCACGGTGGTATCCTTAAGCGCCATCGTCGCCATCTGGTCCGCCTCCCGGGGGATGCTGGGCATTGAGCGGGGACTAAACCGGGTCTATGAAAGTCCTCAGCCCAGAGGATACATTATCCGGCGGCTCATCTGTTCCGGATACACGGTCCTCTTTGTGGCAGCCTGCATCGCAAGCCTGCTGCTTTTGGTGCTGGGCGGAAGCATCCAGAGACTGATCATCCGTATATTTCCCGTGGTGTCCGCCTTTGCCCGCTATGTCATCAGTTTCCGCTCCTTTTTGGCCCTGGCTGTCCTGGTGATCGTGTTTACGGGGCTGTACACCCTGGTTCCCGTCCGCAGCCACAGCATGAAAAGCCAGATTCCCGGAGCCCTGTTTTCCACTCTGGGGTGGATCGTATTCTCCGGCCTGTTCTCCATCTATTTCAACAACTTCAGCAACTACTCCTACATGTACGGAAGCCTGACCGCCGTGGTGGTCCTGATGCTGTGGCTGTACATCTGCATCTGCATCCTCCTCATCGGGGCGGAATTAAACTATCACCTGGAGCGATTCTCCGACACCACCCATCAGTAGTCACGCCTGTCCGCCCATGTAAACCAGAATGTCGGCCACCTCATCCAGCGACTCCACGATTTTGTAAGCCTTTGCGGCGTACTCCTTTTCCGGATATTTCATGTCCGGCACGCACACCACGGGAATCCCCGCCGCGAAAGCCGCGCTTATGCCCGCCTCCGAATCCTCCAGCACAAGGGCCTCCCCAGGCTCTGCTTCCGCTTTCTCACAGGCTTTTAGGAAGACCTCCGGGTCAGGTTTCCCTTTAGTCACCTCATCCCCGCAGACAGAATCGTCGAAATACGCCTCCAGATCCGCCAGCTTAAGGATCCGGTCAACCCGCTGCCGTCCGCTGGAAGTAGCCACCACCGTCCTGTACCCGTGTTCTTTCAGGTATCCCAGCAGTTTTCTCAGTCCCTTTTTCACCGGAACCCCTTCCCCTGCAAACCGGTCGTCCATATACTTGTGTACCTTCTTCAGGACATCATCCATGGGAAACGCCTCCCCGTACTTCTCCCTGAACATGAGATACACCTCCGGCAGTGTACGGCCCAGGAGCCGCTTATAGAACTCCTCATCCATAACAACCCCCAGCTTTTTACACTCGATCACATACCCCTCATACGTAACCCTCTCACTGTCAATCATCAGGCCGTCCATATCGAAAATCACCGCTTTGATCACTGTGTCTCCCTCCTCTTTTCCCCCGGTACATTCGGAATCTTCTTTTTATAATTAATACCATATTATCGGAAAAATGTCAGCAGTTTTTCCGCTTTTTCGAAAATTTGTCCGATTCTATTGACAGATCGGCAAAAGCCGTCTATACTTAAACTTAATCTTTGCCGGGGATTCCTCTCCGGCCGGTTTACAGACGATCTTTTATTCGGATGCAGTATCTGCCGCAGACTCCATTTTTAATGATTGTCAATAGGTTTTTTTACGAAAAACCATGTCCATAATTTGATAATGTTCCCTGACAATTCAATAGACTTTACACCCTGCCTGTGATATACTTTTAGGAGTTGCTTTTACAGAATCGGCATTTAAGGAAAACACCCTTACTCCCAGTGTACAACTGCTGGCCGAGAATCACACCATGCTTGTAAAAAGACTCAATATATCCACAGCAGCATCCGATTCCACCTATCTTTACGGAATAAAGATAAATTATCTTGTAGACAGTGTCCACCGGCTTGAAAAAGAGCTGGATGAGATAAAGATAAACGAGCTGACCGGACGGATAAAGAAGCTTGAGCTGGAGATTGCCCGGCTGAAGCAGAAAGACGCTGCATAGCCCCGTCTCTCCCCGCCCCAAACACAGTTTTACACGGTCACACGGTTCCCCAAAATACAGGTGCGGCCTTAAAAGACCGCACCTGTATTCCCGTCTTCTATTCCGATCATCTCCCTATAGGGGCTGCTTCCTGTAAATCACCGAACCCAGCATCTCATACAGTTTGTCCACCTCCACAGGTTTTGACAGATGGCCGTTCATTCCGCACTCCACGGATTTCTTAAGATCGTCGTCAAAGGCGTTGGCAGACATGGCCACGATGGGTATGGTCCGGCAGTCCTCCCTGTCCATGGCGCGAATAGCCCGCGCCGCGTCCAGGCCGTTCATCACAGGCATCATAATGTCCATCAATATCACATCATAGGTGCCCGGCGCCGTGGTGCGGACCCGCTCCACCGCCTGGGCCCCGTCGTACACGCAGTCCACCACAAAGTTCCGGTCCTCCAGGAGGCTCTGGGCGATCTCCGCGTTCAGTTCATTGTCCTCCACCACCAGCACATGACAGCCGTCAAAGGAGAGCTCCTCTTTCCGCGCATCCGTCTCCACCCGGTTCCCATGAGCCAGGACGATGGAAAAGCTGAAGGTGCTTCCTTCCCCCGGCTCGCTGTCCAGGCGTATTTCGCTGCCCATCATCTTCACCAGACGGCTGCTGATGGAAAGTCCAAGCCCGGTTCCCTGCTGCTTTGACTGGTTGGAGGAGGACTGCTCAAAGGACCTGAATACTCGCTCCTGGTCCTCCTTTGCAATACCCGTTCCCGTGTCACGCACCGCGAAGAAAACCAACGATTCCGTTCCCATGTTTCGTTCCTCCCGCACCGTCAGGGAGATTCTGCCCTTTTGAGGCGTAAATTTCACCGCGTTGCCCAGAAGATTAATAAGAATCTGGCTGATCCGCATGCGGTCCGCCGAAAACCAGCTGTCCGTCAGCGTCACATCCTGCACGAAATGGATCTCTTTTGCCTCCGCCTGAGGCCTTATGAGCTCCCTCACGGTCTCCAGCATATCGTTCATGTTAAAATTCACGGTCTCCAGCTTCATCTTACCGCTCTCAATCTTGGACATATCCAGGATATCATTGATCAGACCCAGAAGGTAGTTGGAAGAAGACTGAATCTTCTGCAGACAATCCATGATTCTCTCCGGGCTCTGCTCCTTCTGCAGCGCAATAGCCGTCATGCCGATGATACCGTTCATGGGCGTGCGGATCTCATGACTCATACGGGAGAGGAATTCGGATTTTGCCTTGCTGGCAATATCGTGCTGCTGCTGGTTTAACTGCCCCTGGATCACCCTGCCCAGCTCCGCCAGATTCTGATACTCCTCCGAATCTTCAAGGAGCCCGGGGGCAATGCCCAGAATACAAATATTGCCCATGTAACTTCCGTTGTCATACATGGGGAGCACAACGCCCGACTGCCCCGGAGGGATACTTAAGAAACACTGCAGTTCCGCCCGTCTGCTGTCCTCTATGGAGAAATATCTGACTGCCTTCTGCCCCAGCCACTGGTAGAAAGCGTCCCTGTCCTCCTCCCTGTAGGTACGCGCACTCCCGGTAAAGTCCTTGCCGTTTCTGTGCCACTGAAAGTTCAGGTAGTTGGAGTTAAAATCGCCCCGCAGCACGGATACCAGGACGCCGTCTGCCTGGTAAGCCCGGCCGATCTTGCGGATCATCAGCATCATCTGGGCGGGGAAATCCGCCCCCCTGCCGAACAGGTTCAACGCCACCGACACCAGGCTCACGTCTCCGCCGTAGTCCAGGGAATGGATGGCCCTTCCCAGAAGAGGCGGCAGAGTACTCCGCTTTCTTTCCGGTATATCCTCAAAAAAGAGATATCGTTTCGGACAGTCCACTGCAAAGCTGCTGGCCAGTTTTGCCATACACATCATCGTCTCCGCATCCTTGTCCCCGCAGCTGCAGGCCAGTCCCGCATACACGCTGACATCGAACCGCTCCTCCCTGAAACTGGCCGCAATCTTCTCCAAAAGCTGTGTCACAAAGCCGGACGCCTGGTCCTTCCCCGCATTCTCCAGCCACACCACAAACTCATCCCCGTCCAGCCGCAGGGCCGTGGCCGGGTTCCCGCTCTCCGCCTTAACCCTGGCACAGCTGCTCTGGATCAGATTGCCCAGCTCCTCCAGGATCATGTCCCCGAACACGATTCCGTTCTTTTCATTAATCTCTTTCAGCCGGTCCAGAAGCAGATTAATCACGATACCCTCTCCTCGGGCGCTGCCGGACTCCTCCAGATACTTCATCCCGGCAGCAAAGGCATAAAGCCCTGTAACCCCGTCCGTGGTATTCTTCCTGAGCTGTTCCTCCTCCAGCTTCTTCTGCTCCTGAATATTCCGGATGCTTCCCACCAGCTTGCGCCGCCTGCCGTCCGTGTCATAGACCGCTTTGGCCGACAGAGCCACCCACACATAGTCCCCATCCTCCGGCCATCGCATCCGAAATTCCGCATACAGCTGATCTTCCCTGCTCTGCATCTTTCGGATGGCAGCTTCCCGGTCCGGCGGATAGATACAGCCGGGGTTGATAAATCCGCTCTCAAACTCTTCGCAGGGCCACTGACCGCTCATGGTCTCGTGGTTTACGATATCCACCATGTGCCTCTGGGGATCATAGGAGAAAAAGATATCCCTGGACCATTCCAGAGCCACCCGATACCGCTCCTTCTCCTCCAGAAGAACGTTTTCCGCCTCCTTCTGCCTGTCTGACAGATTTCTGACCACCTCATACAGACCGTCCACCTCCAGGATATTGGAGGGTTTGAACTCCTCAAGCCCTGCCCTTCCCCTGCCGATACAGCTCATTAAGTACTGCACCGGTTTTGTCAGATGTCTTACCAGAAAATAGAGTCCTATGACCCCGAACGCCAGGCCGATGAGAACGGATGCCAAAATCCAGATATAGAGCCGGCGGCTCATGCCGAAAAGGTCCTCCTGAGTGTTCAGGCCCAAAAGCACCCATTCCGTGTCGTCGTAGGGAGCATTATTTCCGTACAGCCTTAAAGGACAGGCCACGGCATAGATCCCCTGCTTATCAAGGCTGACATTCTCCACCTGGGAAAGGCTCTCATAGCCAGTACTCTTTAAGCGAAACCTGTCCCCTGAGGAGGCGACCAGGCTGTACAGCACCCCTTTGCCCGCCAGCGGGACACAGCTTCCGTCATCCTGACTTAAAGCCAGCATATACCCTGACTGCTGAGAGGCGTTAAGCTCGGCCACCGGGAAATATTCGTACAGGCTTCTGGTTGATATCTCCACCCCCAGCACGCCGTATACCTTTCCCTCATGCCTCAGAGGCAGGGAATATGTAATCATCTCGTAGGAGTCCGCAGTATCCTTCTCCAGAAAAAAAGGCGGGGACCAGTATCCCAGATTGCTGATGTCCGTGTCCCGGTGCTCGCTTCCGGCGCGCCACGGCTCATAAAAATAGTTTTCAGAACTTCTTTCTCCCTGGCCCTCCATGTGGAAGTGGGTGGTCCACGACGTGTCCAGAGGAATGTTCCACTCTCTGGACAGCTGCTTGCTTCCCCTCTCCAGCAAAAGATCCGTGTAGTTCACAGGGTTTGTGTCCGGGTCGGAATCCCGGATAAAAAATCCGTCAAAATCCCCGGCCTCTTTCATGTCCTGACCCGTCAGAACAACAAACACGCCTGTGGTGGTATTATTCTGCAAAATGGCAAGACATTCGGGAAACAGCCGTTCCAGAAACCGGCCCTTCATATCGTCAGAATCAAGGAGCTCCTCCGCGTTTATGCCGTAGTCATCCAAAAACTGTTCCAGAATCTCATTCATGAACGGCTCCTGCTCATAGACGGATCCCCAGCGCTGATTCATCTCATTTTCCAGGATCACTTTTCTGTTTTCCACCAGCCGGGTCATCATGCCGGAGGAATACTCTTCCAGCATTGACGTTAATCTCCTGACCACCAGAGTGCCTATGGTAATCATGCTCTGTACTAACATAATGGCGATCAAGGGAACCAGGAAGATTCTGAATATAGTCGGTTTTTTTCTTCTTTGATCTTTACCCATCATCCCATCCCTACTTGCCTGCCACGTCATTCAGCGCCGCGCAGAAAGAATTATACCACTCCTCAAAGGCTTCGTCCGTCACATAAGCCGCTGCAGCCTCCTCCAATGTCTTTCCCTGTTCCAGCGCCGCAGCCACCTGTTCCCGGTCCGCTGCAGCCTTATCCGCAAGATGGTATTCCAGAACCTTTCTCGCCGCAGAACCGTTGGCAAAGCTTTTGTTGGTGTACAGGGTCAGATTATCCATCTCGTCAAATATGGTGGTCAGGCAGTCATACGTTTTCGGCGCCACGTTCAGCTGCCTGTCCGCGATAACCTGATCAAGCTTTTCCTTGCTGCTGGCCTCCTTGAGCACCGGAAGATAGCCGGAAACACAGCCGAACTGCAGATTGTTCTCTGCCTCCGTAAACCATTTTAAAAATTCCACGGCAGCATATTCATGCCTTTCGTCGGATTTGCTGACCACCATCCCGGCCCCCTGCTGCACGGCATGGCGGCTGCCGCCCTCAAAGACAGGCGCCATCATCACGATATACTCAATGTCATAGCTCTTATCATCCAGCTCCACCTGATTGGGGAAGTACATGGCCGAGGATGTGGATCCTGTGTAGGCCAGAAGGTCCCCTGTCTTCACATCATCGGAGCGGAAGGAACCGTACGCACCGAAATACCCCTTAACCAAGGGCACATAGTAATTATCCCAGAGACGCCGCAGCTCTTTTCTGGGCGTATTCAGCGTCACCTGACCGTTCTCCACATGAAAAATCTCCGTGCCCAGCTGCTGCATGCCTATGATAAAATAGTTGGCCACCGCATCCCTGCCGTAAAACGCCTTGCCGTCCCCGGGAATATCCGGGGTCTGGCCGTCCGTCCACTCATAGTACGTCTGAGCCGTGGACACCACGCCCTCTATGGTCTTTAAATCCTCCAGCGACGCCCCTGTGGCCGCGGAGAACGGCTCCCAGTCGGTCTTGTTGAGCATCATAATCTCCGTGGACTTAGCCGTGGGAAAGATCCGCAGCGTGCCGTCTGCCGCTATGCACCCTTCCTCTATGTAAGCGTCCACATACTTCTCCAGCTCTTCCTCTCCCAGATAATCGGACAGGTTGGCCAAAGCCCCCGCCTGCTCCACCTCATAGGCGGTATCCGCGTAGGACGAAAAAATATCCGGCATAGCCTCCGCTCCCACTTTTCCCTCTATGGAGTCTCTCACCGCCGTCTCCAGATCAGACACGGAACCCTGGCTGTACCCCTGCACAAAGATCCCCTTCTCCCTGCCTGTTGTATCGTTAAACTCCTCCACCAGGGAGTCGAACGCCACCTGCTGAGAACCGTTATAGTAATGCCACACGGTCAGAGAAACCGGATTGGCCGGATCCAGAGGCCCCTTCTTTCCGCACCCCGTCAATACTGCCGCCAATCCCCCGGCAAGACACAAATATCCTTTTACCATTCCTGTCTTTTTCATATTTCAGCCTCTCCCTCCTGCACTTGTCTCTATTCTGTATCATCCTGTCAGCACACTGCCTTATTGTAATTTGTCTCCAGCCGTCAGGCTGCAGACCTGCGTGCGCATCAGCGCACTACCTTATTGTAATTTGTCTCCAGCCGCCAGGCTGCAGACCTGCGTGCGCATCAGCGCACTACCTTA
>JAAWHK010000038.1 GCA_022795805.1 Hungatella sp. | reverse complement strand
GGTAGCTGGCTCTTTTAGGAGAAGGTATTTCGTTTCTTATGGGGTGTAGCAAAAACTATATAATGTATTGGGGGGTTACGTCTATTATAATACCACAGGCTCTGAAATAATCCAAGAACCAGCATGCACAAACTTACCAAAAAGTGTTGTCTGTTTTTGTGCAAATACCCCAACCCCTAAAACATCTGTTCGAATTCCTTCTGCCCGATTCGTTCTTTCTCCAGGAGAACCTCCGTACATTTGTGAAGTACGTATTCGTGCTCATGGATCATATCTCTGGCTTTCTCATAGCACTGGTCGATGATTCGCTTCACTTCGCTGTCAATGGCCGCCGCCACATCCTCGCCGTAGCTCTTCGTGTGGCCGATGTCCCGGCCGATGAACACCTCATCTCCCTCCGTCTCGTAGTTGATCATGCCTATCTTTTCCGACATACCGTACTTCACTACCATGGAGCGCGCAAGAGCCGTCGCCTGTTTAATATCCTGGGATGCACCTGTGGTAATATCGTCCAGTATCAGTTCCTCCGCAATACGGCCGCCCAGGGAAACCATGATAGTCTGCAGCATCTTTCCCTTGGTGTTAAACATCTCGTCTTTCTCCGGAAGGGGCATGGTGTATCCGGCTGCCCCGCTGCCCGTAGGAATGATGGATATGGTGTGGACCGGTCCCACCTCAGGCAGCAGATGGAACAAGATAGCATGCCCCGCCTCATGGTAAGCCGTAACGCGTCTCTCCTTCTCGGATATTACCCGGCTGTGCTTCTCCGTACCGATTCCCACACGGATAAACGAACGTTCAATATCATTCTGGCGCACAAAACTCCGCCCCTCCTTTGCAGCGAGAATCGCCGACTCGTTGAGAAGGCTCTCCAGGTCGGCTCCCGTAAATCCGGCAGTTGTTCTGGCCACCCGCTCCAGATCCACATCATCCCCCAGAGGCTTATCCTGAGCGTGCACTTTCAGTATCTCCTCACGCCCTCTCACATCGGGCCTTCCCACCATAATCTTTCGATCAAAACGGCCCGGTCTCAAAATAGCCGGATCCAGAATATCCACCCGGTTGGTGGCGGCGAGAACGATAATCCCCTCATTAACACCGAATCCGTCCATCTCCACTAAAAGCTGATTCAGAGTCTGCTCCCGCTCGTCGTGGCCGCCTCCCAGACCTGTGCCTCTCTGTCTGGCCACGGCATCAATCTCGTCAATAAACACAATACAAGGGGCATTTTTCTTGGCTTCCTCAAACAGGTCCCGGACCCTGGAGGCGCCGACACCCACAAACATCTCCACAAAATCCGATCCTGAAATGCTGAAGAACGGAACCCCGGACTCCCCTGCAACCGCCTTTGCCAAAAGGGTCTTTCCGGTTCCCGGCGGGCCTACCAAAAGAATGCCTTTGGGGATTCTGGCTCCCACATTCGTATATTTCTGAGGATTCCGAAGAAAATCCACCAGCTCCTCCAGATCCTCCTTTTCCTCCTGCAGACCTGCCACCTTCGTGAAATTATACTTGCTGGCATCTCTGCTGAGTTTTGCCCTGCTTTTTCCGAAATTCATCATCCTGGCATTGGCTCCGCCGCCGGAAGCTCTGGCATTCATCATCATAAATACCACTACCAAAACGACTCCTGACAGCACGATCGGGACAATCATGGACAAAAGGTAGCTTTCCTGGGGAACATTTCCCATCGTGCAGGTAATCCCCTGATCCATCAGGAATCTCTGTTCCTCCTTTACATCGGCCACATAGACCAGCCACTGCCTTCCGTCTTTCATAGTCAGAAGCAACTCTCCCGTGGGAGTCTCCTTATTGGGCCGGATAACCGCCGATGTGACCTGCCCCTCCCGGGCTGCGTTCACATAATCCTGCTGGGTGGGACTCTCCTCCCCTACATTTCCCGTAATGCGGAACACCAGGACCATCACTATCATCATTGCCAGCAAAAGCCCCAGCCCGCTTATAGATTGTCGCTGTCTCAACTAACTGCCTCCTTCTACTGTTCTACCACTCCAATATATGGAAGATTTCTGTATTTCTGATCGTAATCCAGACCATATCCCACAACAAATTCGTCCGGAATTGTAAAGCATGTATAATCCACATGTACCTGCTTCTTCACCCGTCTCTCCGGTTTATCCAGCAGTGTACACAGACGGATATCCTTTGGCCCCCTCTTATCCAGAATTTCCAGCAGATACGCCAGCGTCCTTCCGGAGTCAATAATATCCTCCACAATCACCACATGCTTCCCCTCCAGTGGTTCGTCGAGATCCTTGATGATCTTTACCACACCGCTGGACTCTGTGCCGGCCCCATAGCTTGACACGGACATAAAATCCAATGACACAGGAATCGTAAGCCGTTTTGCCAGTTCGCAGGTAAAAAATACGCCGCCTTTCAGAATACAGATCAGGTGCACCTCCCTGCCCTTATAATCCTCGCTGATCCTGGCTGCAACTTCGCTGATCCTTCTGTTCACATCCGCCTCTGAAATCAGGACACGAATCTTATCCTCCATGTTCTTTTCCTCCATCCGTCTTCACTTGTAAAATATGTTTCGTCTCATCTGTTATTTTGTAAAATTCACTGATCCGGTAACCTACGATCCAGAGTACGTGATGCCCCTCCGCAAGAAGCAGTATCTGATCCCTTTCTGGTCGCGGAATTTTCGCGTCAATCATAAATGCCTTTACGGTCTTTTTCCTGCCGTATTTCAAGGTGATATAGTCGCCGGTTTCTCTGGTTCTCACAGATAACGTACCTTTTATTTTATCACAGTCAAACCATTTCGTATACTTCTTTTCCGGAATTTCCTTGTATTTTTCCCGAAAAATATGGGCGGATACATACTCTGCATCAAAGGAACCCAGGCCAAGGTGTATGTTCTCCTGCCTGTTCCCCTGTCCTCCTCCTGTCTCAAGCCACACCATATCATACTCCCTGTATGCTCTGAGGCCATAGGGCAGGCTGCAGCTTTTCCCCGTTCCCTTTTCCGTCAGATCCAGAATGCTCTCCACATGTATGGATGCAATATCCCTGCACCTTTCTGTCAGCTCTTTTATCATCTCCATCGCCACATAGCCCTTCACTATATCCGGAAGTTTTTCCATCGCGCCGGCCCGGATTCCGCATCGCCTGCATCCGTCCTTCTCTATCCGCTCAACCTGTTTCTCGTCATTCCAGATCCTCCCGGCCTCCCTCTCGAAATATTCTTCCGCCTGCCTGATTCGTTCCCCTGCTGCCACAATATGCGGTACCGCTTTAAAATTTACTTCCTGGCAAACCATAGGAATTATCCTGTGCCGCAGTTTATTCCGCGTATAGGCCACAGAGTTATTGGTGGAGTCCTGACAGTAAGATATATCCTGACCGTCCAGATAATCAACAATCTCCTGACGCGTCACACACAGCAGGGGGCGGATCACATTTCCCCTCACCGGCGTCATCCCCCCCAATCCTCTCAGCCCGCTGCCTCTGAAAAGATTGTGGAGGATGGTCTCCGCCTGATCGTCCTGGTGGTGGGCCACGGCAATCCGCGCTCCTCCCCACTCTCCGGCCGCCTTCTCAAACACACTGTAGCGGAGTTCCCGTCCTGCCTCCTCCACCCCGAGGCCGTTTTCCCGCGCGTATGCGGCGACATCCCTGCATACCACAAGACAGGGAACCTCCCACTTTTCTGAAAGTTCCCTGACAAACTGTGCATCCCTGTCCGCCTCCGCCCCTCTCAGCCCGTGATGGACGTGAATCGCCTGAATGCTCAGATCAAATCGCTCCCGCAAAGATACCAGCATGTGAAGCAGGCAGACCGAATCCGCCCCGCCTGATACCGCCGCGATCACCCTGCTTTTCTGCTTCAGCATATCGTTTTTTCTGATATATGCTTCTACTTTTTTCTCCATGTTTCCTGCCGCCTGTCTCTTTTGTCTGATTTATGTAGCCGGAGTCCGCTGCCAGACAGAAGCTGCCAGCACGGTCATATCGTCCCGGTTCTCCTCCGAAAACGACATGGCAAACTCCAGGATCCTTTCTGCCAAATCCTGCGGATTTCTGTAGACCAGGGCCTCCATGTATTCTTTCAGCACCAGCTCCTTGTCATCCCCCGGAAGAGCCTCCAGGATTCCGTCGCTGATCATCACCACCTGGCTGTCAGACCACAGCTTTCTGGAAAGCAGCACCGGTTCCACTTTCTCCAAAACCCCTGCCGGAACCTCCGCCGCCTGCAGAAGTTCTACCCCGTTTTCATCCAGAATATAAGTCGCAACCGCCCCCAGCTTCATGGCTTCCAGCACGCCCGCATACAGATCAATGCAGCACAGATCTACGGTGGCCGGATGCTGCTCCTCCCCTGCCAGCAAAAGAACCGTGTTCACCAGTTTCAGCGTCGCCCTGGGAGTATATCCCGCCTCCAGAAGCTGTTCTGCCAGTTCCACCACCCGCTGGCTCTCCCGAGCCGCTTCCTCCCCGCTTCCCATACCGTCCGACAGGCTCATGACCACCTGGCCCGGCGCGTTCTGGGAGAAGGTATAGTTGTCTCCTGACACATCCTCCCCTGTTTTGGCTGTTCTGGCTACTCCCCACATGATCCGATACGCACCGCCCTCCACAAACCGTACGGTAGAAAACTGGCGGTTAATAACCGCCCTGCTGTCTCTGGCCGCAATCCAGCTCCGGCCGCCTGCCGCCTGCCCCAGAAGCACTCCGGCGTCGCTGGACATGACACAGCGTCCGTTGTTGGTGCGCACCGTAATAAAAGCTTCCCTGTGCTTATTGTCATATTCCAGTATCAGCATATGGTCAATTACCATGTGATGGCGCAGAAATACGGATCGGACCGCCTGCTCCATCTGCTCCGTCACGTCCGCAGCCTCCTCCATCTGCCTGGCAAATTCCTCCAGAATAACCGCCAGCTCCCGAAACTGGGTGATTACCGTATCCCGGCTTTCCAAAAACCGGTTTTTCCATGTCAGATTCATGGTGGCGCGTCCCAGATTTCGGTTCAGCTGCCCCACATAGGCCTCCTGCCGGCTGCATGTCTCCCTGAAAAGACGCGGCATATCATCGCAGTCCACGGTACCTTTCTGCTCAAAGGCGCGAAGCAAATAGTACAGATAGTAGCTGTCCTCCTTCTCACTGTCCGAATACAGATTGCATTTGCTGCATTCGCCGCACACCATGGCGCCTGCCATCTGAAGAGCCGCCAGGCCGTCTTCCCTGCTTAAATTGCCAGGCCTTTTCTCCCTGTCAAAGGTTCTTGCCAGCCCTTCCAGAGACTTTGCCATACCGCTCAGCTTCATGGCCGTATATACATGGATATCCGCCATATCCCTGTGAACTTTTTTTCCATAAAACACAAAAATCCCTCCTGACTTCACATACAGCTTCCCTGCTTCAATGCAGAAAACCTCCGTATGAATTATACATGGTCAAAAGGGAAATATTTGTCAAATTTGCACTGCATGTCCAAAAAATTCATCGACAGACTTTAACAGTCTTTGCCCCAAATTCACTGTATGGGTTTCAGCAGAATCTCATCGGGATTCACCAGTCCCAGCTTCTCCTTGGCCACCTTTTCAATGTATTCTTTGGTCTGCACATATATCCTCTGTTCCTCCAGCTCCTCCGACCGCTTTCTCTCTTCCTCCAGCTGGCGGGTCAGATTCTCCTCTTTTATCTGGTAAGCCAAATCCTTTTCTTTAAGAGTCGTCCCCCGGATATTCATCACCACTGCCAGGCTCATCACCACAAAGGTAATACCTATCATGGTCATGCGGTTGCCCAAGCGTTCCCTCCTTTTTCTTACCGATCTTGATCTTCCCATCTCTCTCATCTCTTTTCCTGCCTCAATCGGTTCTGATGGTTTCTCACTTTTATTTTAATCCATTCCACCGCCTTTTGCAAGCGCTTTAGCAGTTTTCTGCCCACAAAGCCTTCATATGCGGCCATCCCCAGAATAACCCCGCAGATACAGAACCCCCGCAGATTCCCGTCATTCTGTTCATACAAAAGCGAAAATGTCATAATCGAACAGTAAAGTCCATAGAGCAAATCCTCTGTTCCTACCACCCACGCCTTATGGCGGAATACCAAACGGAAAATCCGGATGCAGTCGTAGACCATTTCCAGGCCCGCACCGGTACAGATACTCATAAAAAACAGATGTGCTTCATAGCGGATACTGTCGCTCATACTCCCTCCTTACCGGAACAACCGGTTAAACAGGGATTCTCCTGTCTTGCGGTAGGATTCATTGGATGAGTAGACCAGGCTGTCCACAGTCCCGTCCACATCCACCTCACCCTTTTCCAGCGTCAGACGGCTCACATGCAGCCCTTTCCCTTTCATGGTCAAAAGCCCCATGTCAGTGTCCAGAATCACCTGGTTCTCATCAAAGGAAACCACATCCTGAATCCCGCTGACGCTCAGGGCAGATCGGTTCTGCATCATTAATCTGTGGGGCCTTGTACCTGTCCTTTCTTCCATAAAAAGACCTCCCAACATACTTATATCCTTAATTAAGTATATTAGGAGATCCGTCAGTTTATGCGTTATATATAACGATAAAGCTCTTTCGCTTCATCCTTTTTCACTGTTTCCTGAACATCCAGAACCTCCACCTTCACGGAGTTGGTTCCGAACTGAATCTCGATGGTATCACCGGTCTTTACATTCAGGGAAGCCTTCGCAGGCTTATCATTCACCAAAACGCGCCCTGCATCGCATGCCTCATTAGCCACTGTTCTCCGTTTGATGAGGCGGGAAACCTTCAGGAACTTATCTAGTCTCATATACTATACGTTTACCTTGTCTTTCAATGCCTTTCCGGGTCTGAATTTGGGAGACTTGGAAGCCGGAATCGTGATAACCTGATCGGTTCCCGGTTTCTTTCCTTCTCTCTCTTTTCTCTCAACAACCTCAAATGTACCGAAGCCCACTACCTGGATCTTCTCACCCTTCGCCAACTCATCAGAAACAACATCAACAAAAGCCTTCAGCGCCTTCTCTGCATCTTTTTTGGAAAGCTCTGCCTTCTCGGCCATTGCTGCAATCAACTCTGTCTTGTTCATTGAAATCTTCCTCCTAATACTATGGCTGCTTTCACGCCGCACTCTCATATCGCTCAATTTTGTAGCTTTTTTACTATAGCTTTTTTGCCATAGTTTGTCAAGGCTTTTCGGCTTTTTCCTGCGCTTTTATTGCATTCCACAAAGCCAGGCTTTCCTCCGGCGTAACTGCCTTTGCACTGCCGAAAACATGGGGGTGCCGGCGGATCATCTTCCTGCATATGCCGTCGATCACATCGTCAATGGCAAACGCTCCCTCTTCTTTCGCAATCTGGCTGTTGAGCATCACCAGCAGAAGCACATCCCCCAGCTCCTCGCACAGATTCTCCATGTCCTTATTGTCCACCGCCTCAAAAACCTCCCGGGTCTCGTCAGCCAGGCATTGTTTCAGGCTCTCATACGTCTGAGCTCTGTCCCATGGGCATCCATGATCCGACCGCAGCTTTTCTATAATGTGAATCAGTTCATCGAACGTGTACATATCTTCTCCTCCTTTGTATTTACATAAGTATAGCACTGTTTCCCGGATTTACACATACTTTTTCATAAAAAAGAATCCTGCTGCGCAGGATTCTTTGGATACTATCCCTCCATCTGGCGTCCCAGAAACCCGGCCGCTGTCATTACCAGTTTAATCTCCATATCTCCCATCTTTCCTTTCGGCTCCCTGCTTAAAAGGGACACGCTTCCGATGGCATCTCCCTCGCAGATAATAGGGGCCACTGCCTGAGCCGTAATGCCCTCCATCTCCTCCGATGTCAGAGGAATAAAACTTTTATCGTCTTTTGACGCCACAACCGTATTCCTGTCCCCAATGGCATGTTCCAGCTGTTTGCTGATGGTTTTGGACAGCAGTTCCTTTTTGGAACCGCCTGAGACCGCAATTACCTGATCCCTGTCCGTGATACATACCATCAGTCCCGTGGCCTGAGCCATGGCCTCCGCATACTGCCCGGCAAATGCCGTAAGCTCCACCATAGGCGAATATTTTTTCAGGATTATCTCCCCTTCTCTGTCCGTAAAGATTTCCAGAGGAGTTCCTTCTCTAAGTCTCAGTGTCCTTCTTATTTCCTTGGGAATGACTACGCGTCCAAGGTCATCGATTCTTCTCACAATTCCCGTAGCTTTCATATCATAATTCCTCCATTTTGCATAATATCATTTCCTGGTAGCTTGCTGTAAATGTAGTATTTGTAAATTGGGGAAATTTATACTGCCCAAATATTTTAGTGTTCCATATCGTTCCATCTATGTATCCAAACAGCCCCTCATATATAATGTATTGTAATATTATGATATATTTAAATATATTTTCCCCATTAATATTGACATTCATTATGAAATGTATTAAGATGTATTTAATAACATTCAATGGAGGTATTCTTATTATGACTGTCAAAGAAATCGTTGCTTCTATTCACGCCAAGCATCCGGAGATTGCATCCGTATTCTTTGTTGGCTGCGGCGCTTCCATGTCCGATCTCTATCCGGCCAAGTATTTCCTGGATGCAAGGTGCAGAAGGCTCCGCTCCAGCATCTACACTGCCAATGAATTCAACTATTCCACTCCGGTATCCGTTGATTCTACCGCGATCGTGATCACCTGCTCCTTAAGTGGTACCACGCCGGAGACAGTAGCAGCGTCAAAGAAGGCCATGGAACTTGGCGCAACGGTTGTGTCCGTAACCATAGCCCCCGAATCAGCGCTGGCCAAGGCTTCCCACTATCAGATCATCCACGGATTCGCCGCAAGCTACTCCGCAAAGATGGAAAAGCCGGTTAATGTACTGGCTCTTGCTGCCGAAATTCTCAATACCTACGAAGGCTATGCTGACTATGACAAGATGCAGGACGGCATCAGCAAGATCTACGGCCTTATCGACAATGCCGTATCCACCGTTACACCTGCTGCCAAAGCATTTGCAGACAGCTACAAGGATGTTCCCATTATGTACATCATGAGCTCCGGCGCAACCCATATGACCGCATACTCCTTCTCCAGCTTCCTGATGATGGAAATGCAGTGGGTTAACTCCAGCCAGTTCCATGACGGCGAGTTCTTCCATGGCCCCTTCGAGATGGTGGACAAGGATGTGGCATACCTGCTTCTGATGAACGACGGCCCCACACGCCCCATGGATTCCAGGGCTTTGACCTTCCTGCAGAGATTCGACACCAAGCTTACAGTTGTCGATGCCAAGGATTACGGCCTGGGTTCCGCCATTGACGCCTCTGTTGTCGAGTATTTCAACCCAATGCTTATCGGCGGCGTCCTGAGAGTCTATGCGGAGCAGCTGGCCATTGTCCGCAACCATCCGCTGACCATGAGACGTTATATGTGGAAGCTGGAATATTAATTTGGTACCAAACCTTCTTCTGGGCCCGGTTCTGCCGGGCTCTTTTATTGCACAGCATCAAAAGAAATCTCTTACAGCGCAAAAAGATGCCGCCGGTTTTTCGTCTACCGGCGGCTTTTCTTCAGTCTTATATTGCCTTACAAACTACTGGGCAGTGAAGCTCTCCAGCGTCTTCTCATCCAGCTTTGCAGCCGCGTCTGACTGCATCTGATCCCAGAGGCCTTCTTCCTTAATGTCTCCAAAGAATCCGCTGGCCCAGTCGGCAAAGTCTTCATTCCCGTAAGCCATACACAGACCGCAGCCTTTGTCGAATTCATCGGTGGGCTCCCATGTCAGGCTGTCCACAATCATCAGATCCGGGTTAGCCGCTACGGACATAGCCGCTGCCACGGCATTCATACATGCCAGATCCGACTTTCCGTTCTTTACGGAAAGAAGCAGGTCGGGAGTACCCGTCAATTCCACGATCTCCGCATCGGGATAGAGATGCTTGGTCATGGTAATATCAATGGTTCCCATTCCGCCGCACACAGTCACGCCCTCCAGGGTACCCGTAAACTTATCGGCATTGGGACTGTCCTTGCGGGCAACGTAACACTCATTGGACTTGTGATATACATCTGTAAACAGCCAGGTCTGCTTTCTCTCGTCGGTGGGGCTCAGACGGGTTACAAAGTGAATCTGGTTGGCCTGCAGCGCAGACATACAGCCTGTGAAATCGCTCTCATAAAACTCCGGCGTAACTTCCCTTCCCAGATACTCTGTCAGCCGCACTGCCATTTCCTTCATTCCTTCCACCTCAAAACCGGTAAGAACGTCCTGCCCGTTTTCGATGGTATGGAAGCAGAATGTAGGTTCATTGCCTATGATTCCCACTTTCAGTTTTCCGCTCTCCATTATGTCGGCAAAAATCGGTCCCCACTCCTTTTCCGCCTCGGCTGCCGTAGTCTCCGCTGCCCCTGTAGCCTCCGCCGCTGCCGTAGTCCCCGCCGCCGTTGTAGCCGCCGCCTCTGTGGCTGCTGCGGTGGTTTCCGCAGAATTGCCGGAGCAGGCCGCGAGAGATAATGCCATGGTTCCCGCCAGACACAGTGCTGCAAGTTTCTTCATTTTTCTCATAGTTTTTCCTCTCCTTCTTAGATTCATTCTATCCTATAAGCCTCACGGCGTACAGGCATGCATACTGCCATACTAAAGCATCTTGCTTAAAAAGTCCTTGGTCCGCTTATGCTGCGGATTGGTGATCACGTCCCTGGGATTGCCTTCCTCCACCACATATCCGCCGTCCATAAATACCACTCTGTCCCCGACCTCTCGGGCAAATCCCATCTCGTGAGTCACCACCACCATGGTCATCCCGTCCTCCGCCAGCTGGCGCATAATCTGAAGGACTTCACCCACCATCTCAGGATCCAGGGCAGAAGTAGCCTCGTCAAACAGAATAACTTCCGGATCCATAGCAAGGGTACGGGCAATTGCCACTCTCTGCTTCTGGCCGCCTGACAGCTGCGACGGATAGGAATCCGCCTTATCCTGCAGTCCCACGCGTCTCAGCAGTTCCATAGCCTTCCTGTCGGCCTCCTCTTTTGCAACCTTTTTTACTTTTCTGGGGCCTATGGTCACATTGTCCAGAACGCTTAGATTTTCAAAAAGGTTAAACAGTTGAAATACCATACCGAACTTTTCACGATATTTGTCCAGCTTCATGTCCTTTCTCAGTATGGACTTCCCGTGGAACAGGATATCCCCTGCCGTGGGAGTCTCCAGAAGATTTAAGCACCTCAGAAATGTGGATTTGCCGGAACCGGAGGGGCCTATGACAACCACCACCTCGCCCCGGTCAATTTCCATATCCACGCCCTTGAGAACCTCCAGACTTCCGAAATTTTTCTTCAGCCCTTTTACCTGAATGATGATATCTTTCTCGTTAGTCATGTGCATGCAGCCTCCTCTCCAGTATTCCGACCAGCTTCTTCAGAACATAGGTAATAATGAAGTAAATAAAAGCTGTCACAATCAGCGGCTCAAAAGCCAGGAATGTGTTGGCCCTGACAGAGTTGGATGTGTATGTCAGCTCATGGAGCGCTATTACGGATACGATGGAAGTATTCTTAATCAGTAGAATAAACTCGTTGCACAGCGACGGAAGCACATTTTTAATGGCCTGGGGAATGATTATGTACCAGTTGGCCTGGAGCTTCGACATGCCGATGCATCTGGCTGCCTCCATCTGCCCCTTGTTTACAGCCTGCATTCCCGCCCTGGTATGCTCCGCAATATAAACGGAACTGTTAACCGTCAGGGAAACCACCGCTGCCCAAAACTGTGGAAGAGAGGTGGCAATTCCGTAGTATACGATAAAGATCTGGACCATAATAGGCACGCCGCGGATAAAGTTAATCCATCCGTCGATTATACTGCTGACGATTCTGTAGTTCTGTACCCGAATCATTCCCATAACCACACCCACGATACTGGCCAGTATAAGCGTCCAGAACGCCAGCTGCAACGTAACCTTTAACCCCTCAATATAGTAGAAACCGTATTTGCTCAGAAACGTAAAATTCAGTCCGAAAACCATAGCTTCACCTCTCTTCTCCTGTAAAGGCGACTATTCACCAATTATCTCAATAAGGTATTTGCGAATCTGGAGCCCGTCAAACTCCACGAAATATATATTCTGTTCCCCGCCTGTCACCATCTTCCCGTCTATCACAGGGAACATGCAGCTGTTACCTGCAAGCATGGATTTCAGATGACCCGGCGCATTGCCTGAACAGGTTCCGTATGTGGGAAGCATGTGGGTGTGAGCGTAAGGGTAATCCGTGGGAACCATCCGCTCCAGCAGAAGCTCGATATCCTTTTCCACACAGGGCAGCGCCTCGTTTACCATGATTCCGGTGGTGGTATGCTTTGTTATGACGGCGACCAGACCGTTCCTGATGCCGCTCTCCTCCACCGCCTTTTTCACTTCCTCAGTGATCTTAATCATCTGAAATTCCTTGTATGACGTAACCTGATTTTCTATAAGCTTAACCATGTGTCAACCCTCCAATCCTAAGAAGCGTACTGCGTTATCGCCCAAAATGGCATCCATAACCTCCTGGCGAAGAGGAAGATTCCTGATCCCTGCCAGGCTTCTCACATGGCGGAACCTGGGGTTGTTGGAGCCGAACATCACCTTATCCTGGAAGCAGTTCTGCAGCCAGTTTAAATTCATATTTACGGAGAACAGATGCTCATAATAGTTCTTGGGCGAATCCATATACACCATGGATGTATCCGCATACACATTGGGGTATTTCATAAGCATCATAATGGTCTCCTCCCACCACGGCCATCCCATGTGTGCCAGGCAGAACCGAAGGTTCGGGTGGTTTACGGCCACATCCTCAAAACGGATGGGTTCCGAGTATTTGGCCGGGGTGTTCGGCTCCCAGCTGTAGCCGGCATGGAACATAATGGGTTTGTTCTTCTCCTCACAGATCTGATACAGAGGCGTCAGACACGGATCGTCCGGATACATATGCAGCCTGGAAAGGTTCAATTTCAGACCTGCCAGCTTCAGAACGTCAAAAGCCCTGTTAAGCTCCTCTTTAGCATCTTTGCGCCGCGGGTCCACGCCGGCAAATCCGATAAAATGCTCCGGGCTTCTGGCCACGATCCGGCACATCTCGTCGTTGCTCACAATGGCACGGCCCACTTCCGCAGAGTAATCCTCCGGCAGAAGTACCGCTTTGTCAATCTGTGCGTCCTCCAGGAGAACCAGCTCAAAATCAATAGGGTTAATTCCTGATTTAAACACGCCAAACTCCTGTTTTCTAAAGTTAAGATCCTCCGGATTGCTGTTGATCTCATCAAACAGCAACGGATGTGCATGAATATCAATTACCATACCTGTACGCTCCTTTTTATTTAATTAGTCTTTTATAAATACGGTTCAAATACGGAAATAACTTTGGCCGCCCTCTCCGCTCCTCGCTGCATACATTCGGGAATCGGCTTTCCGTCTATAAATCCTGAAATGAATCCCGCAAAGTAGGAATCCCCGGCCCCTACGGTGTTTACCACATTATCAGCTGCCACGATGTCGCCCTTGTAAAACGAAGAGCCGTCGTAGGCGATGGAGCCGTTCTGTCCAAAGGTGGCTACCATCAGCTTCACTCCCAGCGAATGAGCATACTTCAGAAATTCCTTTCCCTTCTCCATATCGTCCTCAAAAGAGACCAGGCCGCAGTCAATATTCTCAAGGACCGTCTTTGCGTCCGGATGATTCAGCTGGTTGCTCAAATCAAAGAAAACCTTGGGACCTCTCTTTCTGATATCCCCCAGCCTTGAGATCAGGCGTCCCGTAAAATCGGAATGAACGATATCATGCCGACAGATAAAGTCTATGGTTTCCTCGGAAAACTCATAATCTTTCATGACACCCCTCACGGGTTCCCCGTGTTTCCTGTCATTGTTCTCCAGATACAATGGCACGTTGGGGGTTATCCCGCCAGGTATAATCTCCAGGTGAGAACAGTCGATTTTCCTTTTCCTGAAAGCTTCCACCGCTTTTCTTCCGTACAGATCGTCGGAAACAGCGGAGATAACCGAGGACTCTATGGTGCTGTCCATATCCAGCAGATTAAACAGCACATCCACACCGTTGCCTGTTACATACCACCTGCCGTTAAAGTCAGGATAGTAGTCAATACACACATACCCTGCCGCTGCGAACTTTGCCAATTACATCCCTCCTCTTACTATCTTTAGAGATTTTAAGATGTATTTAGTTGTCTTATTACATCTTGAATGTATTATACTACATCAATATTCGTTTTGCAACCAGATCTGTGTGATTTTCTCCAATTTTTTTGTTTTAATTCGTTTTAAATCAAACAAAAAGACGAAGATCCGAAAATCTTCGTCTTTCTTGATTTTTAAAATCTAATTGTAAGCTTATACCGCTCCGGATTCACGACCTGCTTGCAATAATGAATCACTTCCTGAGAATCGTTTGTCACGGTCTCCTTCATGATCAGCGTCACACCTCCCGCCGACATATTCAGATATTCTGCCTCTTCCGGTGTCACGTATCCGATCTCAACCACCTTAACGGCATGGTTGGGCATATCCCCGTGAGCCCGCAAAGTGGCGTAGAGTGATTTCGTCAGATCCTGCTCCATAAGATATGAATACTGGGAGGAGAAGTAGTTGACTTCCAGCATCACCGGAACGCCGTCGATCCTGCGGATACGGGATATCTTCAGCACCCGCTCTCCCTCCTCGATGCCAAGATGCTGGGCCATGGGGACCGTTGCTGTAATCCACTCCGCGCTGATCAGCTCTGCTGACGGCGTCTTCCCCTCAGTCTCACACAGATCCGTAAATCCCATACCCTTGTCGTGGATGCGGTTCAGCTTTCTGGCAGCCACAAATGTCCCGATCCCCTGATGTTTCTTCACATAACCCCCGTCCGCCAGAATCTCCATGGCCTTCCTCACCGTAACCCGGCTGACAGAATATTCTTTGCTCAGCTCCAGCTCCGGCGGAAGTTTCTCGTTCTCCTTTAAAATCCCGTCTGCTATCTGCCGCTTAATGTCTTCTGCCAGTTTTTGATACAACGGAAATACCATCTCACTATTCATGCTTCTCCTTTCAAAAACATTGTATTATATATGTTTTATAATATTATAATAACATCTTTCTTTTTGGTGGACAAGTCTAATTCCTGTTTCTGTAAAACAAATTTTTAAATATGTACTGCTGACGCAGACAAAGGGCCGCGGCATTCTTAATCCGCGGCCCTCTTATTGCTCCACTTACCTATTTAATAGTGATTCTTCCCTGTCCGCGCAGATCCGTGTAGCCCGTGTCCACTGCGCCTCCCAGATGCTCCAGAATGTATGTGGTGATCGTATCCACATCCACCATCACGTCATCTCTCACAACAGGACATCCGACAAACATGCTCATTCCGTCGCCGCCGGATTTCAGCCAGTAATTGTGTGATGCCACCGTGTAAGTCTTCTCCAGGTCAATAGGCTTTCCGTCCACAAGAATATCTTTTACTCTGTATTCTCCGGCAACCCCTGCAAAGTTGCTTCTCTCATCCGTCTGCACGCTGGACGAAACGGAACTGTCAATGGTGTAGGTCAAACCGGAAGTCTGAATGAATCCGCCGTTCTCCTCCGGATAGAATCTTGCCGCCATCTCCAGGGAATCCTTGATCTGCTGCCCTGTGGCCTCTATCATACATGCCATATTGCCGAAAGGATACACGTTCAGCGCATCTTCGTATGTGATATCGCCGGCGTCGATGCTGCCGCGTATTCCGCCGCCGTTCATAATTCCTATGTCAGCACCCAGAAGGGTTCTGTATGCGTCTGCACAGAAGTCCCCAAGATTGGTCTCGGCCTTTCTCACAGCCCGCAGGCCTGTATCCGGATCGTTGGCCGTAAGCTTCACGTTCGTCCGGCCCAGAACCGTCTTTAAGGATGCCTCGTACTGTGATTTGATCTTTGCAATCAGCTCCTCCATCTCAGAATCTTTGGCAGGTTTTCCGTTCTCATCCGTTACATTGCTTACCAGTTCTGTCTTGATCTGCTTAGACGGGGTAATGGTTATCTTTCCGATATTGGCAAACTTCGTTCCGGTCTGTGCCAGAGGAATCAGCAGACCGTCCTTATTGGGAACTCTCTCCACAAGGGTCTCGTGGGAATGACCGTCAATGACGGCATCAATGCCGTTGGTGTGGGCGATCACGCTTCTGGAAGTCCAGTGCTCCGTCACACCTTCATTGCCCAAATGGCCTACCAGAATAACGAAGGTTGCACCCTCCGCTCTGGCTGCGTCGACAGCCTCCTGAACCTGGCTGTAAAGAGCCGTACCGTCGCCGTCCTCACAGAGGCTGTAAACATACTGTCCGGTTCCGCTCTGAAAGTTAGTGGGATTTGACTTGGTAATGCTCTCCGGTGTTGTCACTCCCACATAGGCTACCGCCACATCGTCGTAATTGATCATCTTATATGGTTTAAACACCTGCTGCTTAGACGGACCTTTTACAAGGTTGCAGGAGTAGTAGCCGCAGTCAAGCTGTGAGGAAAGGCCTAAAAACCGGCTCATCCCATAGTCAAACTCATGATTCCCGGGAATCGCAAAATCATACCCCGCCTCGTTCATCATGCTTACGATATAGCCGCCTTCCGACAGCGTTCCCACAGGCGCGCCCTGGATGGCATCACCGGCGTCAACCAGCGTCACGTAGGGGGTAATAGCCTTCATCTGCTTCTCATAAGCTGCCACTCCCTCAAATCCAAGGTTTTCCTCAATACCGCAGTGAGTATCGTTAGTATGAATAATCACGATATCGCTGTCGATGGCAAACGCCGGTACGGTTATCAGGGCCGCCGCTGCAATCCCCAAAAATGCCGACGTAAGCATGTTTCTCATTGTTCTCATGTTCCTCATTCCCCTTTCGCATCTGTTTTATAGTTGCTTTTTTTATTATACCACCATAGGAGAAACGGGGAAAGTATTTATTAAAAAAAACGGTAGATTATGGTAATATTTCGATTTCATATTGAAGCGGCATATGGAAAATGATATAATTGTTTCCGCAGACCGACAGGTATGCATTCATAAATATTTGAAACAAAGGAAGGAGCAATTCAGAGTATGAAAGTAAATGAAACCACTAAATTCCAACGTTGCGGAAGCCTTTTTTTCCTGCTTCTGGCCGGTCTCGGCATCGGACTGCCCTTTGTCTTATCTCTGGCAGCCTGCCTGGCACATCTTCCGTTCAGACCTGATGTGTTTCTGAGCCTTGGGCTGGTATTTATGTTCATCGCATGGATGTTTCTGGCTATGCTTATCGGATACGGAGGTCTCACCGCCCCATTTGTGAAGCGCACCGCGAAGAGCGTCCCCAAACTCCCCTACAATTTTAACAGTTCCTTTAAAGGCCGGGGCGGCATTCTGTACATAGATGTGGAACACGGTGTTATCGGGTTTATCTCTGCCTACAATCCGCTTAAAGTTCAGATCTTCAGCGCATCCCGTTTAAGTAAGATGCGAACCATAGCCTCTGCGTGGACCGGGATACGCTTCGTATTTTATATCGACGGAAAGAAGATTTCCATGCCCACCCTTCTCACCAACAAGGTGGTCAGCACCAAGACCGGTATCGGCGCCGAGGCCGTGTCCAAGGCAGATACATTTGTGGAGCTTCTGGAAGCCGCCAAGAGTCAGGCCGGAAGGAGATAGACATGGATATCACCTACTATCTGCCGGAGATCATTTTTGCCGTTCTCGCAGCGGCGGCACTGATATGGGCAGTCTGTTTTATGCGGGAGATGATTCTCCTCTCCAGAGGCAAAGTTACCTGCGTGCACTGCAGACACACGACTCCTAAAAACTCCCCTAAAAAATATCTGTTCCTTCTTCCCATCTCTTTCGGGACCACCTATGAGGACGCCGAGCATTATCTGCCCTCCCATCTGCAGCCCGTTATGGGAATTGACCAGATCCCCACCGGAAGGCGGGCCTGCTGGGTCGAACTGTACAGCTGCGGCAGATGCGGCAGAGAGCAGGTGTCGGTAACGGATTTTCTTCTGGTCCGGGGAGTGGAAGATGTAAAAAAGACTTATATTCTGCCCAGCGAACCTTTTCAAAAGCTGATTGACCGCTGGGAGACCATGGCCGTAATGGGAGTTCACTGTTAGGCATGCCGGATTTTTTATCAGAATTTTTTAACACACAAAAAGGAGTATTCGTATCATGAAAAAGATGGTTGTAAAAGTATTGGAGGGAACCTCGGTTATTGTGGCTCTGATCGTGGGAGCCTTTTTAATGAACACCATAAGCGTGGAGTCCCTGCTTCGGGGCAAGGAGGAGCCGGTCACTCTGGCTATGACGGAAGACGGTCTTCAGGAGGACTTTATCGGCCTTCCGGCAGGCGACGATATCCCCCGTATTACCAGCCTGGAAGACTGGGATAATACCTGGGCCGTCTCCTGTGTAACCATAGAACCTGTTTCCATCATCCCCACAGGGATCGGGGCCCGCTATTCCTGGGTCAGCGCCTACACCAATGCCAGCAGGCGCGGCGGCGCCAGAAGAAAGGCCGATGTCACCCGCACATCCTTTGATATTATGGGAGAGTACGGAGAGTACTTTATCCTTCAGCTTCCTGACCAGTCCTATATCCTGGCACAGATCCCAAGAGACAGCGCACGGCAGCTGAAAGCCGGGAAATCCATAACCCTTCCTGTAGGGAAAAAGGACGGCGTACATGGTCAGGTCCTGGCCAATATTCAGGATCTGTGCGATGAATACGACGTTAACACAGAGGGTGTATTTTACTGCATCAATGACAAATGGAACCAGTCCCACAGCCTGATGGTTCCGCTGATCCGCATCGGAATCATACTGGGAACCGCACTTGTACTGGGAACCATTCTTATTATGATTGTCGATAAGATCTTTAAGGTAAAAGATTAAGTCTGTCGTCAAAACCGGAATCTCCTCTCCAGGGATTCCGGTTTATCTCAAAAACCGCATCTTACTTCCTGATCCACGTCAAATCCGTCCTCCCTCACACTGCAGTCATAGGCCAGCACTTTTACGCCTGCCTCCCGTGCCCTCACAAGTGCGTCTGCAAAGGCTTTGTGCATCTGTTCATTGGGCCTGAATTCATGGATTCCTTTCATCTGAATCACGAACAGGACAAAGGCCATAAATCCGTTCTCCACAGCCTCCGTCAGCTCCTCCAGATGCTTCACGCCCCGCTGCGTAGGCGCATCGGGAAACAAGGCCACACCCTCCCACTCCAGGGTTACGCCCTTCACCTCCATAAACGCCGGTTTTCCCTCCACGGTAAAGGCCAGATCAAAACGGGACTGCCCGTAAGTCACCTCGCGTCGGATATTCTCCGGCCGCCAGCCAGTATCTCTGCAAAATCCACCGTTTTCCAGCCACTCTCTGGCCGCCGCATTGGGGGCCTGGGAATCCATATTGATCAGCAATTTCCCTTTGTAGACGCCCACCAGGGAGTACTCCGTCTTTCTCCCCCGGGCTTTGGCATCCGGATGGTACTCCAGCAGAACCGTCGCCCCCGGTATCAAAAGTTCCCGGCACCGGCCTGTATTTTTCACGTGTACCATATGTTCCTTTCCGTCTATATCCACCCGGGCCGCAAATCGGTTGGGCCTTGCCCTGAAAATCCCTTTTCTCACATGTTCGTACCGCATACTGTCACGTTCCATCCCTTTCCTGCATATGGTAATCATAAGTACTTTCTTTTCCGGTGAACTTTCTATGGTACTTCCATTAAGTCAAATAGAGTTGGGAGAGACCGTCAGAATCGTCTGGGTCGCCAGCGAAAAGGCCATGGCCGAACGGCTGGCAGACCTGGGATTTATCCCTGACGAAGAAATCTCCTGTGTTTTAAAAGGACGCAAAGGCGGCATGAGGGCCTACCTGGTGAGAAATGCAGTCATAGGCCTGCGTGAAGAGAATATTAACGAAATATTCGTCCAATCCGGTCCCGCCTCATAGGGGTCACCCCAGCCGGCAAAAACCGGCTCTGTATGCCGTTTGGCCTGCTTTTCTGCCGAAAAAAGGGCAGCCATGCAATACGGCTGCCTTTTAACATTCTCTTTATCTCTCCCGCAGCTGCCTGACCGCACGTCTTCACAACTGCTGACATAACTCTGACAAGCTTGCCCTTCCTGCTATTCTCCGTCCACATCCATATTGACAGCGATGCTGATGGCGCCTGACACGGTGGCCATGGCTGATATCACTGCAAACAGAATGATCAAAAGCGCCCCGCCCATAAGAATCAGCAAAAATGCGCCTTCCTCCGAATCCGCGCTGTCTGCCGTCTCCGCAACAGGCATCTCTTCCTGCTGCACAGTCTCGGCAGCGTGAGCCGTCATAACAGGTCCCGCCACAGCGAACATGGACAGGCACATCGCAAACATCAACAGCGCTCTTTTCAAACTTCTCCACATGATTACAGATTACTCCCTTCCTTCTGCCGCCCTCTTTAACGCCGGCCGAATCACTATAACATTTCTGTATTATACCACATCTCTTAAAAAAAGAAAATACCTATGCACCCTTCATTTTCATTTTTCATATGGTAATCGTAAGGCTGATTTATGATTGATGCTTGGAGGGATTCATGGATAATTATCACATGGTCGTTGCACTGGCCGGCAATCCCAATGTAGGAAAAAGTACCATATTCAACGGTATCACAGGTTTAAAACAGCACACTGCCAACTGGCCTGGGGTCACTGTCGAATCCGCAAGCGGAGAATTTACCCTGGGCGGCAAAACCTGCATACTGGTCGACCTGCCGGGCACCTATTCGCTTAATACCCACTCCAAAGAGGAGGAGGTTGCCAGACAGTATCTCAGTTCCGGGGAGGCCGACGCCGTTGTGGTGGTCTGTGATGCCACCTGCGTGGAGAGAGGGCTCCACCTGCTGAAACAAATTCTGTCCCTGGATGCCGTAAAAGACTATGGAATCCCCCTGATTTTGTGTATCAACCTGTGCGACGAAGCACGGAAAAAGGGAATAGAAATTGATTTTGATCTTCTAAAGGACGTCCTTCAGATTCCCGTCATATCCTGCTGTGCCAGATGCGCCGGCGATCTGGCTGCTTTGAAAGAGGCCATTCTCCAGTGTGACGGTACTCATGGATGCTACGACTGTCTTGATTTTTCCCCCAAGCGCCTGGCCGCGGAGACCGTCTGCTATAACCGGACAAATTACCGAAAGCGGGAAGAAGCCATCGACCGGATCGTCACCGGTCGGTTTACAGGAAGTCTGATCATGGTCCTCCTTCTTCTGGGTGTCTTCTGGCTGACCATGGCCGGAGCCAATTATCCATCGGGCCTTCTGTGGAATCTTCTCTTCTCACTGGAGGGAAAACTGGCCTCCTGCCTTACTTTCCTGAATGTGCCCGATCTCATAATCCAGGCGCTGGTCTACGGAATATACCGGGTACTGGCCTGGGTGGTTTCCGTTATGCTGCCGCCGATGGCTATCTTTTTCCCTCTTTTTACTCTGCTGGAGGATCTGGGATACCTGCCGCGGATTGCCTTTCACATGGATCGCTCCTTCAAGAAATGCCGCGCCTGCGGGAAGCAGTGTCTCACCATGGCCATGGGGTTCGGATGCAACGCCGCCGGGGTGATCGGGTGCCGCATTATTGACTCTCCCAGAGAACGGCTTATTGCGATTCTGACCAATGCGCTGGTACCCTGCAACGGGCGTTTTCCCACGCTGATCACCCTCATTACCCTGTTCTTTATCACCGGGATTCAGGGAACTCCCTCCGGCTCCTTTACGGCTGCCCTGCTTCTGACTGCGTTCATCCTTGCGGGAGTGTGCGCCACCCTGGGCTGTTCATGGATATTGTCCCACACCCTTTTAAAGGGAATTCCCTCGGCATTCACCCTGGAACTCCCTCCTTACCGCCGTCCCCAAATCGGCAAAGTACTGATCCGCTCCATTCTGGACCGCACCCTTTTTGTCCTGGGCCGGGCAGCGGCTATCGCGGCGCCTGCCGGTCTGGTTATCTGGATCCTGGCTAATACCACCTTCGCCCGGCAAAGTCTCCTCCTCCATCTGACCGGCTTCTTTGACCCACTGGGACGGCTTATGGGACTGGACGGGGTCATCCTCATGGCGTTCCTTCTGGGATTTCCCGCCAACGAGATCGTGATCCCCATCATGCTCATGACATATCTTCAAAGCGGTATACTGGTGGAGATGACCGACTCCGCCGCCCTCTTTACCCTGCTGACTGCCAACGGATGGACCTGGAAGACCGCCCTGTGCATGCTGATCTTCTGTCTGTTCCACTGGCCCTGCTCCACCACCTGCCTGACCATAAAGAAGGAGACCGGCAGCCTGAAATGGACGGCAGTTGCGGTTCTTCTGCCTACGGTTTTAGGAGTCGTCCTCTGCATGGGAGTCAACATCATCGCGCTGTGTCTGGGCATTTCCTGATAAGCGGCCGGCTGTGGAAATAGTAGGGAATTTCAACTGCCAGCATCATGCTCCACCCGATGGCGCAGGCAAAGGCCACGCCTTTCAGCCCTGTCCTCGGCACCAGGATATACACAAAGATCACCCGCAGGCTTGTCTGAATAAAGGTTCCCAGCAGAGTCATTTTCATATGCTTTCTTCCCCGGAAATAGCCCTGCATTCCGTTTGTGAAACCGGGGAAAATATAGAAGAATGCCATGAGCCCCAGATAGCCGCTGCCCAGAGCCACGATATCCGCCGCCTCCCCGGTGACAAAAAGTCTCATGAGAGGTTCCCGCAAAAGAAGTACCACTGTGCAGATGATGATCCAGTAACAAAATTCCAGCACCATACCGACCCGAAATCCATTTCGGATCCGCTCCTCCTTTCCTGCACCGGAGTTCTGAGCCACAAAAGTGGTCATGGCATGGGAGATACTCTGTTCCGGCGTGAACGCATAGGCGTCTATCTTGTTCACGGCATTGAAGGCCGCCATCACATCAACACCCATGGGATTTATGGCCCCCTGGATGAGAAGCTTCCCCACAGGCTGGCAGGACTGCTGCAGCGCCGTGACGCTTCCGTATCGGAGCGTCTGCTTTAAAAGTTCCCTGTCCACCTTAAATTCCCGGGGCTTTAACTGGAGCAGGGGAATATGGCGGTAGACATAAAGGATACAAAGTACGGCTGACAGGGCTTCGGCGATCACCGTGGTAACAGCTGAGCAGATAATGCCAAAGTGAAATCCCCCGATGAAGATCATATCCAGAACCCCGTTGAGCACGGAACAGAACGCCAGGAATTTTAAGGGTGTCCCGGAATCTCCCACGCTTTTTAAGGCGGAAGCAACGGCATTGTAAAAGAACGTGAAAGGCGCTCCCAGAAAGATGATCTTAAGGTACAGGGACGCTATGTCAAGGATCTCCTCCGGAACATACAGCGCCCGCAAAAGCGGCCTGGTCATACCCACTCCCAGAACCACCACCGCAAGGGAAAAGTATACCCCGAACACTGCCGTGGTCGCCATCTCCTGTTTTACCTTCTCCTCCTGTCCGGCTCCGAAAAAATTGCTCATGAGTACCGACGCCCCGATGCAGATCCCGGAAATACCCAGAATGATAATATTCATCACCGGGCTGGCCGTCCCCACTGCCGCCAGCGCCTCCTTCCCGATGAAGCGGCCCACGATGATGGAGTCCACCGCATTATAGGTCAGCTGGAAGAAATTGCCCAGAATGAGTGGGACTGCGTAGGTTATCAGGTGTCTGGGGCTACTGCCCTCTGTCATGTTTTTTACCATATCGTTTCGTTCTCCTGAATGTAATGTCTTGATTCTATCATAAATAGGATGTTGGAGTCAAAAGGTCTTTGGCGGCAGGTAATTCTGCTCCCATCTTGCGTCCCCGCTCTTTTTCTGCTATAGTATAAGAAAATTTCAGCAGGGAAACGGAGCTTTCTTATGGACCGCTATATTGATTT
>JAAWHK010000037.1 GCA_022795805.1 Hungatella sp. | reverse complement strand
GAAGGTCACAATCTTGAAAAGATGTACATCAGCGGGGAGTTTGATAAATATGAATGATTATCGAGGTAAAGCAAGAAAACGAAGCCAAAATTTGCTGATTGTAGAAGGGCATCATGAAAAAAACAAGTTATTTTGGTTGATTTTTAAATGTTTTCCAGAAATCAATATCAATATGAACGAAATTTGGATTTATGGGACCAATATTTATCAGTTATATAATGATATAGTGAAAGAGTATGGTGAGGAGTGGGCAGATGAAAATGCGGATATTGATTTGCCCTTTGTTATTAGTAAGAAACAATATCCAGATAAACTTCGGTATAAAGAAGATTTCACAAATATAGTTTTAGTATTCGATTATGAGCGACATGATACAAATTTCACGGAAGAAAAGATTTTAGAAATGCAAAGATGTTTTGCAGATGCGGCTGATATGGGAAAGTTGTATATTAATTATCCTATGATTGAATCATATAGGCATTTATGTCAATTGCCGGATGGTGATTTCGCCGAACGGAAGATTGCAGTATCATTGCAGCCAGGAAAGGAATATAAAGCATTAGTAGAACAAGAAAGCATATTGGGTTCAAAGGTTGATTTTCCGCATAGAATAGATGATTTGCTTGAAAAGCATTTTGGAGTAAGTGATGTAGAAAAAAGGAAAAAGTGCTGTAATGAAATTTTAGAAATATCTTCAGTAAATCGTATAGAAAATCTTATTGATAATGCTTTACAAGGAGTAGTTGAAGAGCATATTTTATCGACAGCAAAATATCAGTTGGTGGATTGGGTTACAAAACAGGAGCATATACATATGAATCTAACGTATTGGCAGTATATAAGAGGTGTATTAAAGCATGTTATATATCACAATATTTCTAAAGCTAATAGAATTCAATACGGACAGTATCATATTCCGGAGAATAAATATAGGGAATATTTTGAAAGACTGGATTTGACTGAAATATTAAAAGTACAGAATTTAGCAAGTAAAGATAATATAACGGGATTTATTTGGGTGTTAAATACTTGTATTTTTTTTGTCGCAGAATATAATTTCAGGTTCGTAATGGATTGATTTCCGTAAATATTATATTTTTGCATCTGTCAGGACGGACATGCCGCTGATCTTTTGGCACTGGGGGGTGATGCTTTCTCTGTAAAACGAAAACCAACTGCCCAGGTTAATCCCGGACAAAGCCGTACAAAATAACCGTTGACATCCTCCCCAAAAGAGAGTACCCTCTTATGAGTAATAAAAAACACAGCATTATATAAGAAAGAAGCGAACAACTATGCAGCAGCGAAAACGATATCTGTTTACCAACCGGGATCTGATGCGCCTGATCGCCCCCCTGATCGTGGAGCAGATCCTGGCGGTCACCGTGGGCATGGCGGACACCATGATGGTCTCCAGCGCCGGGGAGGCGGCCACGTCCGGCGTGTCTTTGGTGGACATGATCAACAACCTGATTATCAACGTGTTTGCCGCCGTGTCCACAGGCGGTGCGGTGGTGGCCTCCCAGTATCTGGGGCATGAGGATAAGGAGAAGGCCAGGGAATCGGCCAGCCAGCTGATTCTCATCACGGGGCTCATTGCGTCGGTCATTATGGTTTTGTCCATTGTGTGCAGGAGAGGGCTTTTGGGGGTGCTGTACCAGGGAGTGGAGGCGGACGTTATGAGAAACGCCCTGGTGTACCTGGTGCTGTCGGCGCTGTCCTATCCGTTTCTGGCGGTGTACAACTCCTGTGCGGCGCTGTTTCGGTCCATGGGCAATTCGGAGATCTCCATGAAGGTGTCCATTGTCATGAACGTGATCAATGTGACAGGCAATGCCCTTTTCATCTTCGGGATGAAGTGGGGAGTGGCAGGCGCGGCCCTGGCCTCCCTCATAGCCCGGGTGATCGCCTGCGTCATTTTGTTTGTCCGCCTTCATGACAGGAAGCTGACCATCTATGTGGGGAAAGGCCTTCTGTCCTGGAACGGGAAGATGATCGCAAAGATCCTGCACATCGGCATCCCGGGAGGCGTGGAGAACAGCATCTTCCAGCTGGGCAGAATCCTGGTGGTCAGCATCATCGCCACCTTCGGCACAACCCAGATCGCCGCTAACGCGGTGGCCAACAACCTGGACGGCATGGGCGTGCTGGCGGGTCAGGCCATGAACCTTGCCATGATCACCGTCATCGGCCGGTGCGTGGGGGCCGGGGATTACGACCAGGCGGATTATTATGTGAAAAAGATGATGAAGCTTACATACCTTGTCAACGGGATCTGCTGCGGCCTGGTGCTGGCCACGCTGCCCCTGACGCTGAATCTGTACGGCCTCTCCAGGGAGACGCTTAAGCTGGCGGCGGTTCTGGTTCTCATCCACGACGGCATAGGCATCCTCCTGTGGCCCCCGTCCTTCACCCTGCCCAATGTGCTGAGGGCGGCCAACGATGTGAAGTTCCCCATGGCGGTGTCCATCACATCCATGATCGTATTCCGGATCGGTCTGAGCTATATCATCGGCGTGGGGATGGGACTGGGAGCCGTGGGCGTGTGGATCGCCATGGTGGTGGACTGGATCGCCCGCGTATGCTGCTTTGTGGGGCGGTACAGAAGCGGAAAATGGAAGAATCTGGCAGCTTTTTGAGGCGGGAAATCGTCAAGGAAAAATCAAAGTGATTTTTGCAAAACTACCCCTTGTATTTTCCGGATAATGGTATATAATACTAGATGTAGTATATGAGTGACCATTAACAATACAAGATATGGGGTGTAATCTATGAATATCATAAAGAGAAGCGGTAAGGAAGTCAGCTTCGAGGCAGAGAAGATCCAGAGTGCGGTGGAGAAGGCCAACCGGACGGTCAAGGAAGAAGAGAATCTGACGAAAGCTCAGATCGGCAAAATCGTCCAGGCCGTGACAGCAAAATGCCGGGAGTTAAACAGGGCCGCAGGTGTGGAAGAAATCCAGGATATGGTGGAAGAGGAGATTATGCGCCATGATGCGTACAAAGTCGCCAACCATTATATCACATACCGCTATAAAAGGCAACTGGTCCGCAAGGCCAACAGCACGGACCAGCAGATCTTAAGCCTGATTGAGTGCAGCAACGAGGAAGTGCTCCAGGAGAACTCCAACAAGAATCCTGTGGTCAACAGCGTTCAGAGGGATTACATGGCAGGCGCGGTCAGCAAGGACATAACCAACCGGCTTCTGCTTCCCCAGGAGGTGGTTCAGGCCCACGAGGAGGGGATCATCCATTTTCACGACGCGGACTACTTTGCCCAGCATATGCACAACTGCGATCTGGTGAACCTGGAGGATATGCTGCAGAACGGCACGGTCATAAGCGACACCCTCATCGAGAAGCCCCACAGCTTCTCCACGGCCTGCAACATCGCGACCCAGATCATCGCCCAGGTGGCGTCCTCCCAGTACGGCGGCCAGAGCATTTCCCTGACCCATCTGGCGCCGTTTGTGGATGTGAGCCGTCAGAAGATTGTGCTGGAGGTGCGGGAGGAGCTGAAGGAGCTGGGGTGCGAGGGCACTAAGGAGCAGATGGAGGCCATCGTGGAGAAACGCCTCAGAGACGAGGTGAAGAAGGGGATCCAGACCATCCAGTACCAGGTCATCACCCTTATGACCACCAACGGACAAGCGCCTTTCCTCACCGTGTTCATGTACCTGAACGAGGCGGGAGGGGACCGCAGGCTGAAACACGATCTGGCCATGATCATAGAGGAGACCCTGCATCAGAGGATCCAGGGTGTGAAGAACGAGAAGGGGCAGTGGATCACCCCGGCATTCCCCAAGCTTATCTACGTGCTGGAGGAGGACAACATCCGCCCGGGCACGCCCTACTATTACCTGACGGAGCTGGCGGCAAAGTGCACGGCCAAGAGGATGGTGCCGGATTACATTTCCGAGAAGATCATGATGCAGAACAAGGTGGATAAGAACGGCGACGGCCACTGCTACACCTGCATGGGCTGCCGCAGCTTCCTCACCCCTTACGTGGACCCTGAGACCGGAAAGGGCAAGTATTACGGCAGGTTCAACCAGGGCGTGGTGACCATCAGCCTTCCGGACGCGGCTCTGTCCTCCGGCGGGGATATGGATAAGTTCTGGGAGATTCTGGATGAGCGGCTGGAGCTGTGCTACAGAGCCCTCATGTGCCGTCACAACCGGCTGAAGGGGACGCTTTCCGACGTGGCCCCTATCCTGTGGCAGAACGGCGCCCTTGCCCGGCTGAAGAAGGGGGAGACCATTGACAGGCTGCTGTACGGCGGATACTCCACCATCTCTCTGGGGTATGCGGGGCTGTACGAGTGCGTGTACTATATGACGGGCAAGTCCCACACCGATCCGGAGGCCATGCCCTTTGCGCTGCAGGTGATGGAGAGGCTGAACCATGCCTGTAAGGGCTGGAAGGAGAAGGAGAATATCGATTTCTCCCTGTACGGCACGCCCCTGGAATCCACCACCTACAAGTTCGCCAAGTGCCTTCAGAAGCGGTTCGGCATCATCGAGGGCGTGACGGACAAGAACTATATCACCAACAGCTACCACATCCATGTGACCGAGGAGATCAATGCCTTTGACAAGCTGTCCATCGAGGCCAAGTTTCAGGCACTGTCCCCGGGAGGCGCCATCAGCTATGTGGAGGTGCCGGATATGCAGAACAACATCCCTGCGGTTATGGCGGTTTTGAACCATATCTATGAGAATATCATGTACGCGGAGCTGAACACAAAAAGCGATTACTGCCAGAAGTGCGGGTTTGACGGTGAGATCCGTATCGTGGAGGACGACCACGGGAAGCTGGTGTGGGAGTGCCCTCAGTGCGGCAACAGGGATCAGGACAAGATGAATGTGGCCAGAAGGACCTGCGGCTACATAGGAACTCAGTTTTGGAATCAGGGCAGAACCCAGGAGATCAAGGACCGGGTGCTGCACCTGTAAGGAGTGGGGGATGTACTACAGCAATATTAAGAAGTGGGATATTGCCGACGGCGCGGGGGTGCGGGTGACACTGTTTGTGTCGGGTTGCACCAACTGCTGCCCCGGCTGCTTTCAGCCGGAGACATGGGATTTTCACTACGGACGGATGTATACGGAGGAGACCGAGAGGGAGATTCTGGAGGCGCTGAAGCCGGAATTTATCCAGGGACTGACCCTTCTGGGAGGGGAGCCTATGGAGACGGAGAACCAGACGGAACTGGCAGGCCTTCTTCGGAAGGTGAGAAAGACGTATCCGTCAAAGGATATCTGGTGCTATACAGGGTTTACCTTAGAGACGGATCTGTGCCCCGGCGGCATCCGCTACTGCGGCGTCACCGATGAGATTCTGGGGATGCTTGACATTCTCGTGGACGGAAGGTTCATCCGGGAGAAGAAAAACCTGATGCTGAATTTCAGGGGATCGGAAAACCAGAGGATCATCGATATGCCGGCGACCCTTAGGGAGGGACGCACCGTTTTGTCGGCCTGGAATGACTGAGAGGCACGGCCGTGCATATTTTTGCCAGGGATTTTCTTATAATTTCCTTGAAAATACCGATATATATAGTGTATTTACGGATTGCGGAAGTCTGCCAGGGAAGGCGGGGCGGCCGCAGTAAAATCAGGTATTTCGATACCGGAAAGGAGATTAATCATGGCAGTCAGCGGAATTTCATCAAACTACTACAATAACTACAGTTATAACGGTTACAGTTCCCTCAACACTTCCTGGAAGGAGAACGCGGAAGCGGAAGCGGAGAAGCTGAAAGAGGAGCTTGGGATCGGCAGCACAGACAAGACCGATAAGACAGACAAGACCGATAAGCCCAGCAGTTCCACGTCCGGCTCCAACAAGACGGCGACCACCGCCAGCAACGCCTCCGGATTTTTGAGGGGGTATCAGACGGCGCTGGAAGAACTGGAAGCTTCCTCCCAGAAGCTGCAGATTTACGAGAAAGACAACGTTTTCTCCAAGCTTGACGATGTAATGAACAAGGCGGCTAACGGGCAGGCCACAGACGAGGACGTGAAGAAGGCTCAGGACGAAGTTATTTCTGCGGTGCAGGATTTTGTAAAAGATTATAATTATGCTGTTGACTATCTGAAACAGAATGTGGAGCACGGTTCAGGCGTTTCGGCTCAGCTGGAAGGTCTTCAGAGGGGGATCCCCAACGAGAAGACTCTGAAGGCGCTGGGCATGAGCGTTGACAAGAACGGCCGTCTCCAGGTGGACGAGGACGGACTCAGGGAAGCCCTGGAGAAGGATCCTGAGGAAGTTAAGTACCTGATCGGCGGACAGTACGGAATGGCTGACCGGGTGGGCAACAAGGCCACTTCCAGCCTGGATTCCTCTGTCGTGAGCATTCTGGGCAACGACGCTCCCGAAGCGGAGGAGATCAAGAAGGCCACCAGCGAATCGACTACTTACGGATCCGCGAAGAAGCAGTCGACGATGTCCGATTCCTTCATGCAGTTTGCCAGCTTCGCCAAGAGCGGCGCGTATAACCTGAGCAACTACTATGCGGTATCTATGCTGAATATACTGGTATAGAGTGGGACAGACATAATTGAATTACGGCAAGACGAAAAGAGCACAGCTTCGGCTGGGCTCTTTTTTTGACTTTAAAGGAACTTGCAAACCAAAACACTTTGCGGGGGTTACTGCGGGTCCGCGCCGGATGCAGCCTGGTTCTCCTCGGAAATCTGGGCGATAAGGATGGTGATATAGATATCGACCATGCGGAAAAAAGTCTGGATATCTTCGAGAGGGCATATCTGGAGAAGACGGATCAGCGTTCCGTTGGTGTCCTGCTGATCGTTTTCATTGATTTTCTGAATTAAATGCATGCCTTTCAGGGAAGGATAGAAGAGAAAGGACTTGGCATCCTCAGGCTTGGGCTCCCGCTGGATATAGCCTCTGTCTTCCAGCTTGCGTATGAGCTGTGAGATGGCGCCTTTGGTGCGGCCGAACTGTTCGCACAGAGTGGCGTTGGTGACGCCGGGAAAGGAGGCTATGTAGACGAGAATTCCCATCTCGATCAGGGTGATATAATCGTTGTCTCCAAAGTACTTTGGTTTAGAAGCGTAACGATTCAACAGGGACGCCAGCTGTATCATACGCCCGGGACGCTGATTGATCAGCTGCATGGTCAGCGCCATGTCGTCCATATATTTTTGGTTTTGCTCTGCTATGGTCATGGGATCCTCCTTAAATACGCGCCCATACCTCAGGATATGGGATAATATGGTACGGCGGTGGCAACACACACCGATGATTTAAAGGTAAAACTATTAAATAAAACGTTAATTAAAGAATAACACAAAATATTCTAAATATCAACCGCATAATTGAAATAAATATTACAAAAATCAGATTATATACGCCGATAATTTGGATATATTTATCTATAAAAAAAGCGGATAGAGTTAAAAGTATTGTTGACTGAATATTCTGAAATTTAATATCTAAACAAAAAATCATTGACAAAACCATAGATTACAGGTTATGCTGTATCCATCAGAATTACCGGCTGCAGCTGCAAGGTAAGTTGGTGAAACCAATAAAATTTTTACAATTTAAAGAGAGGACGATGTTATGAAAAGAAACATTCTTTTGAAGCGAATCGCCGCATTACTGCTCTGCACGGCTATGACCGCATCCGCTGCCGGCTGCGGCAGCTCGTCTAAGGACAGCGGACAGGGCAATTCCGGCCAGACTCCTGCACAGGATACACAGGCATCCGGCGGGCAGAGTCAGGATAACTCGGATGAAACCGTGGTTTCCGACGAGTACAGGGATACGATCGTTCTGGCTATTGACCAGGAACCGCCGTCTCTGTGCGGGCTGGCTATGAGAACCACCACACCTTCCTTCATGACCATGATGGAGACGACCCAGATGGTCAATGAGCTGGTGCTGGCTCCGCCGGACAGCGAGTTCGCAGAGGAGGTGGCCATGGCCCTGATCACGGATTATGAGGTTTCAGACGACGATCTCACATGGACCTTCACCCTCAAGGAGGGCATGAAGTTTGCCAAGGGCAATCCCATCACGGCAAAGGATATTGTGGCCACATTCAACGTACTGGTGCCGTTTGACCAGGCAGATCCTCTGGCGGTGCCCAAGGGCCACTATCAGCAGTTTAAGAGTGTGGACTACATTGATGATATGCATTTTTCCATTACCACCTATGAGCCGGCGCCGTCCATGATGCGCATTATCTGCAGCTACAGTTCCGGTGTGTGGGATGCAGAACTTCTGGAGAATCACAGTCTGGATGAGCTGGGATGGTCCTATGAAACCATGAACTCCTCCGGCCCTTACCAGATCAAGGAGTGGAAATCAGGGGAATATGTGCTTCTGGAGGCCAATCCCAACTATTATACGGTATCCGTCACCGGGGAGAATGCGAAAACGCCCTACTTAAAGGTTGTGTTTATTCCCGACGCGTCCGCACGGGCGGCAGCTCTGGAGGCAGGGGAAGTGGATGTGGCCTACGGGCTGTCAGCGGAGTCGGCCCAGCTTTTGAAGGACAATCCGGACTTCGTGGTGAGAGGGTCTGACAACTGTTCCATCTACAATGTGCGGTTCGGGTGCAATGATCCCATCATGTCCAACGTGAAAGTCCGTCAGGCTCTGGTCTACGCACTGGATGTAAACGCCATCGCAAAGAATCTTTATGGGGAGTTTTTCAACGAAGTAAGAGGATTCTCCAGCCATGTGATCTGGGGATTTCTGGATGAGGGCCATATTGATCAGGATCAGGCCAAGGCGAAGGAGCTGCTGACAGAGGCGGGATATCCAGACGGCTTCGAGACCCGTATCTATGCCTCCACCACCGGGTACAAGTACGTGGAGCTGGCAGAAGCCGTGTCGGCCCAGCTGGCAGAGATCGGCGTGAAGGCGGAGGTTATCCCTGTGGAGGATTCCGTGTACCAGGAGAAGATCGGAGGCAGCAAGATCGAAGACTTTGATTATCCTCTGTTTGTGAAGGAGACCGGCGGCAGAACCCGTGAGTTCGGAAGCGTGGTACATACCTGGTATGAGACTTCCCCGGACGGAACCAACTCCGCACAGAACAATGGTTTCTACAGCAATGCCAAGGTGGATGAACTGTCGGCCAAGGGCAATGCAACCATGGACGATACGGAGCGGCTTAAGATTTTCCAGGAGATTCAGCATATCTGCTACAAGGAGGATCCGCCGCAGATTAACATCGCGGAGATGGTTGATATCCTGTGCTACTCTTCCAAGATCGACGGTCTGTGGTGCAACGCCGGCGGAGTTTTGGAATTTGATCAGGCAGTTATCAGAAAGTAAAAGGACATGGCCGCCAGGGGTGCTGTGCGCCGTCGGCGTATGGCCGGCACCGACCGAAGCGGAGTGCAGACCAGCAACCCCGCTGCCTGAGCAGCGGGGTTGCTGCCTCCCGGCCATGCTACCAGTGTGCTGACGGAGACCGGCCGCGTTCATCCGGCAAAATGGGATCCGGTCAGTATGTCAAAGGAGCGGAGGTTATATGATCGAATATATAGCAAAACGTATGATACAGATTATCCCGGTGTTTTTGATTGTTTCCTTCCTCATCGTGTCCCTCACCAGGATGGTTCCCGGCGATCCGGTGCGCAACATTCTGGGAGAGGAAGCTACGGAGGAGCAGTACAGGGAGCTGTCCGAAAAGTTTGGCCTGGACAAGCCCATTGTCGTCCAGTATGTGGTGTACGTAAAGAATCTGCTGAGAGGCGACATGGGACGAACCTACTTTAGAAATCTTCCCGTCTCAAAGGAGATCGGGGACCGCTTCCCCAACACGTTCAGGATCGCGGTGATCGCGGCTGCAGTGTCCACGGCTGTGGGGATCGGGCTGGGAGTGACCGCAGCGCTGCATCGGGGAAAGGCCCTGGACAGCCTGATCATGGTTCTGTCCCTCATAGCGGTTTCAACCCCCATATTTTTTCTGTGCATCATCCTGATGGTGGTGTTTGGCGTTGAACTTAAGTGGCTTCCTGTCATGGGACTGGCCACATGGAAGCACTATATTCTCCCTGTGGTTTCCCTGTCCGTCCAGTCTGTGGCCACCATTTCCAGGACCATGCGATCCTCCATGCTGGATGTTATGGGGGAGGACTATATACGGACGGCCTGGGCGTGCGGAATCCCCAGGCATGTGGTGATCTACAAGAACGCGGTTCGAAACGCCATGATTCCGGTGGTGACCGTCATAGGATTTCAGTTCGGTTCCCTTCTCACAGGCGCGGCCATCACGGAGTCGGTCTTCTCCATCAACGGCATGGGAAGCTACATGGTGTCGGGCGTCATGAGCCGGGACTACCCGGTGGTTCAGGGAACAATCCTTTTGTTTGCGCTGATTTTTGTGGCGGTGAATCTGATCACGGATCTGTGCTACGGCCTGTTTGACCCGCGGATCACATATAACTAACATTAGCCTGTTTCATGCAACTGGCATATACCATAAATTGGACGAAAAGGTGATTTTATGAAGAAAATGATTAAGAATCCCGTTTTGAGGCGTTTCGTTGGGAGGCCGTCCACCATAATGGGAAGTCTGGTGCTCATAACCTTCTTTATCGTGGCCATTTTCGGCCCTCTGATTATCCCGGGGGATCCCTTTGCTGTATCTCTGGGCGACAAATACCTGCCTCCCGGGCCGGGACACTGGCTGGGCACGGACAATCTGGGGAGAGATACCCTGGTGCGGATGGTCTACGGCGCCCGCACCACGATGCTGGTAAGCTTTCTGGCGGTGGCCATGGGATCGGCGGCGGGTATCTTTCTGGGGCTTGCGGCCGGATACTTCGGAGGGCGGACAGACAGTATTATGTCCCGGTTTGTGGACATTCTCATGGCATTTCCCGGTCTTCTCCTGGCGATTCTGGTGGTTGCCATCCTGGGGACGGGAACCGTCAATACCATTATCGCCATCTCCTTCTTTTCCATTCCGGGCATGGCCCGCCGAACCCGGGGCATGGTCATGAGCCTTAAGAGAAGAGAGTATGTGCAGGCCTGCCATATATTTGGGGCCAGCGACATGCGGATTATTCTTACCCACATTCTGCCAAACTGCATGTCTTTGATTATTGTGGATGTGACGCTGGCGCTGGGCAATGCGATTCTCACATCCTCCTCCCTGTCGTTTCTGGGGCTGGGGGTGCAGCCTCCCACGGCTGAGTGGGGCGCCATGATGAACCAGGCCAGGGAGATGATACGGCTGCAGCCGATTCATGCCATTATCCCCGGAATTGCCATTACCCTGGTGGTACTCAGCTTCAGCATGGTGGGGGACGGCCTGAGAGACGCTTTGGACCCGAAACTTAAGAACAGCTGAACGGGGGTGAGACAATGGAAGACAAAATCTTGGAAGTAAAAAATCTTAAAACGTATTTTTACACGGAGGAGGGCGTGGTTCACAGCGTGGACGGATTGAGCTACAGCCTGAGAGAGAAGGAGACCCTGGCCATTGTGGGGGAATCGGGCTGCGGCAAGAGCGTCAGCTCCTTATCCGTTATGGGCATTGTCCAGAGCCCGCCGGGAAAAATCGAACCGGGAAGCGAGATAATGTTTCAGGGTCAGAATCTCCTGGATCTGACGGAGAAGCAGATGCAGAGTGTCAGGGGAAACGACATATCCATGATTTTTCAGGAGCCTATGACCTCCCTGAATCCTGTGTTCACGGTGGGTCAGCAGATCCATCAGATCCTGCACTACCACGGGAAAATCAGCAAAAAGCAGGCCAGAGATCGGGGAATCGACATGTTAAAGCTGGTAGGCATCCCCTCGCCGGATCTGGTTATGGACCAGTATCCCCATCAGCTGTCGGGGGGCATGCGCCAGAGGGTGATGATCGCCATGGCCCTGTCCTGCAATCCCCGGATTCTCATCGCGGACGAGCCCACCACAGCCCTGGATGTCACCATTCAGGCACAGATTCTGCGGCTCATGACAGAGTTAAAGGAGAAATTCGGCACGGCGATTATCCTGATTACCCACGACATGGGGGTGGTGGCGGAAATGGCGGACAATGTGCTGGTGATGTATGCGGGGCAGGCCATCGAGTACGGGTCCGTGGAGGAGATATTCGCAGATCCCGGACACCCTTACACCCAGGGACTTTTGAAATCCATCCCAAAGCTTCATGAGGATGTTGATCGTCTCTATGCCATCAAAGGTTCCGTGCCCAGCGCGGTGAATTTCCCCGAAGGCTGCCGATTTGCGCCGAGATGCGAAAAGTGCGGGGATATCTGTCTTCGGCAGGCCCCGAAACTCTATGACACAGGGAACAACAGAAAGGTGCGGTGCCACTTTGCAGGGAGGGATAAGGATTGAGAGAAGTGATTCTGTCGGTAAAGGATCTGAAAATCCATTACCCCATTAAAATGAAAGTAAAAGGGAAGGTATGGTCCCAGAGAAACTGCGTGAAGGCGGTGGACGGAATTTCCTTCGACGTGTACAAAGGGGAGACCCTGGGGATCGTGGGGGAATCGGGCTGCGGCAAATCCACATCAGGCCGGGCGGTGGTCCGGCTGGAACGCCCCACATCGGGACAGATTCTGTACAAGGGGGAGGATATCTGGAGATACAGCAAAGAGCAGCTTTTCCAGTACAGGAAGAAGGCACAGATGATCTTTCAGGACGCCTACTCCACGCTGGACCCCAGGTTTACCATCGGCAGGAGTATATGCGAGCCCATGGTGGTCCACAGAATGGGGACAGGGGATGAGAACGAAAAGCGGGCCAGACAGCTGATGAGAGACGTGGGGCTGCCGGAGGATTACTACGGAAGGTATCCCCATGAGTTTTCCGGCGGTCAGAGGCAGAGGATCGGCGTGGCCAGGGCGCTGGCCTTAAACCCGGAGATTTTGGTGTGCGACGAGCCGGTCTCGGCGCTGGATGTGTCGGTTCAGGCCCAGATCCTTAACCTGATGAAGGAGCTCCAGGAGAAATTCGGTCTCACCTACATCTTCATCTCCCACAATTTAAGTGTGGTAAAGCATCTGTGCGACCGTATCGGCGTTATCTACCTGGGCAATATGGTGGAGCTGTCGGAGAAAGGGGAGCTTTTTGAGAACATGCTGCACCCCTACACCAGAGCACTCATCTCGGCCATTCCCATCCCGGACCCTGCCTTTAAGAGGGAGAAGGTGATTTTAGAGGGGGATGTGCCCACCCCTATTGACCCGCCCAGGGGATGTCCCTTTGCCACGCGGTGCAGGTACGCCGCAGAGCTGTGCAGTGATAAGCGGCCGGCGCTGGAGGACGTGGGGGAGGGGCACTATGTGGCCTGCCATATATACGGGAGTGAGAAAAAGGAGATGGCAAAGCAGATGGAGGCGAAGAAAATCCTGCCTCCCAAGAGGGAAAGCCTGTTGAAAGAGGTATAAAACAGGGGCAGACAATGAAAGGATGAGAGGATGAGAGTTGTGATTGGGGGCCAGGGTTCGGCGTTTCTTTTGAAGGAAGCGGTTAAAGAATACCTGACCGGCAAGGGATATGAGGTATTTGATGCAGGGCAGACACGGCCTGAGGACAGCGGGTTCTATTTTCTGGACACGGTGAGAGGCGTGGCGGAGAAGATTTTAAGCGGACAGTGTGAGCGCGGTATCGTTATGTGCGGCAGCGGAGCCGGCGTATCTCTGGCTGCCAACAAGATAAAGGGCATCTACTGCGTGCCCTGTGAGAGCATCTTCACGGCAGAACGGATCTATACGTATAACCAGGCCAACGTGATGGCCATGGGGGCCATGGCGGTGACGCCCCAGAAGGCATGTGAAATGGCGGAGGCATTTCTTCAGAGCACCTGCGACAAAGGGGCGCTGGAGCATATTCAGAAGATGGAGGAACAGTACTTTAAATAGGAGGTTAAAAACTTATGGCCATGTTGGTGGGATTTATTCCAAAAGGATATTCGGATGAGCAGAAAGCCCGGTTTATCAGGGAGTGTGAAAAATGCGAAACCCTGGGACTTAAGCTTGCGCCGGAGTTTGAGCATGTGTATCTCCACGAATTCGACGGGGATCACTGTGACAGCGTGATGAAAAAATCGAAAATCATGCTGTGCTACACCGCGGCGGGCAAGGGGATGACGAACAAAGGCGATTTTGTCAGGCTTTTTAAGGAGGCCTGCGACACGGCTTTCGGGGAGGGAGAGACGGAGAATGCCGTGGTGATTTTGGAGGAGCATGAAAACCCGCTTATCTCCGTTGACGGGCTTATGCGGTGTGAGGATGCCGGGACAATCGCCTACTTAAACTCTCTGAATCAGGATAAACAGTAGAAGGAGGAATGGAACATGACCACACTGGTACTTTATGTGGCGGACCGGTATGCGGACAGCGCCAAAAAGAGGGAGATTATAAAAGCTGCGAAGTCCAGTCTCTGTGACGGGCTTAATATGGAGGAGTCCGATGTTCTGGTGGTTTTGGAGGCTTTTTGTGAGACGGAGGCCAACGAGCGGGTGCACCACTGCTTTTTCCCGGTGCTGTACACGCCTGCGGGGACGCCCTACGAATACAGGAAGAAGGCCGGGGAACTTATGTACCAGCGGCTCTGTGCCCTTGTGGATCCGGAGGATATCGGCCATGTGTACTTTCATATGAAGGAACACGGGTATGAGAATGAGGCGGTAAACGGGGTGCTTTTAAAATACAATGCCCCGGCAGTGAGGCATCTGGATGAAACCCGGGGAGAGAACAGTACTCCCTGGCTGGTATAAGGGATTGGAGGGGTAAGGAATGACGCATGTGTACGCATACATAAAAGAAGGCTGTGAAAGGGAGCAGATAAGAGACCTGGTTGCGGGGATCAAGAAGGCTGTGGGGGAGGGCTTTGGCCTGGATGCCCCTGCGTCCACGGTGGTGGTAAAGGAGCTGGCCGGGGACTGTCACAGCGACAATTTCGGGGCGCTGGCGCTGGTGTATACGGCTGCCGGAAAAGGGCTGGATGTGAAAAAGCGGTTTGCCAGACTTTTGTACGAGGCTTTCGCGCCGATTCCCGGAGCCGGGGAGAATCTGCAGATGGTGATAAAAGAGCAGGCAGATGATATGTCGGGATTAAACGGTCTTCTGCGGTGTGCCAGCCGGCAGGCGGCCACAGCCTGTGAGATGGGCTGAAGGCCCAGCGTGAGAGAACGATTTTTGGAAGATCAAAGGTAATCTATGAAAAACGATTCAGGAGGGAACTATGAACAGGGACGTAACAAAGATGATGTATATGCAGGTGAGAAACGAGTGGAACAGGATATGCGATGAGGCCAGACCCAGGGTGGGCCCCAGGTGCCGGGCGTGCCGGGAGTGCGACAGCGTGAGGCCGAAATGCGGCTTCGTCTCCAGTGACAGAGGCCACAGCGGAATCCGCAACTACGCAAAGCTTCAGCAGATCAAGCTGGCCTGCGACACCATCTATGAGGGAGGCAACGGGGATGAGATCGATTCTTCCAGCGACTTCTTCGGCCACAGGATGAGGGCGCCTATCTTTAACGCCCCTATCGCGTGGATCGGCAACGTGCTCCCTAACACCCACTTTAAGAAGCCGGGCGTGGAGAACGTGGACGGCAAAGCCATTGACAGCGACGATTATGCGTTCAGCAAAGCACTGATTGACGGCTGTGCCGATGTGGGAACCATCGGGTGGGTGGCAGACTCCAAACACCATCCTCTGGTCCATTTCTATGAAGACGGTTTAAGGGCCATAAAGGAGAGGGGAGGCCTGGGAGTTCCCACCATCAAGTCCTGGGACGACGAAAAATTGTCCGACAAAATCAGAATGGCCCAGGAGGCCGGAGCCATCGCCATCGCCACGGATATCGACTGTGTGGGGCTGGGGTACATGTCCATCAACGGAAAGTATGATACGCTCCCGGGTCTTACCAACCCCAAGTCTGCGCGGCAGCTGAAGGAGATCTTTTCCGTCACCGAAAAACCCTACATCCTCAAGGGGATTATGACCCCTCAGGGCGCAGTGAAGGCCTGCGAGGCCGGAGCCTCCGCTATCGTTGTGTCCAACCATGCGGGCAATAATCTGGATCAGTCCCTGGCTACCATCGAGGTGCTGGCCGATATTAAGAAAGCGGTGGGAGATGACATCAAAATCTATATTGACGGGGGATTCCGCCACGGTGAGGACGTGTTTAAGGCCATAGCGCTGGGCGCTGACGGCGTTTTGGTGGGGCGCCCCTTCCTGGTGGCAGCGGAGGGCGGGGAGGCCTACGGCGTTTCCATTTACATGCAGAAACTGATCTGGGAACTGCAGAATGCCATGCGCATGACAGGCTGTCTCACCTTAAAAGACATAACCCGGGACAAAATCTATATTACGAAAGAATTTTAATCTCTTTCTTCAAGGACAGGGGGTACATATGGCAAAAGACGTGACAGAAATGATGTATATGGAGCTGAGGCAGGAGTGGAGGAGGATCCTGGACGAAGCGCGTCCCAGGGTGGCTCCCAGATGCAGGGCCTGCTATGAGTGCGACAGCGCCAGGCCTAAATGCGGCTTTGTCTCCAGTGAGCGGGGAAAGAGCGGGGAGAGAAATTACCGGCAGCTGCAGCACATACGGCTTGCGTGCGACACCATGTATGAAGGCGCAAACGGGGACGAGGTGGATACCTCCTGTGAGTTTTTCGGGCAGACCATGAGCGCTCCCGTGTTTAATGCTCCCATCGCGTGGGTGAAAAACGCGTTTCCGGACAGCCACTTTAAGCGCCCGGGGGCAGAGAGGGTGGACAACAGGGCCACGGACAGCGACGACTACGGATATACCAAGGCGGTTATCGACGGGTGTGCCCGGGTAGGCGCTATCGGATGGATCGCGGATTCCAGGCACCATCCTCTGGTACATTTTTACGAGGACGGACTCAGGGCCATAAAGGAGAGAGGCGGCCGGGGAGTGGCCACGGTCAAGTCCTGGGAGGCTCCGCTTATGAAGGAGAAGATAAGGATGGCCCATGAGGCAGGCGTCGCGGCCATCGCCACGGACATTGACTGCGTGGGGCTGGGAGATATGTCTATCAACGGGAAGTACGACTCTCTGCCCGGCATCGTGACGCCGAAATCGGCCCGGCAGCTGAGGGAGATCTTTTCCGTCACGGACAAGCCTTATATTCTGAAAGGAATCATGACTCCCCGGGGAGCCGTGAAAGCCTGCGAGTCCGGAGCTTCCGGCATCGTCATATCCAACCACGCGGGGAACAGCCTGGACCAGTCCCTGGCAACCATCGAGGTGCTGGCGGATATCAAGAGGGCCGTGGGAAACCACATAAAAATCTACATCGACGGAGGTTTCCGCCACGGGGAGGATGTGTTCAAGGCCCTGGCCCTGGGAGCGGACGGGGTGCTTATCGGAAGGCCGGTTATGGTGGCGGCAGAGGGCGCGGAGAGCTACGGCGTGTCCGTCTGTCTCCAGAAGATCATCTGGGAGCTGAAAAATGCCATGCGCATGACAGGATGTCTCAGCCTGGAGGATATTACCAGGGATAAAGTCTTCATCACAAAGGAAATGGGGGCAGTGATATGTTAGGAGATATTAGTTTTAAACGAATTGACCAGGAGAAGGATGCCCTTATCCGGGCAGCCAGGAAAATATGGGAGAATCCGGAAAGCGGGTATAACGAGTTTATCGCCTCCGATGTCTGCGCCGACCTTTTGGAGGAGGCGGGATTTGAGGTGGAGCGGGGCTGCGGCGGGCTTCCCACCGCCCTGAGAGCCCAGTGGGGCTCCGGAAGTCCTGTGATCGGCCTTCTGGGAGAGTTTGACGCCCTTCCGGGTCTGAGCCAGAAGGATGTGTGCAGCCGGGAGCCGGCAGAGGAAGGGGGCTGGGGCCACGGATGCGGCCACTGCCTCATGTGCCCGTCGGACATAGGCGCGCTCATAGGCCTGCGGGACGAGATGAGGGAGAAAAACTTAAAGGGTACCGTTGTATTCTACGCCTGTCCCGCGGAGGAGACGGTGGGAGGCAAGGGAGCCATGGCCGCAGGCGGAGCTTTTAAGGAGCTGGATATCGCCCTGTGCTGGCATCCGGGGAAGTTTAACCGCTCCTCCTACAGCCTTCTCACAGGGGCCAACAGCCAGATATTCCGCTTTTACGGCAAAAGTTCCCACGCGGCCTGCGATCCCCATCTGGGCAGAAGCGCCCTGGACGGGGTGGAGCTTATGGACGTGGCCGCCAACTACCTAAGGGAGCATGTTCCCCCGGACGTGAGGATCCACTACTGCATCACAGACGGAGGCAGCGCCCCCAACGTGGTTCCCGATTACGCGGCCGTGAAGTACACCTTCCGCTCTTTTGACATCAACACCATGGCGGATGTGGAGAGACGGCTTCACAATATCGCCAGGGGAGCGGCTATGATGACGGACACCCGGGTGGAGATCGAGCGGCTGGGAGGCTGCTACCCGGTTCTCAACAACCATGTGGTGGCGGACGTGGTGGACGCATCCATGAGAGCCATACCTATGGAGCCCTGGAGCGAGGAGGACATCGCCTATGCGCGCAGTCTCAATGAAACCATCCCGGGGGAGTGGAAGGCGTCGGTGGCGCTGTCGCAGAGCGCCCCGGACACGCAGCTCCATGTGGGTGTCATGGATGTGGACCGGGACAATGATTACGGCTCTTCAGATCTGGGAGACGTGTCCCACATGTGTCCTTCCTGTTTCTACAAGGGGGCCTGTTTCCCCATAGGGGCCAATTACCACAGCTGGCAGGTGACGGCTGTGGCGGGGATGGACATCGGTTTCAAGAGCATGATAAACGGCGCGCGGATGACGGCCCTGACGGTTCTGCGGTTTCTGACGGAGCCGGAGCTGGTTTGCAGGGCGAAAGAGGAATTTGACAGAACCATGGAGGGAAAGCGGTACGAGGCCATGGTGCCGGATAAGCGGGAGTACCCTGAGAGGCCGGTCAAAAGATGAGGCATCCGGATGGGGCCGGGGCGTCGGGAACCGGAAATCAGGTTGTTTTGGGGAAAGGGGAAGATGGAGATGGATGTGATCCGGGACGTGCGGATTGATTACTACTATGATTATGAGGAGCTGATGAGCGTCTTAAAGAAGATTGCCGGGGATGCGCCGGAGCTTTGCCGGCTCGGCAGCATTGGGACCACTCACGAGGGCAGGGACATACCTGTTCTGGAGATTACGGACTTTGGCTTCGGGGCACCGGAGAAGAAACCGGGGTACTATGCGGAGGCCTGCACCCACGCGGAGGAGTTCTGCGGCACCAACGCGGCCCTGTGCCTGGCCTTAAAGCTGGTGGATTCTTACGGTAAAGACGAGGATATGACCGCGCTGGTGAGGGATGTGGTGTTCTACATCGTTCCCAGGGTGAACCCTGACGGGGTGGAGACGGTTATGAAGACGGGACTTCAGGGCGTTTCCAACGGAAAATACCCCAGGGACGAACGTCAGCCGCTGCCGGGGCTTAAGCCGGCGGACATAAACGGGGACAGGGTGGTGGCGCAGATGCGCGTGCCGGATCCTGACGGGGAGTGGAAGGTGTCAGAGAAAGATCCGCGGCTTATGGCTCTCAGGAAGCCCTATGAAAAGCGAGGGACCTTTTACCGCATGTACCCGGAGGGGATTATCCAGGGGGATACGGCCGGATTTGAGATTCCTCTGCCCAGGGACGTGAACCTAAACCGGAATTATCCCGCCAACTGGCTTCCGGAGGAGCTGCAGTACGGGGCGTGCGAGTTCCCGCTGTCGGAGCCTGAGACCCGGGCCGTGGCCTGTTTTATCCAGAACCACCCCAATATCGCCGGGGTCATCTCCTACCACACCAACGCGGGGGCCATTATGCGCCCCTTTGGCGGCAAAAGCGACGATCATTTTCTGGGGGCGGACCTGGCCATATACAACGCCCTGGGCGCCATGGGAAAGGAGGACTTAGGGTACGAGGTGATGTCTACCTTCGGCGGTTTCACGCCGGATAAGAGCAGGGTGCGGGGCGGCACCTTGAGCGATATGACCTTTGAACTTATGGGAATCCCCTCCTTCATGCTGGAGCTGTGGAACGTGTACGATGCGGCCGGTGTGGATAGACCTAGGGAGTTCCACTTCGGGGCCAAGGACGAGGAGAAGGAATTGGCCATCCTAAAATGGGCGGATAAGACCATGGGCCCCGGGGCCTACTTAGACTGGGAGAGTGTGGACCATCCCCAGCTGGGAAAGGTGGAGGTGGGAGGCTGGAACCGCATCTACGTGGAGCGCAATCCTCCTGAGTCCTTCCTCGGAGAGCTTTCCTGCGGGGCGGCCTCCTTTACCATAAAGCTGGCGAAGGCTTTGCCGAAACTGGAGATCCGGGAGGCAAAGGCAGTCCGCCTGGCAGAAAATATTTACAAGGTCAGTGCAGTGATTCGAAACAGCGGTTACCTTCCCACCTATCTGACATCCCAGGCAAAGGATGTCCGCAGGGCCGACCCCATAAAGGTGAAGCTGGAGGGTGAGACAGGGAACCTGTTCATCGAGTGCTGTACGGACCGAGAGGATATCGGTCATCTGGAAGGACGGTTCGGGCGCGACGGAGAGTGGTCCCACGACAGAGCCATGTGGAAGCCTGTGGAGCGCAGGGTTCAGTGGGTAATCAGGACGGAGAATTCCGGTGAGGAGCCCTTAAAGCTTAGGGTCACCGCCTGGACTCACAGGTGCGGGTCTGTCAGCTGCCGGATTTTGCCGGAGGGCTGAGGGAAGACGAAAACGGAGGGATGGAAATGAAAGGTAAAATAGGCGTGACCTGCGCGCTTGACGCGCCTGCGGGCTCACCGTTTCCTCTGGTAAATCCCGATATTTATGAGACCGTGGATTTCCTGGCAGAGAACGGTTTTGATTCTATAGAGCTTCATCTTTTGAAGCCGTCGGAGGTGGACGGTCCCCGTATCAGAGAGTACTGCAGGGAGAGAAAGATTATGATATCCAGCATCGGAACCGGGATGGCTTACGGGCGGGAGGGACTTTCCGTCACATCGCCGGACCGGGATGTGAGGGAGAGAGCCATAAAGCGGCTGAAAGATCAGCTGGATCTGGCCTCCCTGCTGGAATGCAGCATCGTCATAGGCTCCATGAGGGGGGAGATCCCAGACGGCGAGTCCAGGGAGGTGATCGACAGAAGGATGATCGACGCCTGCTCCCGGCTGTGCGACTATGCATCAGTGGGAAACGGCAGTATCGTCATCGAGGCCATAGACCGCTTTGAGACCAATTATCTGCGGCGCGCCGAGGAGGTGCTGGAGATAATCGACAAGGTGGGAAGCCCCAGACTTGGGGTGCATCTGGACACATACCATATGAATATGGAGGAATCGGACTGGAAGCAGCCGGTGCTTCTGTGCAGAGACAGGCTGAGACATGTTCATATCGCGGATAATAACCGCAATTACCCCGGGTGGGGCCTGATCGATTTCAGGCCGTTTCTGGAGGCCCTGGATGAGGTGGGATACAGTCAGACGCTGACCATCGAGTGCTATCCCTGGCCCGACGGGAAGACGGCAGTGCTGAGAGGACTCTCCCATATGAGAGGGCTTATGGAGATGCAGGACCGGGACGGCACCGCCAATGAGCAAAAAGAAGTTTGGGAAAAATAGAGCAGGCGTAAAGAGGGCGGCGTCCCGGTTTGATTCGGGGATGCCGCTCTCTTTTCTATAGAAAACGGATCCTGTGAAATGACGAAAAAACAAACAAATGTTCGCGAATGTGTTGCATAAACGAAAAATCGGTGGTATAATACGGCTAAGAACAGATGTTCGAACACGGAGGAACTTAAGATGCTGATCCAGGAACAGATGAATCTGCAGGAAAAACTGGCCGTGCTGTCGGATGCAGCCAAGTATGACGTTTCCTGTACGTCCAGCGGGGTTGACAGAAAGGGAAAGAAGGGCACCCTTGGGAATGCGGTGTCTGCGGGGCTGTGTCACAGCTTTGCGGCAGACGGAAGGTGTATCTCCCTTCTGAAGATTCTGCTGACGAATCAATGTATCTACGACTGCCGTTATTGTATTAACCGCCGGTCCAACGACGTGGTGCGCACGGCATTCACCCCTGACGAGGTGTGCACCCTCACCATGGAATTTTACCGGCGCAACTATATAGAGGGCCTGTTTTTAAGTTCAGGCATCCTTCACAGCCCGGATTACACCATGGATCTGATCTATCAGACTCTGAGAAAGCTGCGGGGGCAGTGCCGGTTTAACGGATACATCCATGTGAAAGCCATCCCGGGGGCGGACCCGGTGCTGATTGAGCATGTGGGGCTTCTGGCAGACCGCATGAGCGTGAACCTGGAGCTTCCCACGGCCCAGGGGCTTAAGAGCCTGGCGCCCTCCAAGCACAGGAGCCGGATACTGGCGCCTATGCGGCAGATTCAAAGGGGGATTAAGACTCAGAGGACGGAGATCATCCCATATGAAAGAGGGCGCAGGTTTGTGCCCGCCGGCCAGAGCACCCAGATGATCGTGGGCGCAACCCCGGAGAACGATTACCAGATGATCAAGGTGGCCGAGGCGCTGTATCAGAATTACGATCTGAAGCGGGTGTTTTACTCCGCCTTCGTCAGGGTTAACGACGACAGCGCCCTTCCCGCGCTTCCCGGCGGGCCGCCGCTTCTGCGGGAACACAGGCTGTACCAGGCGGACTGGCTCATGCGGTTTTACGGATTTGGAGCGGATGAGCTTCTCAGCGAGGGGAAGCCTCACTTCAATGTGCTTCTGGATCCCAAGTGCGACTGGGCGCTGCGCCATATGGAGCTGTTTCCCGTGGAGATAAACAGGGCCGCCTACTCCGCCATTCTCAGGGTGCCGGGTATCGGGGTAAAGTCGGCGAAGCGGATCATGGAGGCCAGAAGGACGGCAGCCCTGGACTTCGGGGACTTAAAGAAGCTGGGGGTGGTTTTAAAGCGGGCCGTATACTTCATCACCTGCCGGGGCCGTACCATGTATCCCGTTAAGATGGACGAGGGTTTTATCAGCAGGCAGCTGGTGGGGGAGGAGAAAAGGAAGGTGTGGGATATCGGTGATACCGGCAGCTACAGACAGATATCCATGTTTGACGACGGCTGGCTTGCGCCGCAGCCGACCGCGGAGGATGTGCAGACGGCGGTGCTGGGACAGATATAGGAGGAGAGATGTATGACGATATTTCTGTGTGAGGACAGCTTGGAAGGGATTCTGTGCGGGGTCTATGACGCCTGGATGAGCAGACTGGGCCATGCCAATGTGGCCCTGGAACTGGAGGGCACGGGGAATCTGCGGATGTTTGCCCGGTACTGCCCTGCAGAGGTGACAAAGGAGAAGACAGACAAGGTGATCGCGGCTATCTATGGGAAGGCGGGGCAGCGGGTCTACGAGATGGTGTTCCGTGCGTCCCTCAGCCGGGAGGAGGAGAAGGCGGACCGAATCTACCGTTTTTTGGTCTATGCGCTGAACTGCGGCTCTAAAGTGGCGGACATGCTCCAGATCCCCGCTGTCTATGAGGTATTCCACATGAACCGGAATGTGGCCAACGAAGCTCACCTGCTCATAGAGTTTGCCCGTTTTTCCGAGACTTCCGACGGGGTTCTGGTGTCCGTCGTGGGCCCGAAGAACGATGTGACGATCCTTATGGCCCCCCATTTTGCCGACCGGCTGTCAGGGGAGAACTGGATTATCTACGACGAGGGGAGAAGGAAGGGGATCGTCCACAGGGCAGGGGACGGATGGATAGTGGTTAAGACCGGGGACGACGCCTGGAGGGAACAGCTGAGAAAGGGTACGGACCAGGAGAAATTTGAGAATCTGTGGAAGACCTTCCACAGCAGCATTGCCATAGAGGAGAGGCGCAACTATGTATGTCAGAGAGGCCACCTGCCGCTGCGGTTCAGACCATATATGACGGAGTTTGAGAGCTATGTTCACTGGCAATGTCATTAACTTGAGCGTTAAGAACGATTCCTTGCGCAAAATAGCACTATTATTAAATTGCTGTTTAATTGAGTGAGCAAAGTTGGGGCGGGGATTGTCGCGGACCAGTCAGAGAAGGAGGGATGTCCCGTCCGTGTTCAGATATGCCAAACATTCCGATGAGCCCTTAAAGCGGAAATCAGTCGGGGT
>JAAWHK010000131.1 GCA_022795805.1 Hungatella sp. | reverse complement strand
TCCAGTGATCCGTAGAATATAAATGGTCTACATCGTGTGAAATAATAATTTTCACTGTATCTGTCGTCCTTTCTCATCCATTTCACCAACTACTCTGGCTGGTATCCCCGCTACCACGTTTCCGCACACAATCGTGGCGTTGGCACCTATGCTGCCTCCCTGCTTTCTGACCACCGTTTTTTATAGCCTTCTTTCCCCTTGGGATACCTGGCTCGGGGTGTCAGGTCGTTATATAAGGCAATGTGTAACTGTATACACTGTCCAGACATATCTTTATTCCAATTCTTTTATGACATCCCACTCACGACATTCTACTGATGATGGTACTCGCCAAACCACATTCTCAGCCGCTTTTCACCATTTCCTCCGCCCATCTCTGCATCCTCTCATACTCCTCCCTCTCAACCTTCCCGGTCCGCAGCAGATAGTCCCCGTAATCCTCCGCCGTCGCCATCCCTTCCCCACAGATATCCTCTCTTCCAAACACCTTCCCCACGGTCTTTAAAAGGATCTTTACATCCCCCGCAAATGTGACGCCATCCTCAATGTATTTCAGGTCCCACTTAAACTTCTCCTCCCAGGAGATGCTGTTGCGCCCGTTCACCTGTGCCAGACCGGTCAGCCCCGGCCTCACGCTGTGTCTCACCCGCTCCCTCTCAGTCATGAACACCATATCCCGCACCAGCTGGGGACGGGGGCCGCACCAGGAAAGATCGCCCTTTATGATATTCACCAGCTCCAACACCTCGTCGCAGCTTGTCTCTCTCAAAAGCCTCCCGAACTTCGTCAGCCGCGCTTCATCCGCCAGCAGTCTCCCGTCTTTGTCTCTTGCATCCGTCATGGTACGGAATTTGTACATGGTAAAAATCTTCTCATTAAGTCCAGGACGTTTCTGCCTGAAAACCACCGGACTTCCCAGTTTCACCCTCACCAGAACCCACACCGTCACAATCAGCGGCGACAGCACCACCAGCGCGGCAAATGCCAGCACGAAATCCGCCGGCCTCTTTACGTATGCCTCATAGATGCCCTTTCCTTTCGCCTGTGCACGTTCCCCTCTCTCCAATCCCATGCCCCTTTCGTCTCTCCCATCATCCTGTCACTCAAAGCATCTGTGTATGATCTCTATCACCTTTTCCTGCTCTTTCTCCGTCATCTTGATGTCCGACGGCAGGCATAAGCCCCTCTCAAAAATATCCGCCCCCGCATCCGTCCTTCCTCCGCTGTCTATGTACGCGTTGGTCTGCGCCCTTCCGCTTCCTGCGGCCGTTATGAACGGGTTCAGACGGTACAGGGGCTGCAGGTGCATGGGCTTCCATATGGGCCTCCCCTCGGCTCCGAACGCTTTCAAAGCTTCCAGTATCTCCGTGGGGCAGCTCCTGCCCTTTTCCCTGCTCCACAGGGCGCTCTCCTCCCCACGCACCTGACGGCACATGGCCCATTGGTCTATGAGCATGCAGCTGAGCCAGTAATTGGGACGGCTGCTCCCGCTGTCATAGGGATTCATCTCCACAGGCAGGTCCTTAAGACCCTCTCTGTACCTCTCATAAATAACCCGTTTCCCTTCAATATGCTCCTCCAGGTGCGACCACTGCCCCCGAACGATTCCCGCGATCACGTTGGACATCCGGTAGTTGTAGCCTGTCTCCTCATGCTCATACCAGGCAGCGTCCTCCCGGCTCTGGGTGGACCATTTCCGGGCCTTCTCCCCGTCCTCCCTGTTATCGGTCAGAAGCATTCCGCCGCTGCTTCCCGTGATGATCTTGTTGCCGTTAAAGCTTATGACGCCTATATCCCCAAGCGTCCCTGTCTGCCGGCCCTTATACACGGCTCCCAGGCTCTCCGCCGCGTCTTCGATGAGAAACGCGCCGTATTCCCGGCATATTTCCTTTATCTCCGCGATCTTCCCGGGAACGCCGTAGAGGTTGGCCATAACCACAAGCTTCACATCCGGATAGAGGGAAAAAGCCTTCGCAAGGGCTTGGGGATCCATATTCCAGGTGTCGTACTCCGTGTCGATAAACACCGGCTCCCCGCCCTCATACAGGATGGGATTCACCGTGGCGGAAAACGTCATGTCACAGCAGAAGACCCGTCTCCCGTACAGGCTTCCGCCCCTGCCGCCTCCGTCCGGTGTGGATACTCCGGTGCCGGAATTGTACAGGCGCAGGGCCGCCAGCTTTACCGCCAGATGCAGGGCCGCCGTTCCGCAGGACAGCGCCACCCCGTGGCCCGCCCCCAGATACTGCCGTGCCGTCTCCTCCAGCCGGTCAATATTCTCTCCCACCGTGCTCATCCAGTTGGTGTCAAACGCGTTCTGTACGAATTTCATCTCCTCCCCGTGCATGGTGGGAGACGCCAGAAGCACCTTTCTGCTGAAAGGTTCGATTCCCCTGAATCTGGAATCTTCTCTGAAATCGTATCCAGTCATAGTCATTTTGCTCCAAAAGATTAAGATTTCCGTTTACAGGTTCAAACTTTTCCATGAAATAAAAAAGACAAAGCTTCGCCATCCGAACCGCGCTCCCTTAAAGCGCGCCCCGTCCCCGGCAAAGCCTCTATGTCCGCCCCATCCTGTACAGCGTGCGAAACGTCCGATACAGTCTGGGGCTTTTACGCCCCGGTTATCTCCC
>JAAWHK010000036.1 GCA_022795805.1 Hungatella sp. | reverse complement strand
ACCTTTCCGTCAAGCCGCTTCACAAACCGTTCCATGCGCCCCAGCGCTTCCTTCAGACTCTTTAAAGAGTAGGCGTAGGACACCCGCAGAAATCCCTCCCCGCAGGCGCCGAATGCGGTCCCCGGAACCACTGCCACCTTTTCCTCCTGCAAAAACCGGGTGGCAAACTCGTCGGATGTCATGCCGAACCGCTTGATGCTGGGAAATGCATAGAAGGCTCCGTTAGGCTCAAAGCACGTAAGCCCCATCTCCTCAAAGGCATGAAGCACAAAACGCCGCCTCTGGTCGTAGGATTCCCGCATCATCTCCACATCCCCGTCACCGTCCCTTACGGCTGAAACCGCTGCATACTGGCTGGTGGTGGGGGCGCACATAATGGCAAACTGATGAATCTTCAGCATCTGCTCCTGGATCACATGGGGGGCTGCCGCATATCCCAGCCGCCACCCGGTCATAGCGTAAGACTTGGAGAATCCGTTGATCAGCACGGTTCTCTCCTGCATACCAGGCAGCGCGGCGATGGATACGTGACGCTGAGAACCGAATGTCAATTCACAATAGATCTCGTCGGACAGCACAAACAAATCGTGTTCCAGGATAATCTCGGCAACCGCTTCCAGGTCTTCCCTCCTCATGACGGCGCCTGTCGGGTTGTTGGGGAATGGCATGATGAGGATCTTGGTCTTGTCCGTGATCTTCGCCCTCAGCTTCTCAGGGGTCAGCCTGAACTGATCCTTTTCCTCCAGCTCGATGATCACCGGCTTGCCTCCGGCCAGAACCGTACAGGGCAGATAGGACACAAAACTGGGCTGAGGGATTAGGACTTCATCCCCCGGATTCAGCATGGCCCGCAAAGCGATGTCAATGGCCTCACTGCCGCCTACGGTCACCAGAAGTTCTTTGTCCGGATCGTATGTAAGATTGCAGCGGCGCTTTAAATAATTGGTAATCTCCACCCGCAGTTCCCTTAATCCTGCGTTGGATGTGTAAAATGTCTTTCCTTTTTCCAGAGAGTAGATGCCCTCCTCCCGGATATGCCACGGCGTGTCAAAGTCCGGCTCGCCTACCCCCAGAGAAATAGCATCCTTCATCTCACTGACTATATCAAAAAATTTCCTGATTCCTGACGGCTCAATGGCCGTGATCACATCAGATAACGGGTTTCTCATGGGGTAATCAGCATCCTTTCATCCTGGACCTCCTGTACCAGCACGGTTCCGTGGTCCTTGTATTTTTTCAGAACAAAATGGGTCGCCGTGCTGAGCACGGACTCCATGGGGGACAGCTTCTCCGAAACGAACTGGGCCACCTGCCGCATGGTCTTTCCCTCGATAAATACTGTAAAATCGTAGGCACCGGACATAAGATATACGGCGTTAACCTCACTGTACTGGTATATCCTCTCCGCGATCTTATCAAACCCCATGCCTCTCTGAGGGGTCACTTTCACCTCGATCAGCGCCACAACCTTTTCCTCACTGGTATTGTCCCAGTTGATCAGCGTGTGGTAACCGCAGATCACATGCTCCTTCTCCATATCCGCAATCTCATTGGCAACCGCAATCTCGCTCTCTCCCAGAAGAACCGCCAGATCTTTAATATCAATCCTGCTGTTCTTCTCCATAACTGCTAAAATCTTCTCTCTCATCACAATACCTCCTGTATAATCTTTCGAATCTCGTCCTCCCGCGGCCGCTCCATAAAACCTCTCACCCTGCCATAGCATACTTCCCGCTTTATGCCCGGATTGACTCTGCCTATGACGGCAGCCTTTACACCGCTTTCTGCCAGTCTCTCACACAGTCTCCAGCCGTGGTCCGAAACCGCAAGGATACAGTTCGAGCTGAGCAGACGATACGGGTTTACGTCATACCGTTCACAGACTTCTATAGTCTCCTGTCTTATGGGGATCCTGTGCAGATCCACGGAAAATCCAACCCTGTATGCCCCTGACAGATTCCAAAGGGCGGTAAAAATACCGCCCTCGCTCACTTCCTCCCACTCCGTGGCCCCATATACCCGCCACGGTATACAGCTGCCGTCTATGGGAGTCTCATCACTCTGCTGCATCAATTCTATATAGTCCCTGGAAAACCGGGAGCGAAGCTCTTTCTCCCGGAAGATGCTTATCCTTCTGCCTCCCTCCCGCCCCGCATACCCGGCAATTACCAGATCCTGTCCCGGTTTCATAGTCCCTTTCAGCTCCCGCTGCACGGTTCCTGTCATATCATCCTGCCTTTCACCCTGTGACTCCGGGACCACCTTCAATTCCCTCAACCGGTGCGGAAGGCTGCGCCTCCATCCCGGAATCGGCTGCCGGTACGCTCTCTCCGGGCGTCCCCTCCGCCGGTGCTCTCTCCGGCGGGAGCGCAGGTATGGCCGGAGCTGCAGGCACTGCCGGTCCCACCCGGTACACTGCCTTGGAAGCATTATAAGTGTCTGTGTGAAGAAGGGTTCTCTCCGTCTCCACGCCGTCTATATAAACACATTTCCACAGCCTTGATTTAAGGCCTCTGTGGGATGACTGTACTCTGACCCGGGCGCCGGGTGCCAGGGACGGGTCCACCTTCGTAATGGGATCCCCCGGATTCTGGACGCTCAGCGTCTCTGACTGAAATTTCAGCGTCCGGTTGGCCGGCCTTGTCTCCTTCCCGTAAATCGTAAAAGTAAGCGTCCGCCCGCTGGTACCGGCCTCCACATAGACCGGCGTATCATAGGGGTTGGTCACTTTAATATCCTTGTAGGTGCCCGCGATGGCCGCATCGTTGGAGGGCGGAACATAGCTGACCACCATAGAGTGGTTCTGCCTCTGTGTAATCTCCAGCTCCGCAAACAACGCCGCATTGTACAGTGTGGTGGCTATCTGGCAGACCCCGCCGCCTACGCTGTCCACCACCTGGCCGTTCTCATAAGCCGCCGCCGTGGCATAGCCGTTGGCAGTAGTGAAAGGCTGCATGCACTCATATCCTGATAATGTCTCCCCCGGCATCAGAACACGGCCGTTGATCTTGCCTGAACCCACCTGAAGGTTCGTGGCCCTGGCCCGGCTGCTGCTGCTGAAATCCGTGGAAAAAGTTCCCAGAACATCCTGAATCTGCGACAGCATCTCCGTGGTTTTCGACGGTTCCAGGACCGTCACTGCCGCCTTTACATAAACGGGCTGACTCAAATCTCCTGCCAGCCCTTCATACAATACTTTCATCGTCTGTCCCACGTCCAGCAGCAGCCCGTTCTGGGACGGTGTCACCACAAACTGATTATTTTCTCTGGTAACAGCGGCATCCACGGCCTCCCTTTGAAGAGGTGCACACAACTCCTCCACTGTGCGCTGCGCCGTACTTTCATCCGTCTTTAGATCAAGCGGAATATCAACCGGATTTCTGCTTACATCTTTCTGCTTCATATACCGCTGTATAATGTTTCCTGTATGATACTCTCTTACGGTCTCCTCCACTGCCTCCGGGTTGGCCCAGTAATACCCCAAATTCTCAACCGTTGTCTCAATCAGAGTTCCCTCCACATCCAGACTGACCGTCTGGGACCGCATGGACGCCACATGTTCCTCGACCTTCTGCCTCGCCTCTTCCTCCTCCAGCCCTCCAAGATCTTGTCCTCCGGCTGAAATTCCCTCCGGAATGCTTGCTGCCCCGACAGCTGCAGGATGCATCAGGCACAAAAAGGCAGCCATAAGTCCTGTTGTCCATATCCATTTTCTCATAATCTTTCCCCTTAACCTACTGCTTTTATAGATCTCTTTAGTAGTTCAGGGTGCTCAAAACCATAGGCGCCACCATCGCCAGCACCAACAGGATTACAATGATGGAGGACACGATTTTTCTGTTCTTTTTATTATTGAAATCAAACATCATTTCACTCACCTCTTTACTGTACAGAGTCTTTTGTGGAAATCAAACGCCACGATTCCCATACGCTATATTCTATGCTATTTTAGACATTCATGCAAGACCTGATTTCTCCTTTTTCTCAATCTTTAAAGGTATTCTTTCCCAAAATCACAGCTTTTGCGTTATGATTCAGCGGATTCCGTTTTCTGTAGTCAAACAGAATCATCTGCCCGTCGCTCATAACCTCAATATGAGCCATTTTATTCATCTGCCTGGAATCATATGCCTCATAACCTTTTAAATAAACCGGATTTTTCTCCTCCTCCACAAAAAATCTGCGGATGATTCCCTTAAATCTGCTCTGGTCCCCAGCGAATCCGGGACGGCTTTTTACATTCTCCCGCAGATAAAGGTCATACATCAAACAGTCTCTGTATACTTCCGTCTTGTCGGGATCTTTTTCACACAAAAAATCGTACAGTATCTCATACCTGGCCATCCTGCTGTGATTGATTCCTGCCAGATCATGCTCCCTGTAGTATTCCCCCAGATCCTTAAACATCTCATAGGGTGATTGCCACACGGCTTCCATCTCTCTCAGCGAGCGGTCAAACTGACAGCTGTTGTAGTAGACTTCCACCATATCCTCCACCATCTTAAGTTCCAGTATCTCATCATAGCTTATCCACCTGGTGAACAGCACCTCATAGGGCGGTTCCTCATGAAAGCAAAGTCCATAATCTTTTGCCGTCTCTGCCATATAAGAGCCTTTCAGCACCTTTAAAAATCCCAGCTGCAGCTGGTCGGGTCTTAAGCGGTATACCCAGTCGAAGGATCGGCGGAAGCTGGACAAGTCCTCCCAGGGCAGCCCTGCGATCAGATCCAGATGCTGGTGGATATTACCCGCCTCCCTGACTGTTTTTACCGCCCGCTCCAGCCGGCCCGGATCCGTCTTCCTCCGAATCGCGCATATAGCCTTCGGGTTGACGGTCTGCACGCCTATCTCCAGCTGAATCAGCCCCGGCCGCATCTGCCTCAGCACTTCCATCTGCTCCTCGTCCAGAAGGTCAGCCGATATCTCAAAGTGAAAGTTGGTGATCCCGTTGTCCTTTTCAAGGAGATATCTCCATATGGCCAAACCGTGATCCTTTTTACAGTTAAAGGTCCGGTCCACAAACTTCACCTGGGGAACTTTCTGTTCCATGAAAAAATCCAGCTCCCTTTTCACCAGCTCCAGGCTTCGAAACCGCACCGTCTTGTCTATGGACGACAGACAGTAACTGCAGGAGTATGGGCAGCCTCTGCTGCTCTCATAGTAGATGATCCTGTGCTCCATCCCTCTGAGGCTGTTATAGGGAAACGGAATCGCATCCATGGGCAGCAGCCTGCGGGGAGGCGTCTCCCTGATCTCACCTGATAAGTCCCGAAAGATGATTCCGGCGATCTCTCCCAGCCCGCTCTTTCCCTCATCCTCTTTCCCCCGCGTTCCCTCCCGCTCATAGAAAGAAATCAGCTCGTCAAAAGTCTGCTCCCCCTCACCTGCCATGATCCCTGTTACAGCCGGTTCCTGTTCCAGGATGCAGACGCCGTCATAGGACACCTCCGGTCCGCCCAGCCAGATCTTCACCCGGGGCAGCACCTTTATCAGGTCTCTCACGATCCGCCTCACATAAGTGATATTCCAGATATAACAGGAAAATCCCACAATATCCGGTTTTCTCCTGTAAATGTCCTGTAAAATGGTATCCATTTGATGATTGATGGTGTACTCCCCGATCTCGATTTCTCTTCCTCCCTGCTGCCCGGCGTATGCCTTCAGACTGTAGACACCCAGGTTGGAGTGGATATATTTTGCATTGATAGCTGCCAATAATATTTTCATCACAATCAGACTTTCTTTATGCGGTATCCCGCTGCTTTCGTCAGCCGATTCATAATTGCCCTTCCCAGGTTTTCCCCGGAAAAACTTTCCGAATAAATCTCGTCCACGCCCAGGCTGTCAAATTCCCGCAGGACTCCAAACAGGTTGTGAGCGATGGTCTCCTCCTGGCTGCGCCTCCCCAGGCTTCGAATCTCCGCCTCCCGGGGGTAGCAGTCCTTCGTTTCATCCGTACAGATGATTCCTGCCCGCCGTCCTCCGGCCATGCAGTCCGCCGCAAGGCTGCATATGGTGTCCACCACCCGCCGGCTTACGGCTTTCCCCGTGTATTCCCTGTCTTCCACCAGGGTCAGCTCCGCCCTGGGAGCGTAATGCCGGTATTTCATCCCCGGAGCTTTTGGCTTCATATCGGGTTTCACAGGCCCTGAAATAGCCGGATCAATCTCCACCTCTCCCACCGTACTGCGAAGCATCTCCACAGTAACCGCCCCGGGCCGCAAAAGTACCGGCACGTTTCCCGTTACATCCACGATGGTGGATTCCACGCCTATGCCTACGGGACCGCCGTCTATGATCATCTCGATTCTTCCGTTCATATCCTGATACACATGGTCTGCCCTGGTAGGGCTGGGCCGGCCTGACATGTTGGCGCTGGGGGCCGCCACAGGCACTCCCGCCAATCGGATCAGACGGCCCGCTATTGCATCGTCCGGCATCCTGACGGCAACCGTATCCAATCCCCCGGTAGTCGTGCGGGGCACAAGGCTGCTTTTTCTGAAAATCATGGTCAGGGGCCCGGGCCAGTAAGCCTCCATCAGCCTTCGCCCTGCCTCCGGAATCTCCGCCACCAGTGGCGGCAGATCGGCTATATCGGCTATATGGGCTATGAGTGGGTTATCGGACGGACGGCCTTTGGCAGCATAGATTTTGGATGACGCCTGTTCATCCAGGGCATTAGCCCCCAGGCCATATACGGTTTCCGTGGGAAATGCCACCAAACCTCCTCTGCGAAGAATCTCAGCCGCCTCCTTAAGGCCGCTGTCCTCTGCGTCTTCCCTGCTGATCGAAATCACTTTAGTCTCCATAGTATATCCTTCTCTTCTTTAATCGTCACTCCTGATATCAGATGCCATTTTACCACAAACCGGGCTTATATTGCAACCCGTAGGCACCACTACGCCGTCGCTTTGCAGACGCGCAGCTGCCGCAGACATCTGGCACATTATTCACCGTTATTTCCGCAATGCAGTACTAGTTCTTTTTTTTTTAATTTGTGGATATATTTAAAACAAGAATTTTTCTGAAAACGGACTTGAAATCTATGAATAAAAACCGATTGCCTGCTAAAATTCACTCTCTGCCTTCGAAGGCAGAGGTGATTATGACGATTCTCCTTCTGTTCTTCATTTACCACCTGTCCCGTCAGGCAGCTATGATGACGTCCCCTGCCGCCTCCTCTGCCACCCTGTCATCCAGGCCTGTTGTAGTGCTGGACAGCGGACACGGAGGGATCGATCCCGGAAAAATAGGGATCGACGGCAGCCTGGAAAAGGACATTAACCTTCAGATTGCGCAAAAGCTTAAAGTATATCTGGAAAAATCAGGGGTGGCAGTCGTTATGACCAGAGACGGCGATTCGGCTCTGTATGACGAACACGACAGAAACAAGAAAATGGCTGATATGAAAGCTCGCTGCGACCTGATCAATGAGACCTCTCCGCTTCTAACAGTCAGCATTCATCAAAACAGCTATCACGAGGAAAGTGTAAACGGCGGCCAGGTCTTTTACTACAAGAACTCTGCCCACGGAAAACAGCTGGCGGAAATCCTGCAGAGGCGTTTTGACTTTGTTTTAGGCAGCCAGAACCGGCGCTCCCCCAAAGCCAATGATAATTACTACCTTCTTCTCCATGTCCGCTCCCCCATTGTAATCGTGGAGTGCGGATTTTTAAGCAACCGCAATGAAGCCTCTTTGCTCGGCAGTGAGGAATATCAGGATCGCCTGGCATGGACGATCCATATGGGAATCATGGAATATATCAATACACAGCAGCCTTCCGGATGAGAGGAGATTATAATCTTTCCTCATCCGGAAGGCTGCCGTGTATATCTCGCACTTACCGTCCCGCTACGGCCGCTTCCTCTCATTGTAGTCCACCACCGCATCCTCCAGGATCTCATTCATATACATACACAGAATACTGGTTCGGTCATACTGCTGCCACAGCTCATAGTAGGGCATTGACATCGCATACTGTTTAATCTCAAAGGCTCTGCCCCCCACTGCCTGTACATTTAGCATGGCATACAGCTCCGCCATACCGTGTATTTCCTCCGGACTCAGCCCCTGTCCCTGAAGCTCCGTTTTGGCCTTATTATAAAAAACATTCTGTAAAAACTCATCTGCATACTGGTCGAAATCCTGCAGATTCCGGTCAGGATTGCCCTTCCGCTCCGCCCATTCTGTCACATTGGTGGTTTCCGTGACATAGTAATAATTCTCAGGGCCGAAAAACTGCAGAATGCCATACTGGCACGGAGCCACTGACAACGCGGAGGTGACGATTTCATCTATCCTGTATCTCTTAGACGACTTGTAGTGTTGCACATGAAGATGGCCGCTTAGGTAAAGGCCTACCTCCCACTCGTCCAGCTTCTGTTCCAGCTCCTCGGCATGTTCAATAGTGCAGTCCTCTTCGTAGATGCGGCTCTCGTCAAACAGATTGTGATGTCCCACGGCAATAACCTGCCGCTCCTCATTCCAGGCATCCTCCAGCACCCGATCCATCCACTGATATGTATCGTTTCTGATCATTCCCCCTACCAGCGCGCCTTCTTCGTACTGGCAGCTGTCCAGCATCAAAAGCCATGTTCCGTCGGTCAGCTCATAAGTATAGCTCAAGGAGGCCGGATCCCTGCTTAATGCCTCTCCATAGCCGAAATCCTCATAAATCTTCGCAAACTGCTCCGGACTGGTTGGTTCCGCAGGTATCCGATCGCTGCCCTTGAAAGAACAGGCTTTGGAATTATTAATATCATGGTTGCCCGGAATTACCACCACCGGAATCCCCGCATCCTCCACTCTCTGCAGCTGCTGAGCCAGCACCTCCTGACTGATGCGTTCGCCGTTCAATGTCAGGTCGCCCGCCAGAATCAAAACCTGAGGTCTCCGCTTAATCACCTGTTCCAAAAACGCATCCGTAATCTCCCACACATAGGAAACCATCTTTCCGTCTTCCGTTTCCGCCATTTCCTCAAACGCGCTTCCAAAATCCGTCAGCTCCTTAGCCAGATAATGGATATCCGAGGCAATGACAATCTCCGGATTTACCGTCTCTGTCTCCGTGCCAAGCTCCGGCAGCTGCAGTGCCTCTATGGTAGTCTCCTCCGGCGGCAGATCAGGGGCCGTCGGCCCTGCCTCCGTGTCGTCTTCTGTATCTCTCTCAATAATAATGTCCGTTCCCGCAACAGGACTCCCCTGGTCTTTGTGCAGATAGGAGCATCCGCTGACCGTCAGCAGGCCTGCGCACAGACATATGATTCCCGCCTTTTTCATGTAACCGCCTCTGTTATTGATTTACTTTCACTACATCCCATATAGATGCCGGCTCAAAACCCAATCGCCAGCAGGCCACGCCGGCCAAGTCATACTCCCGAACCAGATCCATCTTAAGCCCTAAGGAGACCGCATCTTCCATCCAGATCTGCTTTACCCCATCATCTGTGGCCAGCTCCCCGTAATACTGTCCCAGTTCCTCCTGCCAGTACAGTTCCACATCATTCTCCTCAATCCACTCCATAGCGTCTTTTATTCCCATGGCGGAAGAGGAAGTCTCACCATCTTTCTCCGTCCAGATCCTGGTATAAAACGGCACCGCGTTAACCACCTTCTCCTTAGGCACCATCTCCAGCGTCCTTTCGATCCCCTGCTTTACAAACGGGTAGGATGCCACAGAGCCTGCCTCCCCGCCGGCATAGTGCTCATCATATCCCATTATAATTACGTAATCTGCCACTCTCCCCTGTTCCGCCCGATTGTAAAATGCGTTGTGGGGAGCCGGAACATAATTGTTCACTGACAGAACCACCCCCTCATTGCGGCAGGATACGGACAGTTCCCGGATAAACTGGACGTAAGGCGGTCCCGCTTCCGGCCTGATACCCTCGATATCCAGGTTAATCCCGTCCAGATCGTATGTTTTCACATCCTCCATCAGGGACGCGATCAGCTTCTTGCGCACAGATGTTTTCCCAAACAGAATCGCTGAATTTACATCGTCTCCCATATTAAAATTATCCAGAGCCGCCCACACCTGAATCCCCATCTCGTGGGCTTTGTCCACATAGCTGCGGCTGGCAAAAGAATGGTAGCTTCCGTAATTATCTGTCAGGGAAAACCAGGTGGGAGAGATGACATTGAGTCCCTCTGCAGATTCCACCAGACCTTCCATCGCGTCGTTAGCTTCCTCCCTGGTCACCTGGTGCCATGCCAAACATACCTTTTCCCCCAGGGAGATACCGGTGTACTCGGGAAGAAGAACCGTACACGGATGTTCTCTGCGCCCTGTCTCCCTCATACCCGCTGTTTTTATATATCCAATAAAACCGTCCTGGGTACGGATCTTAACCCATTTCTCCGACTGCTCCAAAACAACAAACTCCCCGCTTTTCTCCACATATGTCAGAATCGGGCTTTTGATGTGAGCCTCCACGCGCACTGCGCAGCGCTTGTCGGCCGTTCCCGTCTCATACGGTTCCCACCGCGTATCCATGTAAAGCCGTTTGTGTTCACCTTCTATGTAACTCTCCGTATCCACTGCCGTATAATTATTGATCAGCCCGACAGAGAGATACACCGCCTCCCCCTCCATCAGCAAAAGCGGAGTACCTGCGGTTCCTGTCGTCCTCTTATCTGCGTAAACGATGGTATCAGGAAGGGTATACACCAGCAGTTTCTCCGTGTCGTCCCAGTAAAACTTCTCGTTGATCTTCTCATTGACCCACTCCAGAGGCAGGTAGCTCTGGCCGTCCCTGGTCAATCCCTTAACTTCCTGGAGTTCATCATTAAAAAAAACTGCCGTCTCTTCCCCCTTAACCCCCAGCACCTGTCCCAAGTCTGCCAGCTCTCTGGTAGGAACGAACCGTTCTGCCACCCACCATCCGGCTGCTCCCACTGCCGCCAAAATAATCAATGCCGTGGCCGTGAAAATCGGAAGCCATTTTTTCTTCAAAGTTCCTCCTCCTGTATCTGTGCAATATTGTATTTAGTATACCATATTTTTATGGCCATGCATATTAAGTTTTCTTTAAAACCCGCTACGGCTGAAAAAATGCGGTGCAGCAAGCTGCACCGCACCGCATAAACTCTCTGTATCCGGCCTCATATTCCTTTGGCTGCAGGCTGAATCTGGTATTCTTCCAGGTCCGGATACACCTGTTTAACGGTTGTAAACCCTGTCAAAATGAATCTCTCTCAGATTCCCCTCATCACTTCCTATATAATCGCACATATAAAAAGCTCCGTCCTCCTGAACCTGAAAAATCTTGTCCCAATCTTCATCCTCTGCTATGGCTCCGTCGATATAAATCGGGATGCCCCTGGACTCAAACCGCCTGAATCCGTCCACATACTGCCTCTGTTCCTCCGCACTGTACCCTTTCATCTGACTTTCTCCTTTTATCCCTGACCTTTGAGCTCTTTTATCCCTTTCAGGAGGTTTCTCTGTGACACATTTTCCGAAAAAGAACTCTCCATAAGCGCTGTCTTCTCCCACTCCATCAGCTCACGGGTAACCGTAAATGCATCCGCTGAAAAAGGGATCCGCAAAATCTTCGGATTCCGTCTTTTATTCCATTCTCTTCTGGATTCCTCACTGCCAAAAGCCGTGAGAAATCGCCAGCTTTTCTTTCCTGCGTCCTCCTTTGATCCTGCAATCTCCCAAAATGCATCCATCTGCCACTCGCTGAAAGACATGACAATCCACACAGCGCTACATCGTGTCAATTCTACATACACCTGTTTCTCTATAGAGCCAAAATCAATCAGTATCTCCTGATATCCTGCATTTAAGCACTCCATCAGTCTGCCGCCGTCCGCATGGGGATAATAATCCACCTGCTGTATCCGGTAGCAGTTTACGTCCCTCAGCTGTCCTGTACATAGTTTTCCCAAACGTTCAAAATCTCCGTGGCTGTTCCACTCCAGCACTGCAGTTCTCTTCCCCTGCACGGCCTGAAGATAATTGGCTGTCATCAGGGTAATGTGAGTCACTCCCACACCCCTTCCAGCCCCGGCAATTCCTGTAATCCTGGGTTCATTTCCCCCTCTTTTAGAGCCCTTTTGTGCAAATTTCGTATCCTTTTCCGCCTTTCACAACTATTTATCACGTTTAAAGTATCTCTTCCATATAGTCCTCCTTTCTTTTTGCGCGCTTTCCCTGCTCCTCTCCCCGGCTTTGACTTCATGTTCCAGTATTCCCGTCCTCCTGACCAGTTCACCGAAAAAGGACTGTTCTTCTCTTCCCTGTTTCCATGGATCGCTAAAATCCGGCACCTGAAAACACCGGCTCCGATCTACACCTTCCGGAAAATCCGGTCTCATCCCGGGCACAGTGCGGTTATAAAGCACTGCAAATCCCTTTCCATCCTTCAGGCGGCCGATCGCCTGGGCTCCCGCTTCCTGCTCCCACCACTTTCCGCCGTGTACCAGCCATATGGCTTTTATATCCCCGGTCTCCCGCACCGCTTTCCACTGCAATCCATAATCGCGGACAACCACCGGATATTCCACCGACTTTAAGCAAACGGCTTCCCCGTAAAAAGGCCGCATAGCGGTTCCCTTTATCGTGTAAATACCATAGGAATCCATAGCGCTTCTGCAACGAAACGCCATGGAACGCACGTCGCCGGAATGATTCCATTCTTCATAGAGTGTTTTATATCCTGTCTGATTCAGGTATTGGGTCAGCCCCACGGCAAGGTGCGTCGTACCTGCGCCGTGGCGGCTTCCCGCCAAAGCCAATATAAGAGATGATGATTGATTTTTTCCGAAAACACCTGTTTGAGAGTACAGAGTCTCTAATTCCTGTTTTAGTTCTGGGATTGATGGAAAACGCCGGGTCTTATCCTCCCGGACACAGATTTCGATAATTCTGTCAAGAGCCTGGTCCGCAATGGGGCAGTTTGCCTCACATTTTACCCGGCCTGTTGAAAGATAGTACAGAAGAGCTCCGATCTGATAGATATCGGTGTAGGTTCCCAGCGTATCTCCCGACCTTTGCTCGGGCGCACAGAATCCGGGGGTTCCATATCGGTACGGTGACGCGTTAGCTTCATAAAGGAAGCATGCATGATCAAAATCCAATAATTTCACATATCCGTGACAAAATAACAGATTCTTGGGTTGCAAATCCAAATATAAAATAGGGGTTTGTCCTGCGGAGTGCAGGTAATGGACCAGGTCGCAGATTTGAATTCCTATGCGGATCACCGTTTCCCGGTTCAGATGGCCCTGGCCTTTCACCAGGTCATAGAGAGTATCTCCCTCAAGATATTCTTCAATGAGATAATGGTTGCTGCAGTCTTCTTCAAGGTCGTACACAATGGGAATACCCGGATGGTTAAGGGACGTTAAAAGAAGCGCTTCCTTCTTAAACTGTCCGTATCCGGCTGACGACTTGGGGACTTTCTTAATAGCACGGTATTCCTGCAGCTCCTGATGATATGCCAGGTATACGGTTCCCTTGTGTCCCTGTCCCAGAGTACGCACCAACTGATATTTTCCAAACAGAGCGGTGTTCTCTATTCACCCACCTCCTTTGTCCAATATCATCTCTTATAGTAGTATCTTAATACACTTTGCCTGTTTTTGCAACGGTTAATTTAGATTGATATAAATTTTTTAGAAAATTTTCTACATACCAATTGCCATTTGACCGTATTCTATAGTATAGTATAGTTGAGATGTTTTGCACATTACGATCCGGCTTATGCCGGATACCGCTCCTAAGGAGCATGCATAAAAAAAGGAAGTGACCCCAAAATGAAGATAGAACGCATTAATGACAATCAGATTCGATGTACCCTTACCAGCTTCGATTTAAGCGTCCGCAATTTAAACCTGGGCGAGCTGGCATATGGCAGTGAGAAAGCCCGTAGCCTGTTCCGTGAGATGATTCAGAAGGCCTCCAACGAAGTGGGATTCGAAGCGGAGGATATTCCGCTGATGGTGGAAGCCATTCCGCTCTCTAATGAGAGTATTATGCTGGTGATTACCAAGATCGAAGATCCGGAGGAACTGGATACCCGTTTTTCCAAATTCTCTCCTTTCTCAGACGATGCCGCAGATACTCTGACCCATCTGGCCAGCGAACTTCTGGAGGGCGCAGACGGGCTGAACAAGCTGTTGGGAGATCATTTGTCCTCTCTTCTTTCGGACAACGGCCTGGCGGACACAGAATCCGCGACCCAGTCAGACGGCCCCTCCGTGCGTGTTTATGCTTTTAACAGCCTGGATATGGTTTCGGAGGCTGCCCGCGCGGTGAAAGAGCTCTATGACGGTGTCAATACGCTGTACAAAAAGCCGGACACCTCTCAGTACTACCTGGTCATCAAGGACGAAGGCAGCGATTCTCTGGCATTCAGCCGCCTCTGCAACATTTTAGCCGAATACGGAACCAAGATCCGCCACGAATACGCCAGCGAGGCCTATTATGTGGAACACTATGAGACCATCTGTCCCGATCGGGCACTGCAGGTCTTCTCCCATATCTGAGACACATTAAGGGGACTGCCTTGTGACAGTCCCCTTTCTTCTATTCCGCTTAAAAGCCATCGCCTAAGGCGATCTGAATTCAAGGATTCCCAATGCGCCCCGCCGGACTTTCATTTGCGATGGTACGCTCTCCTGCCAGGCGCATAAAGGGCTGCTGACATAAATCAGCGATCAGCCAGAATCTCATTCATTTTAGATACCAGGTCATCGCAGTCAATCCCGTGAACATAGCACGCTTCTTCCAGACTCTCGCCCTGAGCGGACGGACATCCCAAACAGTGCATTCCGGCCCCCATCAGCATCTGCGGAATCAGTTCATCCATCTGAACCAGCTGTCCGATCAGCATTTCTTTATTAATCTGCATGGGTAATTCCTCCTTTCCATGTACTATCATTACTATAATACTTTTCCCCATTCTTGGCAAGCATTTATGTCCTAATCCTATTTCCTGTAAAAACCACTATAAATTGCTTTCAATTTTAAACAATTACACCTGCAATTTCCTCTTGATTCTTCACCAAATATGGTATAAAATGATTACACATGTATAGAATATAAGGAGGTAAGAATTATGGCACGTGTTATCAGTGATGCTTGTGTATCTTGCGGCACCTGCGAGGGCGAGTGCCCGGTAGGCGCTATCTCTATGGGAGATGGACAGTACGTAATTGACGCCGATGCCTGCATCGATTGCGGTGCTTGCGAGGGTGCATGCCCGACTGGTGCTATCAGCGAGGCTTAATGATATTAGCCGATACTTATAATGCCTCTTCCGAAGACGGAAGAGGCATTTTTTTCTTCTGAAAGGAGATTTCATGAGCAAACCCCTAATTGCGTTGACCCCAGGCCACAATATGGACAGCGGAGATGTCTTTCTCCGCCCTACATATCTGAAAGCCATCGCAGCTGCCGGAGCCGTTCCTGTGATGCTGCCCCTGGAGGCTTCCCCTGACGATTACCATCAGATATCCGAATCTTTTGACGGTTTTCTCTTTACCGGCGGGCCCGATACACACCCGTTCCTTTTCGGTGAAGACACCTATCAGGGCTGCGGCAGCATATCCCCGAAACGGGATTCTATGGAACTGTCCCTGCTCCCCCATGTGATGAAAGCAGGCAAACCGATTCTCGGTATCTGCCGCGGAATACAGATCATCAACATAGGGCTGGGAGGGACTATCTATCAGGATATTTCCAATCAGTATTACGGCTCCATGGAAAAGAAGCCTGATTGTCTGCTGGCCCACAGACAGCCCTACGGCTATGAACTGCCCTCCCACACCGTAACCCTGGCGCCTGAGAGCCTTCTGGCTGGTATCTGCGGATGCCGGACGATTAAGGTCAACAGTATGCACCACCAGGCCGTCAAAAAGCCGGCTTCCGGCCTGGCAGTCTGTGCAACTGCCTCCGACGGGCTCATCGAAGCTGTGGAAATGCCGGACTATCCGTGGCTTGCAGCCGTCCAGTGGCATCCCGAATACCTTTGGGAGACCGACCCGGCCGCCGCGTCCCTGTTTCGCTGCTTTGTGGAGGCATGCATTCACTGAGGTACGGCTTTATTGAGACATGTTCCTCTATTGGACTAAAACATTTTTTTCCCGCTTTTTCCAAACTTCTTCTTTTTAAAAAACGGCATCCTGGTCGCGGCGGCTTCGGCGCGGCCTTTTCCCTGTTTCTGGTAGGAGCGGATGGTTTCGTCCAGCTGCCTGAAACGTTCCTCCTCCTTCTCGTCGCTGACCCGCATCAAGTACTCTACTTCTTTCATCACTTTGTCCGTAACATCTTCACTGACCGCATCACTGACTTCCCGGGCAAGCCTGTCCATATTGGCATCCATAGCCTTCCCGATAATGTGATTCATCACACTTTGAAACCGGGCCATTTTCTCCGCATTCAGCTCTGCATTCTCCGCCTTGCGGGGCATCACTTCCCCGTTATGTACAGTCGGATTGAGGGTATTGGGCGCCTGCTTCTCTTTCTGAGCAGCTGTCTCCTCCTTTGCCTTCACTGCTTCCGCGCCGGAGATTTCCGCAGTCTTTTTAGGCCCCGGAGTTTTAGGCTTGTCCCTCAGCACCCTGACATTCTGTCCCCCTCCAAGTTTGTCATCGGCATTTTTCCCTTTTCCCGTTTTTTCTCCTACCGGCTCTTCATTCCAGGCTGCTTTCATATCTTCCTCCATATAATCTTCGGTGATGGTAATCTCCTCCACAGCACCTGCCATTTTGTTCAAAGCATTCTTTATAGCCTTCAGCTGGTATCCTTTCTCCTTCAGCTCTTTTATCTGGCGAAATAAGCGGATATGATATTCCGTATAGTACCGATGCCCCATGTCATTCCTCGGAATCTCCAGTTCCAGTTCATCCTCCCAGTATCGGAGAACGTGAGATTCCACGTCTATCTGCTTTGATGCATCCGATATAAAATAATGTACCTCAGCCATAACATCCTCTCCTTTAGTTCCCATAATTTCCCTTATCAATATCATATGAGCCTGGTACGGATTTTATTCCAAAAACAATAAAAAAGCCGGGAATCTACTGTCCCGGCTGCCTCGTGGCATTGGCAAACTTTGTATACTGCGGCATCCAAACCAGATTCACGGTTCCGATAGGGCCGTTACGCTGTTTGGCTATGATTACCTCCGCCATATCCTTCATCTCAGAATCTTTGTTATAATAATCATCACGGTATAAAAACATTACCACATCCGCATCCTGCTCGATAGCTCCCGACTCCCTGAGATCCGAAAGCATGGGGCGATGATCCGTTCTGGTCTCGCAGGCACGGCTAAGCTGGGATAAGGCCACCACAGGCGCCTGCAGTTCCCTGGCCAGCGCTTTCAGGGAGCGGGAGATCTCGGAGATCTCCTGCTGACGGCTATCGCTGCCTCTTCCGCTTCCTGTCATCAGCTGAAGATAGTCGATGATAACCATGCCGATGCCGTGTTCAAGTTTAGCCTTTCTGCATTTAGATCGCAGCTCCGTTATGGAAATTCCCGGCGTATCATCAATGATCAGTTTGGAACCGCCGATGACACCCACACCTTCCACCACGGCATCCCAGTCGGAATCCGTCAGAGTACCTGTCCGCAGCTTCTGGGAGTCCACGCTGGATTCCATGGACAGCATACGGTTAACCAGCTGCTCTTTGGACATCTCCAGGCTGAATACCATACAGGGTATTCCGCGCCTCACGGTTATATGATCCACCACGTTCAGCACAAATGCCGTCTTACCCATAGAGGGTCTGGCTGCAATCAGAATCAAATCCGACGGCTGAAATCCGGATGTCTTATAGTCCAGATCAATAAAACCGGTGGGGACGCCCGTGACAGTCTCCTTGGTCTTGGAGGCCTTCTCGATGTTCTCCAGCACATTGAGAGCCACCTGCCTGATAGGGACAAAGTCTCCGGAGTTCCGGCTCTGCAGCAGATCAAAAATCTTCTTCTCCGTCTCCGCCAGAATTACCTCCAGAGGCTCTCTTCCAAGATAGCAGTCATTGGATATCTCTTCATTTACCCTGATCAGCCTTCTTAAAACGGCTTTCTCCCGAACAATTTCGGCATAAGATTTTACATTAGCCGACGTGGGAACCGTGGTAATGATGTCCCTGACAAACTCCAGACTGCTGACCTCCGGGGGAACATCCTTCTCCTTCAGACGGTTCTGAAGCGTCACCAGATCAACCGGTTTTCCCTCGTTGAATAATTCCACCATAGAGTCAAACATCACACCATACTGATGCTGATAAAAGTCCTCCCCGGTCACAATCTCGGACGCTGTAATAATCGCCTCTCTGTCCATAAGCATGGCGCCAATAACCGACTGCTCCGCCTCTATACGGTGGGGCAGCACTCTCTTAATAAGAGCTTCGTCCATCCTGTTCTCCATTGTGCACACCCCCTCACGGACACTCTGACATCCTCTTTGTAGCTATACGTTCAGGCCTCCGTAACTTTTACCGACAGCTTTGCGGTTACATCCCTGTGAAGCTTTACCGGAACCTCATGGTTACCAAACGTCTTTAACGGTTCCGGAAGCACCAGTTTCTTCTTGTCAATCTCCAGGTGCAGCTGCTCTTCAATCGCCTTGCTGATCTCCTTGCTTGAGACGGACCCGAAGGCCTTTCCGTTATCTCCTGCCTTAATAGACAGCACCACAGATGACTTCTCCAGCTTCTCCCCCAGCTCCCGCGCCGCTGCCAGCTGCTGAGCTGCAATCTTCTCCTCGTTGGCCTTTTTAAGCTTTAAATCGTTAAGGTTCTTTGATGTGGCCTCCACTCCCAGCTTTTTGGGAAGGATAAAATTCCTCGCGTACCCTTCGTTGACCTTGACAATCTGTCCCTTTTTTCCCAATGATTTTACGTCCTCCAGCAATACGATCTCCATGCTAGTTCACTTCTCCCTTCTCTATCATCTCTTTGATTACCTGCTTTACCTTTTCCTTTGCCTCCTCTACCGTGGCCCCCGGAAGCTGAGCCCCGGCCACGGTTCTGTGTCCGCCGCCCCCAAGCCGTTCCATCATCACCTGCACATTAACCTCATCTATGGAGCGGGCGCTGAGATAGATTGTATTGTTGTACCGTGACATAACCACCGACGCCTTGATCCCCTTAATCTCGAGCAGTTCATTGGCAGCCTGGGCTGCTACAATCGTGGGATTCTCAATACCCTCCGACGGACAGACGCTGATGGCAAATGCCCCCTGGTACACGTCCGCCTGGCGCACAGCCTCGGCCCGGGCCTTATAATCGGACATCTCCTCCCTGAACATCTTTCTCACCCGCGTGATGTCCGCTCCGCAGCGCCTCAAATACGCAGCCGCCTCGAATGTGCGGACCCCTGCCTGATTGTTAAAATTATTGGTATCAATCACAATACCGGCATACATGGCATCTGCCTCCTGAGGCTTTATCTTTATTCCGTCCGCAATGTACTGCAGCACCTCAGCCACCATCTCACACGCCGATGAGGCATAGGGCTCCACATAGGAGAGCACCGCATTGGTGATGATCTCACTGCTCTGACGGTGATGGTCCAGCACCACCACGGTTTTAGCCAGAGTCAGAAGTTCCGGGGCATCCGTAATACTGGGCCGGTTTACATCCACCACCACCAGAGCGGTGTTAGCGTCAACCAGGTCACAGGCTTTATCACCGGTGAGGAATAAATCGTCAGGGTAATCCGGATTGTTCAAAAACCGCTCCATCATAGGACGAACGGATGATGTGATATCATTAATCACAACATGCGCTTTTTTATTCAGCGATGTGGCAATGCGGTAGATTCCCATGGATGCCCCAAAGGAATCCACGTCACCCAGCTTGTGCCCCATAATCATCAGCCGGTCCTTCGTCTCTATAAGCTCCCGGAGGGCATGCGCCTTTACACGGGCTTTCACGCGGGTAGTCTTCTCCTGCTGCTGGGACTTTCCGCCGAAATACTCGATCTTATCCTGGGTCTTTAAGACTGCCTGATCGCCGCCCCGTCCCAGTGCCATATCCATGGCCATGCGGGCCAGCTCATAATTCTGGCTGTACGTCTCGCCGCCTCGTCCCAAGCCGATACTGAGGGTCACGGACATCTCATTGCCGATGTTAACCGCCTTGACCTCCTCCAATATGGAAAAGCGCTGTTCTCTCAACTCCTCCACATATTTGTTTTTGATGGCAAAGAAGTACTTGTCTTTCTCCATCTTCTTCACAATGCCGTTCATTCTGCTGATATATTTGCTGATCTTTCTGTCTATGAGAGCCATAAGAAGGGAGCGGCGCACTTCCTCCACACTGGCCAGTGCCTCCTCATAATTGTCCAGATAGATCAATCCGGCAACCATCTTCTGGTCGTTCACCTCCTGGCCCAAACGAAGTATCTCCGTCTCGTCAAACAGATAGACCGTTATAAGAGGTTTATCCTTGGGCAGCACCGTGGAGTCCGTTCCCGGCTTAATATCGTCTCTCTCTATAATAACAGGCTTTAATTCCACCCTGTAAAGGCTGTCTCCAAATGTGCTGTGAATACTGGCACTTTCCTGCAGCTCTGATAAGTACTCCCTGTTAATATCCGGAAACATGGAGGAGATAACCTTAATCTTCCCCTTCTCCCCCTTTATCACCCGGGCAAACTGAGTGTTCATCCAGAGGATACGGCCATTCTCATCCGTAATGGCATAGGGAATGTGAAGATCCATCAGCAGTTTTCTCTGTATCCATGCATAGTCTGCCGAAAATTCCACCAGTCCGGCCATAATGCCTTTCCGTCTGTAGGTGTACAGAAAGGCAGATATTACAAGATAAAAAATGGTAAACCCCAGCATGGCAAGGCCCGCTGTAGCATCAATTACGGCGATTGCCCCATTCATCAGAATAATCATGACGGAAAGCAGCAAAGGCCATTGAAGATACAGGCCTAACTGCCCGGTTATTTTTTTCTTTGTATTCATCAATGGTTCTCCTTTTTCCAGCACTCATTGCCTGTACACCATCCGACCGGGTGCTGACCTGCGCACGCGTCAGTGTACTTTCTTAATTATACCACACCCGTTAAATTTCGTCTATGAAAGTTTCCCGGACCATACCGGCATTTTCTGTATGGGGAAATACAACAAAACCCCCGGCCGTTCAGGGCCGGGGGATGACTTTTACGCAATGCCGCAATTACTCCATCGTATATGGCATAAGGCTGATATGGCGTGCTCTCTTAATAGCTACTGTCAAAGCTCTCTGATGCTTTGCGCAGTTGCCGGTGATTCTTCTGGGAAGAATCTTGCCTCTCTCGGATACGTATCTCTTTAACTTGTTTGTGTCCTTATAATCAATCTCGCCGTTCTTCTCACCGCAGAATACGCAAACTTTTTTTCTTCTCCGCATACCGCCGGGTCTTCTCACTTTTGCGCCGTCTGCCTTGTCATTTTTATTGAATGCCATGAGCTTGTACCTCCTTATATAATATGCCTCGGTTTTCACCTAGTTGAACGGAAGTCCCTCATCGTCAACTCCGTCCGGAATATTCATGAATCCGTCGCCGATCGCGCTGCTGGGCTCCGGCCTGGAAGCGGGCTGCTGATAACCGCCGCCATAACCGCCTGTGCTGCCGCCGGCTGCGTTCTTACTGTCAGCGAACTCCTGATCTTCTATAATTACTTCCGTCGTATATACTTTCTGTCCATCTCTGTTGGTGTAGCTGCCAGTCTGGATGCGGCCCGAAATCAGGACCCTCATCCCCTGACGGAAGTACTTCTCCGCAAACTCTCCCGCTCTGTCAAATGCCACACAGGGGATGAAATCCGCAGTCTGCTCGCTTCCTTCCTGACTTCTGCGGCCTCTTCTGTCCACTGCGAGAGTATAACGCGCAATAGCCATGGAGCGCTCGCCCTGGGAATATCTCACTTCCGGGTCTCTGGTCAGTCTGCCCATTAAGATTACTTTATTCATACGATCCTCTTTCTCTATCAGCTATGCATCCTGTCTTACGCATAAATATCTGATAACCGGCTCCATAATACGAATGTGGGCTTCCACTTCGTTAGGACAAACAGAATCAGACTCAAACCGGATGAAGTAATAGAAGCCCTCTTTCATCTTCTGAATCTCGTAAGCAAGTCTCTTCTTACCCCATTCATCAACGTTGGTCACGGTGCCACCGAAGCGGGTGATATATCCCTGTACTTTCTCGATGGCTGCGGCTCTCTCATCATCTTCCAGTTTTGCGCTAAGAACAACTGCTAATTCATACTTGTTCATAGTTTCTTACCTCCTTCTGGTCTCTGGCCCCCGTTTTCAGCTCCGGGAGCAAGGATTTATGTGTCACGATTTAGTATTTTATCAGATATTCCCTGGAAATGCAAGGGGTTTTGCGGGACTTACTTCGTATAATTATCGAAATATCCCTGAATATAGATAATAGGAGTCCCCTTATCCCCGCTTCCGCTGGTCAGGTCCGCCAAAGATCCGATCAGATCCGTCAGCCTTCTGGGCGTAGTCCCCTGGGTAACCATGGTTCCCTTAAGGCTTACGGCTTTTTCATCCTTTTCCTTAATATAGCCCTTGATAGCCTCTCTCAGCTCCTCCCCCGACAATGTGGCGAAATCATTGTCAGCCAGATATTTCAGTTTGACTTCATTGGGCGTACCCTCCAGCCCCGGAGTGTAGGCCGGGGAAACCACCGGGTCAGCCAGCTCCCATATCTTCCCCACGGGATCCTTAAACGCCCCGTCTCCATAAATCATGACTTCCACGTTCTTCCCTGTCTTTTCCTCCATCAGTCCGCGGATCCGGTCCACCATCTCCTGACAGCGGATGGGGAACAGCTTCACGGAATCCTCCGTAGCTTTATTGGAACCCAGCAGGCCGTATCTGTCGTTATATCCGCTTCCATCCACACTTTTCGTCAAAATCTCATCCAGACAGAAGACTTTCCGTACCCCACCGGCTGTCAAAAGTCTCTTAGTCCTCTGGCGGCTGTGAATATCGCAGGTCAGCACACAGTCCGTATACTGCAGGATAGCTTTGGGATTATTGGCAAAAATCACCTCTACCTCCGCCCCCGCATTCAGAATAAGCTGTTTATAGTAATCCACATAGTCAACACCGGTAAAGTAGTGTTTCTGGTATCCGAACAGCTGGCGGTATCTCTCCTCCGTCAGCACGTCGCTCCAGGGGTTCACGCCCTTTTCATCCAGCATATCCAGATCAATCAGATGATTGCCCACCTCGTCCGAAGGGTAACTTAACATCAGCACAACCTTCCTGCAGCCCATGGCAATGCCTTTGAGACAGACAGCGAAACGATTTCTGCTTAAAATAGGAAATAAGATGCCTACGGTGTCGTCACCGAACTTCTCCCTCACATCCGCGGCTATCTGCTCTGTGGTGGCATAATTGCCCTGAGCCCGTGCTACAACAGCCTCTGTGACAGCAATGACATCTCTGTCATGAATCTGAAATTTCTCACTCTCTGCCGCCGCCAATACGGAGTCTACGACTATCTGCGCCAAATCATCCCCCTTCCGGATAATGGGTGCGCGAACTCCTCGTGATACAGTGCCAACCATTCTGTCCATAGGTTTTATCTCCTTTGCTATCTATATTCTATATTTCTTCTGTCAATTGCGCATCTACTATTATACCACAAAGCTTCCAATTCACAAGTATTTGGATAAAAACAAATACATGGTCGAGAAATGTCGGTTTACGCTTGACTCTCCCCGTAATATAAGGTAAATTAAACTTGGTTAAATAGTTTTGAAAACTACATCAATTCTAGGGGGATTTATGATACAGATTATTACAGACTCTTCTTCCCTGTACACACCGGAAGAAGCAAGAGAAGCCGGATTTGAGGCAGTTCCCTTGTGTGTGTGCATCGGCGGCAGCCATGAGCGGGATTTGCTTCTTGACATGAACCAATACTACGCAAAGATTGACCAGGGTCTGCTGCCTACTACCTCCCAGCCGCCTCTGGGGGATGTACTGGAGGCCTTCGAGGCTTATAAAGACTCTGAAATTATAGATATCGCCATGGCCGACGGGCTGTCGGGCACCTATCAGACTGCCTGCGGCGCCAGGGAGATGAGTGACCACAAAGAACGGATACATGTTTTTAACAGCCGTACTCTGTGCGGTCCCCACCGCTACATGGTACAGACAGCCCAGAAGATGAAAGAATCCGGCGCCACCGCCCAGGAGATCCTCACATGGCTTCGGGAGGCTGCGGACAACACCGAATCGTTCCTGATTCCTCAGGACTTTTCGTTTTTAAAGCGGGGCGGACGCCTGACCCCTCTGGCGGCAGCCACAGGTTCGGTGCTGAAGCTGAAGCCGATTATGAAACTGACAAAGGACGGGAAAAGGCTGGACAAGTTCGGAATTAAGCGGACCATGGTTTCTGCCGCCCAAAGCATCATAGACAATCTGAGGGAGAAGCAGCTGGGGAGTAATCATATCCTGTATATCTCCCACGGCAATGCTCCGGATGATGCCGCAAAGATAAGCGCACTGTTCCGGAACACATTCCAAAATCTGGAAGTCCGCATTCTGGACTTAAGCGCCGCTTTTGTGGCCCAGGGCGGGCCGCGGTGTGTTGCCATTCAGTATATCCGGCGGTAACAGGAAACTGCCCCGGGCAGGTTTAAGCAGGCCTTCCAGCTTTACCTGTCCGGGGCAGTATTGTTTTTACGGTTTGCGGACGCCCCGGCAGTTTTTCTCTACCAGTTTCCGCTCTACCATAATCTGGTGGCCGCATCCCAGGCATTTCAGCCTGAAATCCGCCCCCACCCGAAGAATTTCCCATTCCTGGCTTCCGCAGGGATGGGGCTTTTTAAGTTTTACAATGTCTCCCACTTCAAAAACCGCCCGATTCACCATAATTAATCCTTACCCTCCAGGATCCCGTCTATAGCCGTTTCATATGCCGCTTCCCACAAAAAATCAGACATTTAAGCTCTCAAAAACCCGGCCTATGGACTCCCGGATCACCAGATCCGCGTCTCCGTCCCTGCCGGTCTCCGACTTATTAATGAGAACCAGCTTACTGCCCTTATAATAGTCGATAAGTCCTGCTGCCGGGTATACCACCAGGGAAGTGCCGCCGATAATCAGCACATCTGCCTGCCGGATATACTGCACCGCTCTCTCAATAGTCTTCTGATCCAGCCCTTCCTCATAAAGCACCACATCCGGCTTTATGGTTCCTCCGCAGCTGCAGCCGGGCACGCCCTCCGACCGGACCACAGCCTCCAGCCCGTAAAATTTACCGCATCTTTCACAGTAATTCCGGTGGACAGAGCCGTGAAGCTCCAGCACATTCCTGCTTCCCGCCATCTGATGAAGCCCGTCAATATTCTGGGTAATGACAGCCCTCAGCTTTCCCTGCTGCTCCAGCCTGGCTAAAGCCAGGTGGGCCTCGTTGGGTTTTGCGTCTGTTATTATCATTTTATTTTTATAAAACCTGAAAAACTCCTCCGGATTGCTCCGGTAAAAGCTATGGCTGATAATCGTCTCCGGCGGATATTGATATTCCTGGTGATAAAGTCCGTCCTGGCTTCTGAAATCGGGAATCCCGCTTTCTGTGGACACACCAGCTCCTCCGAAGAAAACGATGTTATCGCTGTCCTCAATCCACTGTTTCAGTATTTCTCTTTCTGTCACCGCTGACGCCTCCTTCCAGCTGCTCATTGAGCCATGCCTGAGCCTC
>JAAWHK010000130.1 GCA_022795805.1 Hungatella sp. | reverse complement strand
TATCGCCTCCAGATACTCTGGATCCACGATGTACATTCCCGTATTGATAAAATACGACAGCTTCGGTTTCTCCTCAATATCCGAAACCGCTCCGTCCTCCCCGGAATGGATCACCCCATAGGGAATGGTGGTGTTTTTCAGGGAGGACACTATGGTCATCCCGTTTTTGCACTGCCTGTGGTGCTCCATCATCTTCCCGTAATCCGACTCTATGAGGGTATCGCAGTTGGTGATAATCACCGGCCCGTGAAACGCTTCCTTTATGTACCGGATGCTCCCCGCCGTCCCCAGAGGCTTCTCCTCCTCCACATAATGGAGCCTGTAGGGCAGCTTCTGCTCACGGAAATAGGAACGTATCATTTCCTTCCGGTAGTTCACCGTAAGGTAGAATTCGTCGGCTCCGTACTCACAGAACGCATTCAAAATGCGCTCCAGGATCGGCACGTCCCCAATGGGGATCAGCGGTTTGGGCAGGATCCTGGTGTAGGGATACAGCCTGGTCCCCTTCCCTCCCGCCATGACAATCACGGGAATCCCCTTGAGGGCGTCCCTTCTTTTCTGGTTCTTCTCATCAAAAACCTCTGACCTTATGACAATATCCTGGATACGGCCCTTCATATCCGTAATCGGCAGGGAGTTGATCTGCCACTGTCTCATGCAGTCGGCGGCCTTTTCCCGCTTATCCAAAGGCAGAAAGCGGACCTCTTGGTGCATCATGTCAGACACGCGCCCCCTTAAATCTCCCGTCCGTATGATCCATCTGCGGATATCCCCGTCTGTCAGACTCCCCAACAGGCATCCCTCTTCGTCCGCGATGTAGAGGACGCCCTTTGCATTCTGATCTATTTTCTGCATGGCCTCCACCACGGACATGTCGTTCGTCCCCAGATACTTCTGTAATGCCTCACGTTCCATCTGCCAGTTCCTCCAGCACGCTTTTGATGCACGCCCCCGCGTACGCAATATCGTCCTCTGTCAGATTCGTGCTGCACGGTATGTTGAGGATTCGGGGATAATAATAAGGCGCCTTCTCCAGCCTGTACGTCTCCTCATTCTCATAGGGCCTCTGTTCATGAATAAGCCCCCATACAGCCCTTGTCTGCACCCCTTTCTCCTCCAGAGCCTGAATGACCTCCCGCATGGAAACTTTGACCTTGTCCCTGTCAATTAACAGTGAATAAAACCACTTGTTGGAATCAATGGTTTCCCGAAACCCCATGAGCCGCGCCAATGCAAATCCGTCAAAAAGTTTCCTGTAGCAGTCGTAATGCTTCTGCTTCCGCCTGATAAATTCCGTCAGCTCCTCCATCTGAGCCGCGCCCAGCGCCGCCTGCAGGTTGGTCATCCTGTAGTTATATCCCACCTCATGGTGGATGTAATAGCGTTCGTCATCCTTGGCCTGGGCGGACAGATAACGGATATGCTCCACATTCTGTTTCTCCTTTGCGGTGACCGCACCGCCGCCGCCGGTTGTGATGATCTTATTCCCGTTAAAAGAAAAAGCCCCATAGTCCCCTATGGTGCCTGCATATTTCCCCTTATACGTCCCGGCAAGATACCGGGTTCCCAATGCCTCCGTGGCATCCTCGATCACCTTCAGGCCGTACCGGCCGGCTGTATCCATAATCCCTTCCATGTCAGCCATGTTTCCGAAAACATGGACAGCCACAACGGCTTTCACCTGCCTGCCGCCATATGTGAGACGGCCGTCCTTATACATGCATTCCTTCTCACAAAAGTCTCTCAGCTTCTCCGGGTCCATGCAGAGGCTGTCGTCGCAGTCAATAAATACTGGTATTGCGGACTGATACTTCACCGGATTCACCGCCGCGATAAAGGTGAGAGGCGGGACAAGGACCACATCCCCCGGCCCCACCCCGGCATCAATCAGCGACAGGTGGAGAGCTGCCGTACCGCTCTGGCATGCCGCCGTGTCGTCTGTATGCAAAAAATCCGACAACTGTTTCTCCAGCTTCTTTATAAATCCCCCGCCTGTGGACACCCAGGTGGTTTCGATGGCTTCCGTTACGTATTTTTTCTCATTTCCCTCAAAGTTCGGAACTGAGAGAGGTATGAACCGTTTCATGGCATTCTCCTTCATGCTGCCGGTACCCGCAGTAAAAGCCGGCAGCCAGATTGTGTTAGATGTTATAGATATCAACTTTGTAGCGTTCCAGATTGTGTTTCAGGAATTCTATGGTCTCTTTCAGACCTTCCTCCAGGGTGTACTGCGGCCTCCAGTCTGTCAGGTCCATAATTTTCTGGTTGGCTCCCAAAAGGCGGTTTACTTCGCTTTTTCCCGGCCGCAGCCGCTCCTCCTCACAGATGATTACAGCCTTTGGATTGATCTGGCCAATCAGCTCCTCTGCGATCCGGCCTATGGATATCTCCTGCTGTGTTGCGATATTGATCTCCTCCCCAATGGTCCTGCTGCTTCTGTAAATCTCAAAGAATCCATTTACGGTGTCTTTTACATAATTAAAGTCCCTTGTTGGGGAGAGAGCGCCCAGCCTGATCTGTTCCCTGCCTGCCAGAAGCTGGGTGATGATCGTGGGTATAACCGCCCGGGCGGACTGTCTGGGACCATATGTGTTGAACGGGCGGACAATGGTCACCGGAAGATCAAAGGATCTGAAGAATGACTCCGCCAGCCGGTCGGCCCCAATTTTTGTGGCGGAATAGGGGGATTGTCCCTGAAACGGATGATTTTCGTCAATGGGCACGTACCGGAGAGAGATCCGGGGTACACGGTCACGGTGTCACCGGCGCACATAATCACGCTGGCGGCACTTGCCGCGATACCCTCCACGACGACGTTCACCTCGCCGCT
>JAAWHK010000035.1 GCA_022795805.1 Hungatella sp. | reverse complement strand
GAGCGGTATTATGAGTACAATAAAATGCTTTTATTTGACGACAGGGAGAAAGAAATCCTGAAACAGATGGAATCTTAAGGAAAATGATATTGCTTTTTATATTGTCGGTAGTATAATAAAAATATAATTGAAGGAATACCTTAAACACTGAATCATTGATACAGGAGGAATTGTTATCATGTGGAGAAAAAGGTTTATGTCTACAGTGGCGGCAGGGATGCTGTTGGCCGCGCTGGTGACGTTTCCGGCTATGGCCCACGGACATGGCCACCATAGGCAGGCCGCGGCGTCGGTTTCCGTTTCGGAGACTGCCGGTACGGTATGTCCCTTGGAAGGGTGCGGCCAGGCAGAGTACCACACCCATGACGGCTATGGATATTGGGGATGCTACCCGGTCTGTACAGAAGAGGGATGCAGTACCGTGGGGCATCACACCCATGACAGCCATGACTGCTGGGGCTATTATCCGGTTTGTGAGGTAGAGGGATGTACGCAGGCGGGACGCCATGTTCATGACGGTCACAGCTACTGCGGCTATAACCATGGCTGCGGTTATTGCGATGGCACCTGCGGGACAGGTGCCGGTTATGCACCCTGCCAGGGAAGGCGTCACGGGTGCAAGTGACGGGATGATAACTGTAGAACATTAAAAAGACAGGTGAAGCTGGCTGTTGAGCCGATTCACCTGTCTTTTTCCGTATGAATGATTATAATTATTTGTGCTGCTCATAGTACTCATCGAAGAGTTTGTTAATCGCTTCGTGGGTATCCCCGCAGATGCCCGGAAGAGAACCGCCCCATGCGTCCTCAGCCTGACTGAACCCTTTTTCTACGGCTGTCTGATATTTCTTCATCAGTTCCGGGTCGTCTCCTGCCAGTGCGGATGCAAAATCAAAAATTCTCTGAGATGTCTGCTTTACGCCCCAGAAACCATCCTCGGAAATAGCCTGCTGAGCCTCTGCTTTGGTCTTGGCATCGACAGTATAATTGCCGCTGGCCATCATCTTCCAGAAGTCGTCGCCGTTGGCCATAGAGAAGTTAATACCCTGTTTCTGGAAATTCTGAACCATCATGTTGGTGAAGCGGGACATCTGATTATTCAGATCATCCTTCAGGTTCTTAACCAGAGACGCCCTCTCGGAATCGCTCATCTTTGAGACAGATTTAGCATCCTTGCTAAGCTCTACACGATCTACATCAGGCTGTCTTTCAGCGCTGGCAGCGACATCTGCGATCTGCTTGTCAGCAGCCGAAACCGCAGTAGCCGATTTGGTCTGTACGGGCTGACTATAAACTCTCATAGTCGAATCCTGATCAACTCTCATAATATCCTCCTTTTAGGCAAAATATTGAATATATCTATATAAATTATATCGGCATCTCGGGAGGAAAGATAAGGAGAATACGGGAAATTGTGGATATGGCTTTAAAATACAAAGGAAAATGTGGATAACCTGGAAATAGATAAAAGGCAGTAAAGTTTAGAATGATTTTAGAAATGAGCAATGGGAAATATGGTATAATAAAAAAAGTACAATATGTATATGTGTAACGATGAAAGGGTATTTTTCGCTATGAAGATCAAAACTCGCTTAGGGATTGCATTTCTTACGGTGACGCTGGTTCCCATGATGCTGATTTATTTGGCATTCAGCATCCTGAGCAATTATCAGATGCGTGCTTTCAGGGAGTCTCATGGCCTCACGGAACCGGTGGATCTCCTCTCGGGCAATACGATTCAGATCTTCAACCGCCTGACCCAGAATAATCAGCAGGCTATACAGGAGAAACTGGAGGAGGACCCGGACAGTTTTGCAGACATGGCTTACCTGGATACGATCAATCAGGAACTGAAGGCCAAATACGCATACCTCATTGTCCGGAGAGGCGATGAGTTTATATATTCAGGCATAGAGCAGGATAATTCTGAGATATACCACCATCTCTCCAGTTATGACGACACGGAGGCCACCCTCTTGAAGGGAGGTATATACCTGGACGGAGAGACACAGCACCTGATCAAACAGGTGAATTTTAAGTACAGCGACGGTGTGGAAGGATCGGTGTTTATTATATCCAGCATAGATGACTTTATTCCCGAAGTCAAATCCATGTTTACGGAGATTTTGCTTTCGGGGATTATGATCCTGGTATTTACAGGGATTATGCTTACGGGCTGGGTTTACAGGGCGCTTCTGGTTCCGCTGAACCGCCTTCAGATAGCGACCAATGAGATTAAGAACGGGAACCTGGACTTTACATTGGATGTGGAAATGGATAATGGCGACGAGATCAGCCAGCTGTGCCAGGATTTTGAGGAGATGCGGATGCGCCTGAAGGAATCCACGGAGGAAAAGGTGCAGTATGACAAGGAAAGCAAGGAACTGATCAGCAATATTTCCCACGACCTGAAGACCCCTATCACGGCCATAAAAGGCTATGTGGAAGGGATTCTGGACGGAGTGGCATCTTCCCCGGAGAAACTGGACAAATACATCAGGACGATTTACAATAAAGCCAATGATATGGACAGGCTTATCGATGAACTGACCTTTTACTCCAAGATTGACACCAATAAGATACCGTATACATTTTCGAAAATCAACGTTGCCAATTACTTCCGCGACTGTGTGGAGGAAGTAGGACTGGAACTGGACTCCAACAATATAGAACTGGGGTATTTCAACTACGTGGACGAGGATGTGGTGGTTATTGCCGATGCGGAGCAGATGAAGCGGGTGGTAAATAATATCATCAGCAATTCCGTAAAATATCTGGACAAAAAGCGGGGAATCATCAACATCCGGATCAAGGATGTAGGCGATTTTATTCAGGTAGAGATTGAAGATAACGGTCGGGGGATCGGGGCTAAAGAGCTCCCCAATATATTCGACAGGTTTTACCGCACGGACTCTTCCCGCAACTCTTCAAAAGGCGGAAGCGGAATCGGCCTTTCCATTGTGCGCAAGATAATTGAGGACCATGGAGGCAAGATTTGGGCTACCAGCAAAGAGGGGATCGGCACGGAGATTCATTTCGTATTAAGAAAATACCAGGAGGTTATTCACGATGAAGAAGATCTTGATCATTGAAGATGAAGAGAGCATTGCAGAGCTGGAGAAAGATTATCTGGAGCTGAGCGGATTTAAGGTAGAGATAGAGAACGACGGGGAGGCCGGCCTTGTGAGGGCACTCCAAGGGGAATATGACCTGTTTATTCTGGATCTGATGCTTCCTGGGGTTGACGGATTTGAGATTTGCCGGAAGGTGAGGGAGGTGAAAAATACACCCATTATTATGGTGTCGGCCAAGAAGGAGGATATTGACAAAATCCGCGGGCTTGGTCTGGGTGCCGACGATTATATGACAAAGCCTTTCAGCCCCAGCGAAATGGTGGCCCGGGTGAAAGCACACCTGGCCAGGTACGAGCGGCTGATCGGAAGCGGCATGCCGGATAATGAGATAATCGAGATCCGGGGACTGAAGATCGATAAGACAGCCAGACGGGTGTGGGTCAATGGGGAGGAGAGAAACTTTACAACCAAAGAATTTGATCTGCTCACGTTTCTGGCCCAGAACCCCAATCATGTATACACGAAGGAGGAGCTGTTCAGCAAGATCTGGGACATGGAATCCATAGGGGATATAGCCACCGTGACAGTCCATATTAAAAAGATACGGGAAAAAATTGAGTTTAACACAGCAAAACCTCAATATATTGAGACGATCTGGGGAGTAGGGTACCGGTTTAAGGTATGATGGGATAGCTCAAAAATGTAAATTTGCGGATTGACATATGGAAAGAGGTCTGTTATAGTCTATAGAGGTGCAAAACGAGAAGATTCAGGATCTGTCTTGAATGTTCTCGTTTTTTTCCCTGCATACGCATATAATCCCTGGTTGCAGACAGATGGTTTATTATGATAAAAAGCAGCAGAAAGGACCCGCACAGGGGGATTCCCCGGCGGTTATGGAAAGGAAAGAGAATGGAAGCAGTGAGATTTGACGAGTTGGAACTAGATGAGAGAATACTTCGGGCAGTAACGGATATGGGATTTGAGGCGGCGTCCCCTATACAGGCTCAGGCGATCCCCGTACAGATTGAGGGAAGGGATGTGGTCGGCCAGGCTCAGACAGGAACGGGAAAGACAGCGGCGTTCGGCATTCCGCTTTTACAGAAGATAGATCCGAAAAACAAGAAGCTGCAGGCGATAGCGCTGTGCCCCACAAGGGAGCTGGCGATCCAGGTGGCGGATGAGATCCGCAGGCTGGCAAAATACATGCATGGCATCAAGGTGCTTCCCATATACGGAGGCCAGGATATCGTAAGGCAGATCCGGGGACTGAAGGACGGCACGCAGATCGTCATCGGGACGCCCGGCCGTGTTATGGATCATATGAGAAGAAAGACAATCCGGTGTGACCACATTCATACGGTGATCATGGATGAGGCGGACGAGATGCTGAACATGGGCTTTCTGGAGGACATGGAGACTATTTTAAGCCAGCTTCCCGAAGAGAGACAGACGGTAATGTTCTCCGCCACCATGCCTGTGGAGATTCAGAACATTGCGGGAAGATTTCAGAAGAATCCTGTAACGGTGAAGGTGGTAAAAAAAGAACTTACGGTTCCCAAGGTGACCCAGTACTATTATGAGGTGAAACCGAAGACCAAGGTTGAGGTAATGTGCCGTCTTCTGGATATGTACGCTCCCAAGCTGTCCATAGCGTTCTGCAATACAAAGAAGCAGGTGGACGAGCTGGTTCAGGATCTCCAGGGGCGGGGATACTTTGCCGAGGGACTTCACGGCGATTTGAAACAGATGCAGAGGGACAGGGTCATGGGCAGCTTCAGAAGCGGCGCCACGGAGATTCTGGTTGCCACGGATGTGGCGGCCAGAGGAATTGATGTGGACAACGTGGAGGCAGTGTTTAACTACGATATCCCACAAGACGACGAGTACTACGTTCACCGCATCGGGCGTACAGGCCGAGCGGGAAAGGACGGGATCGCTTTCAGTCTGGTGGTGGGAAAAGAGGTCTATAAACTGAGGGATATTCAGCGGTACTGCAAGACAAAGATTATTCCCCAGGCGATTCCGTCTCTGGATGATATCACCGCCATCAAGGCGGAGAAGATCATGGAGCAGGTCATGGATCTGATCAATGACACGGATTTGACGAAGATGGTAAACATCATTGAGAAAAAGGTTCTGGAGGAGGAAGAGTGCACGTCTCTGGATGTGGCGGCAGCCCTCTTAAAGCTGGCCATGGGCGAAGAGAACGAGGATATTATTGACTGCAGCCGCCCGGCCCGTTCTCTGGATGATCTGGACCGCTACAGCCGTGACGGAAGAAGAGGAAGAGGCGGCCGTGACAGGAGAGGCGGCCGCGACGGCCGTTATGGCCGGGACGGAAGGTATGACAGGGATGAGCGGGAGGACATGGCGCGCCTGTTTGTCAACATCGGAAAGAACCAGAATGTCCGGCCCGGTGATATACTGGGAGCCGTGGCGGGAGAGTCCGGAATCTCCGGCAAGATGGTGGGCAGCATTGATATGTATGAAAACTACACCTTTGTGGAAGTTCCCAGAGAATACGCGGACGCGGTTCTCAGGGCCATGAAGGATGTAAAGATCAAAGGTAAAAACATCCATATGGAGAAAGCCAACGGAAAGGGTCGATAAGAGAAGCAAATCATCATAAAGATGTAACTGCCTTGCATTTTCAGCAGAATATGGATATACTGATGATATACAAAATCACAGGCTGTGTCTGGCCGGATTGGGGGGGAAAATTGGCGGATGCGGCGGAAGGGAGAAGGTAACAGAATATGATTTTACAGAGCAGGAGGATATGGATCGGCGGACAGTTTCTGGAGGCACAGCTGGATATTGCTGAGGGAAAGATTCAGGCGGTGTACCCCTATGGGACAAAAGCGGCGGATGAGGATTACGGAACGAAACGGGTCGTACCCGGATTTATCGATATCCATACTCACGGCGCTTACGGGTTTGACACCAACGATGCCGAACCGGAGGGGCTGAGAGACTGGATGCGGCGGATCCCTGAGGAAGGGGTTACCGGTATTCTGCCGACTACGGTTACGCAGATGCCGGACGTTCTGACAAAGGCCGTGGCCAATGTGGCGGCTGTGGTGAAGGAGGGCTATGAGGGGGCGGAGATTCTGGGAATCCACTTCGAAGGTCCCTACCTGGATATGGAGTATAAGGGAGCTCAGCCGCCGGAGGCTATCGCCGAGCCGTCGGTAGAGCAGTTTAAGATGTACCAGGAGGCAGCCAAGGGGCTGATTAAATATATCACGCTGGCTCCGGAGCATGACCGGGATTTTGCGCTGACAAAGTACTGCAAACAGACCGGGGTTGTGGTGAGCATGGGACACTCCTCGGCGACCTATGAGCAGGCGATGATGGGGATTGCCAACGGGGCCGCATCCATGACTCATGTATTTAACGGCATGACTGGCTTTCACCACAGGACCCCCGGATTGGTGGGCACTGCCATGAGAGTGCGGGATATTTACGGGGAAGTAATCGGTGACGGCTGTCATTCCCATCTGGCGGCTCTCAATGACTATGTGACTGCCAAGGGAAGAGATTTTACGATTCTGATCAGTGACTCCCTGAGACCGAAACACTGTCCTCCGGGTGGGGAGTATGAGCTGGGAGGCCATCCGATCGAGATCAGCGAAAGCGGCCTGGCATATCTGAAAGGCACTACGACCATCGCGGGAAGCACTCTGAATATGAACAGAGGGCTGAAGATCCTGGTGGAGGATGCGATGATTCCCTTCGATACGGCGCTGAACAGCTGTACGATTAACCCTGCCAGATGCCTGTCGGTGGATGACCGCAAGGGCAGACTGAATGCAGGATACGATGCGGATGTGGTCGTGCTGGAGGATAACTACGATGTGTATCAGACCTACTGCAGAGGGAAAAAGATGCTGTAGGCATTTCTATAAAATAAAAATCAGGATGAGGCGGTGTGCCTTGTCCTGATTTCTATTTTTATATCGGGATGCGGAATCTTTAACAGAATACGTGTTCAGAGAGCCGTTTAAAGGCCTCCTCAACTCTGCTTAAGGGCAGCGCCAGGTTCATGCGGATCGTACAGGGCTTGTTGAAAGGACGGCCGTCCTGCCAGATAACGCCCACATCCCATCCGGCTTTCAGAAGCTGATCGAGAGTCATGTCATGCTTCCTGCACCAGATGGAACAGTCCAGATACAGCATATAGGTCCCCTGGGGTTTGCTCAGAGAGATTCCCTCAAAGCGGTTGGTGATATAGTTGTATGCGTAATCCACATTGCCGCTTAACACCTGACACAGTTCATCCACCCACTCCTGTCCCTCCTGGCTGTAGGCGCCGATGAGGGCGTGCATGGAGAGAACATTCTGAGAATTATAGTGGCTCAGGGAGGACTGCCTGAGGAGCCTGTCATGGATATACTTATTGTAAACGATATGATAGGAGCCCACCAGCCCGGCGAGGTTAAAGGTCTTTGAGGGCGCGTAGATGGCGATGGTGCGGTTCTTCGCATCTTCCGATACCGACTGAGTGGGGATGTGCCTGTGACCGTTCAGAAGGAGATCGGACCAGATCTCGTCAGAGACAACGATACAGTCGTTTGCGCGGTAAACTTCCATGGCCCTTTCGATCTCCCACTTTTCCCATACACGGCCTGTGGGGTTGTGGGGGGAGCAGAATACGGCAAAATGGATGGAGTGCTCTTTCAGCTTTCGGTCCATATCCTCGTAATCCATGCGCCAGGTTCCGGTTTCGTCCAGAATCAGGTCACTTAAAATCAGCTTATACCCCGCATTGGTAAGAGAGCCTGTGAAGCCGATGTAGGTGGGAGCGTGCAGCAGGATCTTGTCCCCGGAGGAGCAGAAGGCCTGTGCGGCAGAAACCACTGCGCCCAGGACACCGTTTTCATAGCCGATATGTTCCTTCATAAGCCCGGTCACATGGTTTCTGGTTTCGTGCCAGCGGATGATGCTGTCAAAGTAGGCATCTGATGGGTTGAAATATCCGTAGGCCGGATGGGAAGCACGGGCTATAAGGGCCTGAGGCACCGTGGGAACCGTGGGGAAATTCATATCGGCAATCCACATAGGGATGATGTCATAACCCTCCTTCGGGCCTCCTGGGGAGGAAGGGACCTTGCCAGGATTGTCCACGGCGATGGCATCCATTCCCTGACGTTCCATGACTGATGTGAAATCGTATTTCATAAATATCACACTCGCTTTCCTTAGTAGTTAAATCCTTCTTTCAGTTTATCACAGATAGACCGGGATAACAAGAAGCAGGCCTGTTGCCTGTACAGCAACAGCGCCTGCTTTTTGGTGATTTTTTCGCTGTCTTCTTCTGGCAGGGACAGATGTGTGCGCACCAGCGCGCTCCCGGTTACCCTTTCAGCCCGGATGTGCTGATGCCCTCCACCAGATACTTCTGGAGGCAGATGAACATTACCACTGCAGGAAGGATGGACAGGCTGGCCATGGCGAACATGGCACCATAATCGGAGGAGGAACCCGGGTCACTGAACAGCTTCAGTGCCAGGCTGACCGGATACTTGGCAGATTCATTGATGTACAGCAGGGCGGACAAAAAGTCGTCCCATCTCCACATGAAGGAGAAGATTGTACAGGTAATGAGCGCCGGAGAGATCAGAGGCAGAATAACCCGGCCGAAGATACCGTAGTAGGAACACCCGTCAATCTTGGCGGCCTCGTCCAGCTCTCTGGGAATACCGTCGATAAAGTTCATAATCTGGTATACGAAAAAGCCCTGGATAGCGAAAAAGTAGGGGATGATCAATGGCTTGAAGGAGCCAACCCATCCCAGCTTCTGATACCACAGATACTGAGGGATCATCAGAACCTGTGCGGGAAGCATCATGGAGAGAAGCATGGCCACAAAGAGGACTCTTCTTCCTAAAAACTTGCATCTGGAAAGACCGTATGCAACCAGTGCGGATGAAATCAGGGTTCCGATGGTAGCAATAATGGATACGAACAGAGAGTTCTTAAAGAAGGTAGCAAAGGTAATCTTTGCAAATCCCTTCCAGCCGTTGGCATAGTTCTCCAGCACAAAGGGAGTGGGGAACAGCTGCCCTGCGGTGGTGAAAATGGTTTCTGTTTTCTTGAAAGAACTCATGACCATCCACACGAGAGGATAGATCATAATAAGGCCGATACCGCATACCAGCACGTGATAAATAACTTTTCCAATGATACGTTTTTCCTTCATACCCATAGATTACAGCCCTCCTTCGTAAACCCACAGCTTTTTCGTGGCAAACAGCACGAGTGTGATCAGACTGATGATGAGAAGCATTACCCAGGCGAGTGCCGCACCGTAACCGGTATTGTAGAACTCAAAGGACTGCTGATACATGTAAACCGTATAGAACAGCGTGGAGTTAAGGGGCTTTCCTTTGGTGATGATGAAGCACTGGGTAAATGCCAGGAAGCCGTTGATCATCTGCATAACCAGGTTAAAGAAAATGGTAGGTGTCAAAAGCGGAAGCGTGATCTTCCAGAACTGGCTCCACTTGTTGGCGCCGTCCACAGTTGAAGCCTCATAGAGGGAGGACGGAATCTGCTTTAAGGAGGAGAGGAAGATCAGCATGGAGGAGCCGAACTGCCATACAGCCAGGATAATCAGCATCCAGATGGCGGTCTTTGTGTTGCCCAGCCAGGCAAAACTGGTTTTAATGCCAATCGAACCCAGCAGTGTATTGATAACACCATCAGTGGCCCACATTCTTCTCCACAGAACAGCAACGGCAACAGAACCGCCGATGATGGAGGGAAGATAGTATGCGGCACGATAAAAACCGGTGGCTTTTGTCGTCTTAAGGAGAAGCATAGCAACCAGCAATGCGAAGATCAGACGAAGGGGAACGGAAACCAGGGCAAAGTAGAACGTAACACCGATGGTCTGCCAGAATACTTCGTCGTCTGTAAACATCTTGATATAGTTGGCTGCACCGGTAAACACGGCCGGTGTCAGAATGTTGTAGTCACAGAATGAATAGTAAAGGGATATTCCCATAGGAACGATCATAAACAGCAGGAAACCGATAATAAACGGCATGCAGAATACCACGCCGGCGATATGTTCCTGCCCCATCCACTGTCGAAAAGTCAGGTTTTTTTTCTTGTTCATGTGCATACCTCCTTTTTATTTTACCATAACCCCGTAAATGCATGTAAGACTGAAAAAAGGGAGCAAAGAAACGGCCTTGCTCCCTTTTCTGTTATGTACAGCGGATTCAATTACTTGGTAGCCATGATCTTGTTGGCCTCTGTAAAGAATTCGGCGGCAGCAGCGGTCTCGTCTAACTGGCCGTAGCATACCTTCTCCACGGTACGGTTCAGAAGGTCATAAACCTCGCTGGCGCCGTCGGGCTGTGGCGGGTTAATCGGGGAACAGTTGGGAGTTACTACATCATTGATAAATGCGGTAACCTGCTGATCAATATCACTTAACTGAGGAGCAACTTCTGCCGCGATGTCAGCCGGAGCCGGGATTCCTCTCTCACCTAACAGAATGTTGTTGGCGTCAGAGGAGTTAATCAGGTAGTCAAGAACCTTAACTGCTTCGTCCACATTCTTGGAGTGAGCGCCTACTGAGAAGAACTGGCTGGACTTTAAGTATCCGGATTTTACCGGGTCCGGAGCGGGCCATGTGGTGATACCTACTGTCATACCTTCGGGAGCCGCGTTCTGCATGGCTGTCATCTGGTTGGAGTTGGACAGAGCACACCAGGACTGAGTCTCAGGCGTGGAACTGTATACCATAGGACACTGCTCTACGGAGCCGATGGCGATCTCGGCGAATACGTCGGGACTCAGCATCCAGCCCTCGCTTAAGCCTTTGGTGTACATGGCAAAGAACGGAATCCAGGAGGTCTCGTCGCCGTTCATACACTTGTCGCCGAAGGGAACAATATCATAGGATCTCATAAAGTACTCGCTCCAGGAGTTTACAGTACCATAGGAAATATCTGTCTTAACGCCGGTCTTCTCATAGATCTCCTTGGAGAGAGCAAAGAACTCGTCCATGGTCATGTTGTCCTTAACCGTGATGCCGTTCTCGTCGAGAAGGGTTTTGTTGTACAGAAGAGCCGGGGAGTTGATGCCGGCCGCGATGGCATATACACCGCCGTCTACGGTTCCGGAAGCCATGGTGTTCTCTGAGATCTCGGAAACATCCAGAGCGCCGCTGTCAATGTAGGGCTGCAGATCTACCAGAAGTCCGCTCTTGGCGTACTGGTCAAGATACATATAGTCCATCTGAACGATATCGGGAATGGCCTGGCCTGCAGCGGATGTGGCAAGTTTGTTCCAGTAGTCGGACCACTCGGAAAACTGTCCTTCAATGGTCACGCCGGGATTGAGCTCAGCATATTTGTCAAGAGCAGCCTGCGTCCTCTCGTTACGCACCTGGTTGCCCCACCAGCACATGGTCAGAGCAAGTCCGCCCGCTGCCGTTCCTCCGCCTGAACCGGAAGCTGCCACGGTAGTCTCGCCTGAGCCGCCTGCTGCCGCAGTGGTCTCGCCCGAACCGGAACCGCCGCCGCATCCGGCAAGAGCTGTAGCTGTCATAGCACAAGCCATCAGTAACGCAATTTTTTTCTTCATAATTAAGCCCTCCATTTTGATTTTCAAGTGATACTATTATACATGGATTTGGGCAATGTGTAAATGTTAAAAACCGATTTCAGGGTTCAAAAAACCGATTTTGTTGTATAGATTGCATATATTGACTTGGGTGTATATAAAGATAATAGATGTTTTCTACAGTTAAAAGAAATTTCTTTTGTGAAATTTTTAAGAAGCCATTGTTTTACCCCGGCCTTTTGTATATAATGATACTCAGGTTGTATCTCTGTGAAAGGCCTGCACCGCAGGCGGGGGAGGCTGTGGATGAGGTATTTAATTCGTAATTTGTCTTTGAAAAAGAAAATCCAGTCCATTGTATTCTTGTGTATTTTTCTTATGACTGCCACGGCGCTTGTAAGCAATCATTTTATTGCTGCCGCTTACGACGGTCTTTTGTACAGAACCATAGCCTCGTCGCTGTCCGTTTCTTCCCTCAAGATGCAGAACAGTCTTGAGAACCTGAACACTATGGCGGATCTGATGCTGGGAGACGCGGGGCTGCAGCGGGAACTGTCTGTCATGAAGGACTCTGACAGGGTTCAGGACATTAATGTGGCATACAGAAGCGTCTATACCTCTCTGATGGAGTATTATTTTACCTTTCGGAAGAATCACATCAAGTATATGGCGCTTCACCAGGACGAGCTGGCCATTCGCACCCACCTTCCGTCCGCGCTGGAGCGGTTTCCGAAGGAGGTGGAGGAGGACTTAAAGGAGAGGGCGCTGAAGGCCGAAGGAGCTGTCGTGTGGGTAACGGATTACAGCCCGGACTACGGACTGTTTCTGGTTCGGTTAATCCGGCGCACGGAATACCTGCGCCTGGACAGTATCGGGATTTTGATTGTCAATGTGGATCCAGGGATGATGGCTGCGGAAGCTGCGGATTCCGGTCCGTTTCAGAGAGACTCCGCCTATCTTCTGTTTGACAGGGAAAACTTTATTTACGCTTCCGCTTCATTGCCGGCTCAGCTGACTGCGGGCCATCCGGATTTGCTGGACGACTCTTACGGTACCAGGAATTTTTCAGGAAAGGATTTTTTCTATGTGAAAAGCAGTATTCCGGATTTTAACTGGAGTTATGCCTGTGTGGTACCTTTTGATACCATCCGCTCTTCTCTGGATGCCAGCCGGAATCTGTGTGTGTTTATTCTGCTGGTGTCCGTTGTGCTGTCCGCGGTACTGTCCTCCCGGCTCATCCGTTCGATTACCAGGCACTTTGAAAACCTGCTCCAAAAGATCAGGAATTTCGGGGAGGGAAATCAGACCCCCCTTCCTGTGGACTATGATTACAGTGGCAGAAGCGATGAACTGGGGATTCTTCACATGCAGTTTGACTACATGGTGGAGGAGGTGAATCAGCTGATCCGCACCAACTACCTCAACGAAATCTTGATTAAGGACGCTCAGTTTAAGGCACTGGAAAGCCAGATGAACCCCCATTTTCTTTATAACACCCTGGAATCCATCAACTGGAGGGCTAAACTTATGGGGGCAAAAGACATCTCCTCCATGGCGGAATCTCTGGGTACGCTGCTGCGGATCACGCTGGATCAGAAGAGCAAGCAGGTTCCTCTGAGCCGGGAGCTGGAGCTGGTAAGATGCTATATGACGATTCAGAAATACCGCTATGAGGAGCGGCTGGATTATGAGATTCAGGTGGAGAAGGAGCTTTTTGGCTGCTATGTGCTTAAGCTTACCCTTCAGCCTCTGGTGGAGAATGCCGTACGGTATGGTTTGGAGGAGAACACGGAGGAATGCCTGATCCGGATTACGGCCGAGGCTGACAGAGAGAAAGGTATTCTTTACATATATATAAAGAACAACGGCTCTTCCTTCCCGGAGGGGCTTCTGGAGAAGCTGGAGACGCACCAGGTGCAGCCTCACGGCTTCGGGATCGGTCTTCTCAATATCAGAGACAGGATGCTGCTTACGTTTGGGGAGAACTACGGTTTGGATCTGTACAATGAAGATGAGCTTGCGGTTGCCCGTCTCACCTGTCCTTTGACGGACATTTCGAAAGGAGGAGTGCCATGCTGAAACTGATTATAGCCGATGATGAAAGGATTATACGGGAATCCATCTCCACCCTTATTGACTGGGGCAGTCTGGGAATCGAGCTGGCAGGGGTGTGCAGCGACGGGATTGAAGCCTACAACATGATTCTGGACGAATGCCCGGATATTGTCCTCACGGATATAAGGATGCCGGGACTGTCAGGCCTGGACCTGATTGAGCGGATCTCCCAGACAGATCTGAGCATCCAGTTTGTACTCCTGTCGGGGTACGGAGAATTTGAGTATGCCAAACAGGCCATGCGTTTTCGGGTGCACCATTATCTTCTGAAACCGTGCAACGAGGAACAGATTATAGAAAGCATGAAGGATGTGATTCAGGAACATTACCATCACAGGGCTTTTCAGGATATGAAGAACCGGCAGAGGCTTCTGGTGTCCAACCTGCACCACAACCTCCTGTCGAATATTATTCATGAGGGCACTTTTCTGTCAGATCACAGGGCAGTCCCTATGGATGCCTACGCAGGCTTTATGGATTTCTACAATACCAGCTACGAGCTGTGTTTTCTGCACTTCCTGGAGGAGTCATGCCTTATGGAGACGCTGGAGAAGGTCTACGCCTACATGAAGCGGGAGGCTCCGGGTATTGCGGTTTACAGTATTTATGTTAAGAATAACCTTCTGCTGTTTTTTGAGAGCTACCATGTCTCATATGACCAGATGGATTCGTTTTTCAGGACCATGGCCGGACAAATCGGGGAGACGAATAAAGTGGCGCCGGAGTACCGAAGGGTGTCTTTTTCAAATCTTGCCTCATTGCTGGAGACAGTGATCAGCAAAGTCAAGCGGTTTGGCATGATCTATTTTATGAACGGACTGCGGGCCGTGCCCATCTGCAATTACAAGACCGTGATCACCAGGCTGGAGGAGCTGACGGCGCTGCTGGCAGACGGCGGGGGAAGGCAGGATGTGTATCTGCAGGATATTAAGGGAATTCTGGACGGGATCAGTACGCCTGACTTTCTGCGCCAGGTAGGGTCCACGATGATCATCCGTCTGACAGCGGAGGGGAATTTCCATTCGCCCATTGACGCCACGGAATTTCTGATGAAACTGAATCAGCAGACAGATGCGGAGGTTCTGCGGTCTATGCTGCTGGAAAAGATCGGTTCCATGGTCAGCCGGCCGGCGGAAGGCGCCAGAAATTACAGCGCACTCATCGAAAATGTCATGCAGTATGTGGAGGAGAATCTGGCTAACCCCAATCTGACCCTGAAGTGGATTGCGGAGAATTATCTGTTTATGAATGTGGATTATGTGAGTAAACGATTCATCAGGGAGACGGATCAGAAATTTTCCAATTATCTGTCCAATCTGCGCATCCAGAGAGCCAGGCAGCTTCTGTCAGAGGGACGAGGGGAGATACAGTGGGTGGCTCAGCAGGTGGGGTGCGGCAACAATCCCCAGTATTTCAGTCAGATATTCAAGAAAAGCACAGGCCTGACCCCCAGCGCCTTTGTTAAAAAAATAAATGGAGGACAATAACATGAACAACCAGGAGTTACTGCCGATCATCCATCGGGTGATGGATAAACTTATGAATCTGGGAGGCGCCGACTATGAAAGCGACAAGAATGCCACCCAGGCTCAGGCAAACAGGGGGCTTATTGCCCGGGATTTCGGAATCGAGGAGTGGGACTGGCCTCAGGGTGTAGGGCTGTACGGCCTCTACAAGCTGCAGTCTTTCTACGGGGATAACCGTTACCTGGATTTTTTTAAATCCTGGATAGAGAATAATCTGAAAAGAGGCCTTCCCAGCCGCAACATAAACACCACCACGCCCTATCTGGCCATTGTAAATCTGCTGGATGTTCTGGATAACCCGGAATACGAGAAGATGTGCATGGATCAGGCAGAATGGCTGATGAAGGAGCTGCCCAAGACCAGGGATCACGGCTTCCAGCATGTGACCACTGCCATCGGAGACAGAAACGGCATAAAGCTTAATGACGGCGAACTGTGGGCGGATACACTGTTTATGACGGTTTTGTTTTTAAACAGAATGGGCCACCTTTATAAGCGTCAGGACTGGATCGAGGAGGCTGTCCGCCAGGTTCTGGTTCACATTAAATATCTGTATGACAAGCAGACGGGGCTTCTATATCACGGATGGAGCTTCCCTCTCAACAATAACTTTGGCGGGATCTTCTGGTGCAGAGGCAATTCCTGGTTTACATACGGTATTCTGGAATATTTGGATGTGGCGAGAGAAACACTGGATAAGGGCGTATACAACTATATTGTGGATACCTTTAAATCTCAGGTCAACGCGCTCCGTGATCTCCAGGCGCCGTCGGGCCTGTGGCACACAATCCTGACAGATCCGGACAGCTATGAGGAGACATCCGGCAGCGCGGCTATTGCAGCGGGTATTCTGAAAGGCATTAAGATAGGGATACTGGATTCCTCCTATGAGGAGTGTGCGCTGAAAGCGCTGAAAGGCATTTGCACTCAGGTGGCGGATGACGGGACGGTACTGGGGGTATCCGCGGGAACCGGTATGGGATACGATGCGGAACATTACAAGAACATTGCCATTCATCCCATGGCCTACGGCCAGTCTCTTACTCTGATCGCCCTGTGTGAGGCGCTGGACTGACCCGAGGGATTGACAGGCTGACAGAATGTAAAGCTGCGGCATCCGAGAAACGTTTCGGACACCGCAGCTTTTTTGTGGCACGCCTGAGAGATTTGCTACAGTCTGTTCAGGATCTTTATCAGGGAATCATGGGCCAGGGTAAATGCCTCCTCACCGTCCAGCTTTTTCTTCTGGGACGCATTCTGCTCCAGGGCCGAAAAGCCTGAGAAATCGCTTAAGTGGGGTTCAAGGGAGAGAAAACCTTTGTAGCCGGCATCTTTCAGTTTCCGCAGAATCTCCTCCACGTGGCCGTCGCCGGTTCCGGCGGGAACCACGCTGGCGTCGGACCACAGGGCATCCTTTATATGGATGTAAACCACATACGGCTTCAGCATCTCATAAGCTTCCAGGGTGTCCTGCCTGCACTGTACAAAATTGGCGAAATCGAATACGGCCTTAAAATGATCTCCGTAAAATGTCTCCATGATCTCCAGACAGCGGGAGGCCATGTCGCCGTAGATCTCTTTCTCATTTTCGTGAAGAAGTATGATATCGCTGACCTTGGCGTAGTCAGCCATCTTCCCCAGACGGTCCATTACCTCGTTTTTGTAAGGGCCGTAATCCTGGTTCTCAGGCATGAAGAAGCTGAACATGCGGATATAATCGGTCTCCATAATGTGAGCGATCTCCACGGTGTGTTTATACAGCTCCATGTGAGGCCCGAATGGGTCGGTAATCCGGATCTTTCCGATAGGGGAACCTACGGAAGACAGGCGGATCCCTTCCGCATCCAGCTGTTTTTTAATCTCCTTTACTTCCTGAATGGGATATTCCACCAGCCCTTTTCCGTTGACGCCCCGCATCTCCATGTGGCTCATTCCCAGTTTCTTTAAAACCCGGATCTGCTCCGGCAGATCTTCGTGAATCTCATCGGCAAAGCCGCTTAATACAATATTCTCCCACATAATGGTTACCCTCCTTAATACGTTCCCGAAGTATCAAAAACTACATCCACAGTCTCTTTCTTTCTGGAAGCTGCACGGCGTTTGTTCAGTTCCTTCAGAAACAGATCTTCATCAAATGGAATCTCCACCGGATGTCCCAGCCAGCTGGACAGATGCATGGCATTGGAAAGAGTCAGGCCGTTGATTCCCTCTTCTCCCCGGGCGATAAGGGGAGTGTCGCGGAGGATCTTGCCGGCAAATGCCTTGAGAACTCCCACATGCTGCTCATTAAGACCGTCCGTTTCCACGACGGCTTCGCTGCATTCTGGTTTGTCAAATCCGCCTTTTGCGGTCTTGCAGAACTCGCGTTCGCTGACAGCCAGTTTATGTAAGATCAGCCGATCATTTTCACAGACCAGCTTGCCTTTCTCCAGCGTGATCTCAAAGCGGTTGGTGCCCGGCGCATCGGCGGTGGTGGTGATAAATACTCCCGTGGCACCGTTAGGGTATTCCAGGTAAGCGGTCACGTCGTCCTCCACCTCTATGTCATGCCATTTACCGTTGTGGCAGAAAGCCTGCACTCTGGAGGGCATCCCGCAGATCCATTGGATCAGATCCAGGTTGTGAGGACACTGGTTCAGAAGCACGCCGCCGCCTTCTCCGTCCCAGGTGGCCCGCCAGTCGCCGGAATCATAGTAGGATTGGGTGCGGTACCAGTCGGTGATGATCCAGTTGACCCGCTTGATAGCGCCCAGTTCCCCGCCCTTTACAAGTTCATGCATCTTGCGGTACACGCAGTTGGTCCTCTGGTTGAACATCATAGCGAATACCTTACCGCTTTTGGCTGCATGTTCATTCATCTCGCGAACCTGCTTGGTGTACACGCCTGCCGGTTTTTCGCACATCACATGAAGACCATGGTCCATGGCTGCCATGGACAGTTCCGGGTGCTGATAGTGGGGGATGGACAGCAGAACTGCATCGCAGAGTCCTGAGGTCATCAGTTCTCCGGCATCATCAAAGATTCTTACGGTTTCCGGAAGATTTTCTCTGCACCAGGTTCTGCGGCTCTCCTTACGATCGGCCACAGCCGTCAGTTCCATCTCCGGAACTTTTCCTTCTACGAGGGATTTGGCGTGATTGGTACCCATATTTCCGATTCCGATGATTCCAAGCCTTACTTTTTCCATAGGTTTCTCCTTTTCTTGAACTTTTGCTGGTTTTATTATATACTTATTTTTAGTCCATTTGTTTGCGTAAATTGGGTAATAATATGCACATATTGTGTTTGTAGAGGTACGTATGAGGAATGAAAAGAAAATGGCCAGACCGTTTAGCTGTGACTTTACCACCAGCCTTGAGGCGGGGAACGTGGAGTTTCACATGCACAGCCATCACGAGATTTTCTTTCTGCTGGAGGGGAACATCCAGTATTTCGCGGAGAATGCCTGTTATCCCATGACATCCGGCAGCCTGATCCTTTTTTCCGTTAATGAGATCCATAAGGCGGTCAATGTGACCAACGCTCCCTTTACGCGCCTGGTCATCCACATACAGCCGGAGTTTGTTCAGCCCTACTGCACCCCTGTGACCAATCTGCTGGCCTGCTTTCACCGGGAGCCGGGAGTGGGGAATCTTGTGCTGCTGTCACAGGAGGAGCAGGCCCGGCTGCTGTCCATGGCGTCGTCCCTTGGCGAGATCATGAAAAATCAGGAGCGGTTCGGCAATGATGTGGAGGCTGTGACGCTGTACCTGCAGATTCTTGTGTTTGTCAATCGTGCGTGGAAAAAAGCCGGATCGTCAGCCGGGGCGCCGCTTCCCCACAGGACCCAGGCTATTATGGACTATGTGGACGCCCATCTGACTGACACCCTGACCCTGGATTCCATCGCAGGGGCGCTTGCACTGGACAAATATTATCTGAGCCATCTGTTCAAGTCGGAGACGGGAAGCACCATCTTCCAGTATGTTCTGGTAAAAAGGATAGCCCTGGCCAAAACCCTGCTTTCACGGGGGCACACAGTGGCGGAAAGCTGCCATCTCTCCGGTTTCAACGACTATTCCAACTTCATCCGGTCTTTTAAACAGATTACCGGATACACGCCGGGACAGTTCAGGGGTTCTGTGTGACGACGGTTTTCCGGTACTTCAGGGGAGTTGTGCCTGCGTATTTTTTAAATACGCGCTCATAGTAGGTCAGATTCTCAAACCCCATTAAGTCGGAGATTTCCGTGATGGAGTACTGGCTGTGAAGCAAAAGCTGCTGGGACTTTTTGATGCGGTTTACGTTCCTGTATTCATTGACCGAGAAACCGGTAATCTCCCGGAATATCCTGCTGAGGTAGGACCTGCTGACATAAAAACGTCTGGCCAGATCCTCCAGAGACTCCCGGGACTGAGGGTGATTAAGGAGATAGTCGGCTACTTCATGGACTTTCTGATGCTTCCAGGTCTGAACTTTCTGGGTTTCTTGCTGAAAGGAGACCTTTTTCCGGAAGCGGATCAGGTACAGAAAAAGCTGGGCCAGTTTCAGCTTGATCCCTGTAACGTACTGCCGGGGCCGCTCCTCCAGCTCCCTCTGAATCTGTCTCACAAGTTCCAGGATCTCCCCCTGCCCCTCTGCGGGAACGGATATGATCATGGCGTCCTCCGCGAACACATCCTCCATTTTGCCTATGCCGCAGGCTTTGAGAAACGGATCCATCAGCCTGCCGCTGATCTGAAACAGTATGCGGTTGTGATAGGAGCTTCCCCCCGTGCTGGTCTTATGAATCTGATAGGGCCTTATAAGCACCACATCCCCGGCTTTCACCAGATACGTCTGCTTATCGATAAAATAGTACCGCTCCCCTTCCAGAAGACAGTACAGTTCATAGGTATCATGAAAATGCCTGGCTGCCATGGAATAATCGTGATCCCGTACCACCTGGTCCACATCCAGCCCATCGATTCTTCCCTGAAATATAATCTGCTCCATATACACCATCCTTTTGTATCCAATAATACGAAAATTTAAATTTTGTAGGCAATTATATAAGATAATTATACTATTTTGTAGTATGATAGTCTACAGAAAATACGGTAAAACACATCCAACAAGGAGGATTATCATGAAATACGCAAACAACAAAGTTTCCGATCTGCAGATTGCCTACATAGGAGGCGGTTCCAGAGGCTGGGCATGGACCTTTATGACCGATTTGTCCATGGACGATTCCTTAAGCGGCACGATCCGCCTGTATGATATTGACGAGGAGGCAGCAAAGCACAATGAGACCATCGGCAACCATCTCACAGACCGTCCGGATACCACGGGGAAATGGAACTATACGACCAGCAAGTCCATGGAGGAGGCCCTCACAGGCGCAGACTTTGTTGTGATCTCCATTCTGCCCGGCACCTTTGACGAGATGCAGTCAGACGTTCACCTGCCGGAGAGACTCGGCATCTTTCAGTCGGTGGGAGATACGGCCGGCCCGGGCGGAATCATCCGCGCACTGAGGACGATCCCCATGTTTGTGGATATCGCCAATGCGGTTAAGGCGTATTCTCCGGACGCGTGGGTTATCAACTACACTAACCCCATGACCCTGTGTGTGAAAACTCTGTACCATGTATTTCCGGAGATCAAAGCATTTGGATGCTGCCATGAAGTGTTTGGGACTCAGAAGGTGCTGAAGGGCATCTGTGAGGAGCGTCTGGGACTGAAGGATGTGGACCGCCGGGATATCCATGTGAACGTGCTGGGGATTAACCACTTTACCTGGTTTGATCAGGCTTCCTACAAAGGCATTGATCTGTTTCCTGTATACAGGGAGTTTATTGAAGAAAACTTTGAGGAGGGATACAGCGAGCCGGACAGAAACTGGGCCAACAGCACATTTAATTGTGCCCACAGGGTAAAGTTCGATCTGTTTAACCGCTTCGGCCTTATTGCTGCAGCAGGAGACCGCCATCTTGCGGAGTTTATGCCCGGCGGCGAATACTTGAAGGATCCGGAGACGGTTAAGGGCTGGAAATTCGGCCTCACCACAGTGGACTGGAGAAAGAAAGACTTAAAGAACCGTCTGGCCAGAAGCGCCCGCCTGGTAAATGGTGAGGAGGAGATTGAACTGACGCCGTCAGGCGAGGAGGGAATCCTGCTTATTAAGGCTCTGTGCGGTCTGGACAGGGTGGTGAGCAATGTGAATATCCCCAACGTCAACCGGCAGATCCCCAACCTTCCGGAGACAGCCGTGGTGGAGACCAACGCGGTATTTGGACGGGACTCTATCAAACCGCTTATAGCGGGAGAGATTCCGGACAATGTCCGGGCCCTGGTTATGCCTCATGTGGAGAACCACGAGTATGTACTCAAGGCGGCTCTGGAGTGTGACAGAGAGCTGGTTTACAGGGCATTCCTCAATGACCCGCTGGTAAAAGGAAGAGCCGGCGAAGCAGATGTAAAGAAACTGGCGGACGATATGATTGCCAACACGCTGGAGTATCTGCCCGAAGGCTGGAAGTAATCTACAGGGATAAAAACAAAAAGCGGTGTGCCCCTTTGAGGGAGCATGCCGCTTTTTTGCCTGGATGCTGTATTATGTTACAGAATCCGGATATCCTCAAGTTCGGGCCTGGCCGCTTTTCCCGCAAAGTTCTCCATGGACAGATTACAGCAGTCCCGGGCAAAAAGGGCTTCCCCGAATTTATCCCTCTGATCTCCGTCAAACTTCACATGACAGCTGCGCAGAGTCACGTTGTCGGCCCGTCTCATGTAAAAGCCCGCAGACGCGGTCTCCTCAATGCCCTGGTTGATGCCGGGGCGCAGATCGTACATGCCTTTGGGCCACTTGCTCTTGGAGTGCACGGTGACGGCCACATGCTCAAAAAGCACGTCTTCAATATGATTGCCATCGCTTCCGGAGAGGAAGACGCCGTTTTCGCTGTCGCAGGTGATGTTAAAGAAACGGATGTTTTTTATGTGACCGGATTTCGTATTGTCGTCCCGATCGTGGGTAGAGATGGTGATTGGCTCCCCGCATCCCCACCAGCAGTCCGCAAACCGCCTGGTTTCTATGATGATGTTGGAAAACGATGCATTGGTTACATTCCCTCCGTCCCGAATCTGGATGGAGATGCCCCGGTTGCTGTCGCTGATAATACAGTTGTCAACGATAAGATTTTCGAAATTCCCGGTCCCTTCCGTGCCGATCTTCAAGGCGGCTGACGTGGAGGTTAAGGTACATCCGGAGATAAGAATGTTTTTGGTGGGGCCGTACTCCATATTTCCGGCAGAGCTTTTCAGACAGATGCAGTCGTCGGCGCAGGTCACATGACATCCGATGATCCGCACGTTGGTGGAATGATCCGGGTCAATGCCGTCGGAGTTGGCCACATTCAGATCATTCAGGATCCGGATACCGGATATGAGCACATCATCACAGCCGGCGGGATGCAGCGTCCAGAAGGGCGCGTTGCGCATTGTGACACCGGTAAAGGAGATATGATTACAGTGTTCCACATAGACCAGAGTGGGTCTCGGATAGAAATCCCCGGTCACATAGTAGGGGCTGACCTGTTTTACGAATGCATAAGCGTTGCCGTCGATGGCGCCTTCGCCGGAGATGGCGATTTCATCGGCGTCCTTTCCGTAGATGAAGGCATAGGAAGGTTTTAAGGTTACCGGAGTGCCCACCCGGTCCACGCCATCGTCCCGCTGTCCGTCGTTGGGATGAAAATATGTATGGATGTCAGCGTGAGCCTGGAGCACGGCGCCCCTTTCGATGTGCAGATCCACTTTCGCCTTCAGAATAATGGAACTGGCGTAAAAATGCTTTCCGCTTTCCAGAATAACCCTTCCGCCGCCGGCCTGGCTGCAGGCATCAATGGCTTTCTGAATCGAAGGGGCGTCATTGGCAGTGCCGTCCCCCCGTGCGCCGAACTTCGATACATGATAATCCATAAAAGCTCTCCTCCTTAGATTAATCCGAAATGCTGAAATGCCCTGTAGATTCCGTCGTCCATAAGGTCTGTGGTTATGTAGTCGGCAATGGCTTTCAATCCTTCCTTGGCATTGCCCATGGCGATTCCCGTGTGAACACAGTCCAGCATCTCCGCATCGTTCATGCCGTCGCCTACCGCGTATGTATCGGTTATGTCTGCTTTCAGATAGTCCAGGAGAATGCGTATGGAGGTGGATTTGTTGATACCGGGCACGGACATCTCCCCGCTCTCGTCGCCGAACATGGGAACCGTGCACCGCACCATGTAGAATTTATCATGGAATGTATCGTAGATATCCTGGTATCTGGAGCCGTTGGTCTCCAGGAAACAGATCTTATTGATATCTTCCATGGGCATCCCGGAATCCTGAATCAGCGCATTGATAAAATGGCTTCCTTCTTTTTTCTTTTCCATGGCTGCCGGGTCGTGCTCCACATCGCCGTACATGATTCGCTCCAGGTGGGGAACCAGGTTCTTGGAGGCGTAAAGTCCGGTATTGCTCTCAAGATAAAAGTCGATCCTGCGGCTGTCGAAATATTCGGCTACCGCCGCGGCTGTTTTCGGATCGATGGTCTCATGGAAGATCTCTTTGCCCTGAACTTCGATAAAGCCGCCCGCGGCTCCGATAACGCCGTCAAACCCTACTTCGGTGATAAAATCGTAGATCTCCGCCTTGCTTCTTCCTGTACAGAGATAGATCTGATGGCCGTTGGCGCGGGCCTGTCTTACGGCTTTGACAGCGGATTCGGGAATAAATTCCGGATTGGCGGAGGTATTTACCAGGGTACCGTCGATATCCAGAAAGATAATACACTTTTTACTCATTTTCTTACTCTCCTCGATTTGCATAGTTTCAGCTCAGTTTTCATGGGATGCCCCATGTTCCAGATTTTTTAATGCCTCCTCGTCGGCTTTTTCCTCCTTGATCTCCCAGTGGATCAGGAATGTCAGAGCGGCTCTCAGGACGATGATGGCGGCGACTGTTGCGATCTCGGAGAGCTCGCGGACGATTACCGTACGGAGGATCTCGCTGCCCAGCTTAAATTCCAGTCCCAACGCCATGCCAATGGCCAGATTGAGACGGATTTCCGGATTCTTTTTGAAATAATCCCGGATACCCCGAAGCCCGGCCAGAATAATAACGAACACGCCTACAAACTCGAATCCCACGATGGCGATGTCCACCACATGCCTTAACAGTGCCTCCAGTACTTCTAAAATTTCCATAAGAAAAAATACCCCCTTCCTGCGGTTTTATCCGCTGTATTTGCAGTGCGGCGGAAACGGCTTCCCAAATGATTGACCCAAAGGTCAGTTGGACTTTACTTCCTTCCACAGGTTATTGTAGATGCTGTCCACCTCATCTCCAAGATACTGGAATACCTCGCAGTTGTCAAGAGAATCTACATCGGGGAACAAAGCTTTGTTGTTTTTTAAGTCGTCGTCCAGAAGATCGAAGGCGCCTTTGTTGGGGGTGGGGTAGGTAATATACTCAAAATTCATCTTGGCGATCTCCGGGCGGCACAGGAAGTTGATCCAGGCCTCCGCGTTTTCCTTATTTTTGGCGCTGGACGGGATGACCCAGGAATCGATCCACACATTGGTGCCCTCCTCAGGAATCACGTACTCCAGATCATAGTCCAGCCCCTGGGCCTCCACTTCCTCCTGGATGTAGAGCATTTCTCCGGAGTAGATGACGCCGACGGCAGCCTCCCCCCCGATCATCTTATCCCTTACCTGGTCGATGACATAGGCCTGAACCAAAGGCTTCTGTGCGATCAGCAGGTCCCTGGCCTGGGTAAGCTGTGCCTCATCTTCGGAGTTCATGGAATAGTTCAGGGACTTTAAGGCGACCATGAAGGCATCCCGAACGCTGTCCTGCATAAGGATCTCACCGCTGAATTTGTCGTCCCACAGATCCGACCAGCGGGTGGGAGCATCCTCAGGGGCGACCATGCCGGTGTTGTAGAGAATGCCCACAGTGCCCCAGCAGTAGGGAACCGAGTATTTATTCTCCGGATCAAAGCTTTTGGACCGCTCCATATAAACAGGGTCAATGTGGCTTATATTGGGAACATTGTCAAAATTAATCTCTGCCAGCATATTGTTCTCCACCATCTTCTGGATCATGTAGTCAGAGGGGCAGACCACGTCATAAGTTCTGCCTCCGGCTTCGATAACCGGATACATATCCTCATTGGTCTCAAACATGTCATAGATCACCTTGATGCCGGTTTCCTCCTCAAACATGGAGATAACTTCCTCGTCGATGTATTCCCCCCAGTTGTACACGTACACTTCTCCCGCGCCCTCCCGGCCGCCGGAAGCATCGGATTTGCCGCAGCCTCCTAAAATTACGGATGCGGAAAGAATCAGGGCGGCCGGTACGGCAATGGTATTTTTTTTCATGGATCTAATCCTCCCTTTATTGTATATAGAATGATTCGTTCAGCGCCCCTCCTGCTTTTTATGGGGAGCAAAATTTGTGATGATCAGCAGCACCAGCACCGTCATAAAGATGATGGTGGACAGCGCATACATGGACGGCTTGATTCCTCTGCGAACCTCGCTGTATATCAGAGTTGACAGCGTGTTGATTCCGGCCCCCTTGGTGAAGTGTGTGATAATAAAATCATCCAGGGACATGGTAAAGGCCAGAAGAAAACCGGACAGGACTCCTGGCAGGATATCGGGAAACACCACTTTAAAGAAGGCGTACACCGGCGGGGCTCCCAGATCCATGGCGGCTTCGTACACGCTTTTGTTGGTTTGCTTTAACTTGGGCATAACGCTTAAGATCACGTAGGGGATATTGAACGTAATATGTGCGATCAAAATCGTCCTGAATCCCAGAGAGATGCCGAATGCGATAAAGGCCAGCATCAGGGAGATGCCCGTGACGATATCGGCATTGAGCATGGGGATATTGGTGATGCCCATGATAATGGTCCTTGGAAGGGGTTTCATGGCGTTTATGGCTATGGCCGCCGCCGTGCCGATGACGGTGGCGATAAGCGCTGAGGCAAAGGCGATTATCAGGGTATTCTGCAGTGCGCTCATGATGGTGGCGCTTTCAAACATCTCCCCATACCACCGGAGAGTGAAGCCGCCCCACTGGGTGCGGGACTTGGAATTGCTGAAAGAAAGCACCATCAGTGTGGCAATGGGGGCATAGAGAAACACCATAATAAGCACCAGATAGAAATTCTGCCCAATTCTTTTTAAACAGTCTTTTGTCTTTTTCATCAGAA
>JAAWHK010000002.1 GCA_022795805.1 Hungatella sp. | reverse complement strand
ATTTTTTGTCAGATGTGCATAAATTTATGAGGCGTACGTGGAACGTACGTTGATTAAATTTATGTGCATATGGCGGAAAATCAGCCACAAAGGCAGGTGGAGGAGAGATTCCGAGAGTACATAAGCAGCCGGAGGATTCTGACCGGAAGAAAACATGAGCAGGAGAATGAGAGATGGAGATGAAGAAAAAGTTAAAAGTCGGCGTACTGGGCGCCACGGGCATGGTGGGACAGAGATTTATCGCCCTTCTGGAGAACCACCCCTGGTATGAGGTGGTGACGGTGGCGGCCAGCCCCCGCTCTGCGGGGAAGACCTATGAGGAGGCGGTGGGCGGCCGGTGGAAGATGACTACCCCCATGCCGGAGGCGGTGAAGAGGCTGACGGTTATGAATGTAAATGAGATAGAGAAAGTGGCTTCTGGTGTGGACTTCGTGTTCAGCGCCGTTGACATGACCAAGGAGGAGATCAAGGCCATTGAGGACGATTACGCCAGGACCGAGACGCCGGTGGTTTCCAACAACAGCGCTCACAGATGGACGCCGGACGTACCCATGGTAGTGCCGGAGATCAACCCGGAGCACTTTAAGGTCATTGAGTTTCAGAAAAAGAGGCTGGGCACAAAGCACGGCTTTGTCGCGGTGAAGCCCAACTGTTCCATCCAGAGTTACGCCCCCGTGCTTACCGCCTGGAAGGAGTTCGAGCCGTGCCAGGTGGTGGCCACCACGTACCAGGCTATCTCCGGAGCCGGGAAGACCTTCAAGGACTGGCCGGAGATGGAGGGAAACCTGATCCCTTACATAGGCGGCGAGGAGGAGAAGAGCGAGCAGGAGCCTCTGCGGCTGTGGGGAACCATCGAGGACGGGGTGATTGTGAAGGCTTCCCAGCCGGTGATCACCTGCCAGTGCATCCGGGTTCCGGTGTTAAACGGCCATACGGCGGCGGTGTTCGTGAAATTCAGAAAGAAACCTTCCAGGGAACAGCTGATCGAGAAACTGAGACAGTTCAGGGGACTTCCCCAGGAGCTTGAGCTTCCCAGCGCGCCCAGGCAGTTTATCCAGTACCTGGAGGAGGACAACCGGCCCCAGGTAAGCCTGGATGTGGACTTTGAGAACGGCATGGGGATCTCCATAGGAAGGCTCAGAGAAGATACAATCTACGACTATAAATTCGTGGGACTTTCCCACAACACGGTCCGGGGAGCGGCGGGAGGAGCCATACTGTGTGCGGAACTTCTGACGGCCCAGGGATATATCAGGGAAAAACAGGCGTGAGACGGAGCGGGCAGGCCATATGGCCTGCCTGGCTGCTGTTTGGGTCTCCGGTAAAAAACCTGCTTGTGTACCATGGCTGCCTGTAGTAAAATAGTGGAAACGGCAAAGCCAGAAAAAAATATAAGGAGGCAGCAATTATGGGCTATACAAAGACAGATTTCGGAACCATGAAGGACGGCAGGAAGGTGTACCGGTACACATTGACCAATGAAAACGGGGTGTCGGCTTCCTTTACGGACCTGGGAGGGACATGGCTGACCATGGTGGTTCCGGACAGGGACGGAAACATGGCTGACGTGGTTTTGGGATACGACACCGTGGAGACCATCCAGGGGGGAACCGGACACATCGGGGAGATCGTGGGAAGGTATGCCAACCGCATCGGCGGAGCGGCCTTTACCCTCAACGGAAAGACGTATGAGCTGGAGAAGAACTCTTCCGGCAGACATAACCTTCACAGCGGCCTGGACTTTTACAGGGACCGGGTGTGGGAGACAGAGGTGGAGGAGACCGGTCTGGGAATCCGCATCCGTTTCTCCATCTTAAGCCCCGACGGCGACCAGGGATATCCGGGCAATGCCCATGTGACGGTCAGCTACACACTGCTGCCGGACAACAGTCTGAAGCTGGACTACCATATGGTATGCGATGCCGACACGGTGGCGAATTTTACCAATCACGCCTACTTTAACCTGGCAGGCCATGACACGGGGTGTGCCATGGATCAGAAGGTGTGGATCGACGCCGATTACTTTACGATTACGGATGAGGATTCCATTCCCACAGGGGAGCTGGTGCCTGTAAAGGGGACGCCCATGGACTTCACGGAGATGAAGCCGCTTGGCCGCGACATTGACGCGGACTACGAGCCCCTTAAGTTCGGCAACGGCTATGACCACAACTGGTGCTTAAACCACACGCCCGGGGAGCTGTCCCTCTGCATAAAGGCTGTGGACGAAAAGAGCGGCCGGGCCATGGAAGTCTACACGGATCTTCCTGGCGTGCAGCTGTACACGGGCAACAGCCTGCGTCCTGTGTGCGACGCCAAGGGCAAAGTCCGCTACGATAAGCGTCACGGGTACTGCTTTGAGACCCAGAACTATCCGGACGCGGTCAACAAGTCAAACTTCCCGTCGCCGGTGGTGAAGGCCAAGCAGGAGTACAAAACCACCACCATCTACAAATTTCTGACCGTGTAACAGGGGATTCATGCCCGGGGCGGAGACGGAAGCATATAGAAGCGGGGTAAGATATGACGAAATCTTTATACATAGCGGAAAAACCCAGCGTGGCCCAGGAGTTTGCCAATGCGCTGAAAAAGAACTGGCGGCGGGGTGACGGGTTTATGGAGGCTGAGGACGCGGTGGTGACCTGGTGCGTGGGCCATCTGGTAACCATGAGCTATCCGGAGGCCTACGACCCGAAATATAAGCGCTGGAGCCTGGAGACTTTGCCATTTTTACCGAAGGAATTTAAGTATCAGGTGATTGACAATGTGAGCAAGCAGTTTCAGACCGTCAGCAGGCTTTTAAACCGGCAGGATGTGGATACCATCTACATCTGCACCGACTCCGGGCGGGAAGGTGAGTACATCTACCGCCTGGTGGACCAGATGGCGGGAGTTAAGGACAAGAAGCGCAAGAGGGTGTGGATTGACTCCCAGACAGAGGAGGAGATCTTAAAGGGGATTCGGAACGCCAGGGACTGGAGCGCGTACGACAATTTGTCGGCGTCAGCCTACCTGCGGGCCAAGGAAGACTACCTTATGGGGATCAATTTTTCACGGCTTCTGACCCTGAAATACGGCAATACCATCTCCAACTATCTGCGCACGGACCGTACCGTGCTGTCCGTGGGCAGGGTGATGACCTGCGTCCTGGGGATGGTGGTCCGCAGGGAGCGGGAGATCCGCAGCTTCGTGAAGACGCCCTTTTACCGGGTGCTGGGAACCTTTTTAGGGCCCGGCCAGTCCGCCGGCCAGGGGGATGATACCGCCGGGGCGCTGTCCTTTGAGGGAGAGTGGAGGAGCGTGGAGGGGTCCCGGTATTTCGGCACCCCCTTTCTCTACAAGGAGAACGGATTCAGGGAGAGAAAACATGCCGTGGAGCTGATCGATTATCTGTCCCAGGATCCTCCTCTGACAGCCGCGGTGGCTAAGATCGAGAAAAAGAAGGAGTCCAAGAACCCGCCCCTTCTGTACAATCTGGCGGAGCTTCAGAATGACTGTTCCAAGATGTTTAAGATAAGCCCTGACGAGACTTTGAAGATCGTTCAGGAACTCTACGAAAAGAAGCTGGTGACCTACCCGCGAACCGATGCCCGGGTGCTGTCTGCGGCGGTGGCCAAGGAGATCCACAAGAATATCGGAGGCCTGAAGAATTTTGCTCCCCTGTCCGGGTTTGCCGGGGAGATACTGGAGGCGGGGACGTACAAGGGGATCGCGAAGACCAGGTATGTCAATGACAAACAGATTACGGACCACTACGCCATCATCCCCACAGGCCAGGGACTTTCGGCTTTGAGCCGCCTGTCCGCCCTGGCCCAGAAGGTTTACATGGTGATTGCCAGAAGGTTTCTGGGCATTTTCTATCCGCCTGCGGTGTACCAGAAGTACAGCCTTAACCTGGAGCGCATGGGGGAACATTTTTTTGCCACCTTCCGCGTTCTGGTGGACAGAGGGTACCTGAAAGTTGCGGACACATCCCAGGGCAAAAAGACGTCGCCCCGGGAAGACGGCAAGGATAAGGAGGACGGCCAGGCAGGCGGGGACGCTGCCAGGGAGAATCCCAAAAGCGGCGAGGAAATTTTCCAGAAGAACATTGATAACCCGGAGTTTATCCGGATGCTGGGAAGCCTGAAAAAGGGGACGGTGCTGAGCATCTCCGGTTTTGCCGTGAAGGAGGGGGAGACTTCGCCGCCCAAGCGATACACCTCCGGTTCCATGATTCTGGCCATGGAGAATGCCGGGCAGCTGATCGAGGATGAGGAGCTGCGGGCCCAGATAAAGGGAAGCGGAATCGGAACCAGCGCCACCAGGGCGGAGATCCTGAAAAAACTGGTGAATATCAGGTACCTGGCGCTGAACGGCAAGACCCAGGTGATCACGCCTTCCCTTCTGGGGGAGATGATTTTTGATGTGGTCAACGCCTCCATACGTCAGCTGCTGAATCCGGAGCTGACGGCCAGCTGGGAGAAAGGGCTTACCTATGTGGCGGAGGGCAGCATTACCAGCGAGGAATACATGGAGAAGCTGGAGCGTTTTGTGGCGGGGCGGACGGGAAATGTGCTGCGCCTCAACAATCAGTATCAGCTGCGGGAATATTTTGACGCGGCGGCGCAATATTATAAAAGCGGAACGTGATATCGGTGTGAGAGCCTGTTTGAAAAACGGAAGTGGAGGACATGTGTGATGAAAAGAGACGAGATGACCATCAGGGAATTATATGATACCGGCAAGACCATTGCAGGAACGTATCTGGAGGCGTATACCTACCCCTGGGAGGTCCTGCCCCATATCGGGGATATTGTGAGAGAACTGGGGAGTGGGCTTTCTGAGGATGAGTACCAGCGCCTGGGGGAGGATGTGTGGATCCACAAAACGGTGACCGTGCCGCCTACGGCCACTGTCAAGGGGCCTGCCATTTTCTGCCGGAACGCAGAAATAAGGCCCGGGGCCTTTGTCAGGGGAAACGTGCTGGTGGGCGAGGGAGCAGTGGTGGGCAATTCCACGGAGCTTAAGAATGTGATTCTCTTCGACGGTGTTCAGGTCCCCCACTATAATTATGTGGGCGACTCTGTCCTGGGGTACAAGTCCCATATGGGTGCCGCCTCCCTCACATCCAACGTGAAATCCGACAAGACGCTGGTGAAAGTCCACGGCGAAGACGGGGATATAGAGACCGGGCTCAAAAAGTTCGGCGCTGCCATAGGGGACTTTGTGGAGGTGGGCTGCGGCTGTGTCCTGAATCCGGGCAGTGTTGTGGGCGCTCACAGCAGCATCTATCCTTTGTCCAGCGTCAGGGGATGCGTAAACAGGAATTCCATCTTTAAGAGGGAAGGCGTCATCGTGGAGAAGGAAGCGCGGTAGCAGATTTGCAGATTTGCAGATTTGAAGATTTGAAGATTTGAAGATTTGAAGACTGCGGGAGACAAAGACGAAATCCATCCCCTGTCCGAATTTTCCGGACAGGGGATGGATTTCTGCATGCAGGTTACAGGACCAGGCCGTAACCTGTATCCTGCGGGGACTTACTTTGTCCCGAAGATCCGGTCCCCCGCATCGCCCAGCCCCGGACATATGTAGGCGTTGGCGTTAAGGCAGCGGTCCAGATGGCCCACATAGATGTGGATATCCGGGTGAGCCTCATGAAGGCGCTTTAAGCCCTCCGGGGCAGCGATGATGGACATAAATTTGATGTGTTTTCCTCCGTGCTGCTTGATAAAGTCCACGGCAGCGGCGCCGGAACCGCCGGTGGCCAGCATGGGATCGGTGACCACGATGGTCCGCTGGTCGATGGGGCTTGGCAGCTTGCAGTAGTATTCGTGGGGCTCGTGAGTCTCTTCGTCGCGGTACAGGCCGATATGGCCCACCTTGGCGGAGGGAACCAGGGCCAGGATGCCGTTGACCATGCCCAGGCCGGCTCTGAGGATGGGCACGACGGCCAGCTTCTTGCCGGAGAGCATGGGGGTCATGCAGGTCTCGATGGGGGTCTCCACCTCCACATCCTCCATGGGCAGGTCCCGCAAAGCCTCGTATCCCATGAGCATGGCGATCTCTTCTATGAGAGCCCTGAATTCGTTGGTTCCGGTATTCTTGTCGCGGAGCTTGGAGATCTTGTGCTGAATCAGAGGGTGGTCAAAAACGGTTACATTTTCCATAGGAAGTCGTCCTTTCGTATATAAATTAGGGGACGGGATTATTTGCCGTCCATGTTAAAGGTGACGATGGCGTAATCCCCCAGGGCGTGGGGAACCGGGATGGAGAAGTATAAAACCCCCTCGTGGGTGTAGCTGAAAGACTCCGGAAACGCGGCGTCCCCGCCGGTGCCCAGGGGGAAATCCGCGCTCTCAAACAGCGCCGTGTACTCCTCAACGGACATGGAAGCCCGGTGAGCCAGAAGTGCTTTTGTGAGATCGGAACCGGCCTGGAAGAACCGGACGTCGTCGGACATCACGTATCCGGCCATGGTGTAGGCGTCGGAGTAGTCGTTAAACCCAAGGCTTTTTGCCTGCTTTAAATCTACGGTGTTGGTGTAGAAAAGATTGACAGGGTATGCTCCGCCGTCCGTCTGGCAGGTGCCCTTGTATACGGCCGTAAGGCGGTTCCGGTCCACGGACACCACATCGCAGGTTATGTCCAGGGTCACCGGCCCGTCGTCACTTACGGCGTCGGCCACGGCCGTGGCGTTGGCCAGGAGGAGCTCATTAACCTTCTCTTCTGTCTGGGAATCGCTTAAGTTGGCTACGACCGGGTACTGGATGGACACAGATCCCTTGGAATCGTCCTTGTAGGTCTCAATAACGGCCGACACGTTGGCCGGGGAGCCGGGGGCGGTGTCCTGAGAGGCCGGTGAGGTCTCCTGGGCTGCCGACGTGGCGGCCACCGTGGATGATGCCATGGTCTCCCTGGCTGCCGACGTGTGGATGCCGGACAAGTCCATGGCCTCGTGCTTTCTGGTGCAGCCGCCTGCGGCTACGGACGCGGTGAGAAACAGTATGGGAAGCAGATAACTGTGTTTCATAAAAGGTCTCCTTTGTGTGTTTTTTAAGTTGGTTCAATTCGTGATTTTCATTATAACATGGAAGGGGAAATTTTTAAAGTGGAGGATTGTCCTACCGTAACTTTCAGCTTGCGGTAAAGAGCATAGTGTTATATACTTGTCCTCGTGGCAGTACATGAGAGAAACAAAGCAGGAAAGGGAACGGAAAATGGAACAGAGCAGAATTAGACAGCGCAATACGGGGCTGGCGGTATTCTTTATCAGCGGCGTCTGCGTAATCAGCGCCGGTGTGGTGGTAAGCATGCTGCAGGAGTTATACGGGTTTGCCTACAGCACCACGGGAACGCTTCTGTCGCTGATGAGCATCGGCAATCTGATGGCCGGGTTTGCCTCTGGTATTCTTCCGGGAAAGATCGGGATGAAGAAGACCATGGTGATTCTCACAGGCGGGTACGCCTTGGGGTATCTGTTTATGTCGGCGTCAGGGTGGGTTCCCATGCTGATGGCCGCATTTTTTCTGGTGGGAATCGCCAAGGGCAGCACCTTAAACTGCTGTACCATCCTGGTGGGGGACAACTCAAAAGACAGGACGAAAGGCATGAATCTGATGCACAGCTGCTATGCTCTGGGAGCCCTTCTGTGCCCCTTTGTCATCGGGGCGGCCCGCAGAGGAGAAGACCGGCTGGCGACGGCTGTCCTGGCGCTGTGCGGGCTTTCGGTGTGGCTGGCTTTTGCGGCCGTGCCCATGGAGGAAAGGGAACGCACCCAGAAGGAACATACGGACTGGAGTTTTCTAAGGAGCAGGAAATTCTGGCTGCTGACAGGCCTTTTATTCTGTCAGAACGGGGCGGAGACCAGCGTCACCGGGTGGCTGGTGACATACTTTAAGGGGAGCGGCATTATCTCCGGGGCCCTCAGCACCTACACGGTGACCGTGATGTGGAGTGCCACTCTGATTGCCAGGATGCTGATCGCGTTTGTGTTTCCCCTGAAAAATGCATACACGGCCATGATCAGGATGGGAATCTTCGGCACCGTCTTCTATATAGGACTCATAACGGCAAAAAGCCAGACAGCGGCTTTTCTGCTTCTGTTTGCCTTCGCCTTCGCCATGGCGGGGATGAATCCCACGGCGGTGGCCAGTGCGGGAAGGATGACCAGCGTCACCAGCATGGGAATCATGCTGCCTGCCGCCAGCAGCGGCGCCATACTGATGCCCTGGGTCATCGGCGTTGCGGCCGAGAGATTCGGCATCGCGGCGGGCATGGCGACCAACATCGTGCCCTGTGCGGGAATGTTTTTGTTCAGCACGGCGCTGTGGCGGGTGTCGGTGAAGGATGATTTGCGGATGGGTGCAGACGGCAGGGGGTGATGAGGATGAAAGAAGAAAAGACCAATGTAATGCGTCTTCTGGACAGGAAAAAGATACCATATAAGAGCCATGTCTACGGGGACGGGGAAGCGCTCTCCGGCACTGATGTGGCACATCTTCTGGGGCAGAATCCCTCCCGGGTGTTTAAGACGCTGGTTACGGAGGCGGGAAGCGGGCAGCATTACGTGTTTGTGATCCCGGCGGCCAGAGAGCTGGATCTTAAGAAGGCGGCCAGGGCCGTGGGGGAAAAGTCGGTGTCCATGGTAAAGTCAAAGGACCTTCTGCCCCTTACGGGTTATGTCCACGGAGGCTGTTCGCCTGTGGGCATGAAGAAGTATTTCAGGACCGTCATTGACGAAAGTGTCGGGGAGTGGGATACGTTTTTTATCAGCGGGGGAAAGATCGGGTATCAGGTTGAGATGACGCCGCGGGATCTGGCGGGGATTATCCCTTACGCCACGGCAGATCTGACGGTGGAGTCATGAGACGCTACCTGGCCCCCATGGAGGGGATCACCGGCTATATATTCCGCGGCGTGTACCATGACTGTTTCGGCGGAATGGATAAGTATTTTACTCCCTTTCTATCTCCCAACCAGACAGGAAAATTAGGGCCCAGGGAGCTGAGGGACGTGGACCCGGACAACAACAAAGGCATGTATGTGGTGCCCCAGATTCTCACCAACAGCGCCCCTGACTTTGTGCGCACCGCAAAGACGCTGAAGGCCATGGGCTACGGGGAGGTGAACCTGAATCTGGGGTGTCCCTCCGGCACGGTGGTGTCCAAGAGAAGGGGCGCCGGTTTCTTGGCGCAGCCTGAGGAGTTGGACCGGTGTCTTTACGATATTTTCGCCGGCCTTGACATGAAGATTTCCGTCAAAACCCGGCTGGGCGTCAAAACCCCCGATGAGTTTCACCGGCTGTTGGATGTATACAACCGCTATGAGCTGGAGGAGCTGATTATCCACCCCAGAGTCAGGGAAGATTACTACAGGAACACCCCTCACATGGACGCGTTTGAACGGGCGTTTGCCAGGAGCAGGGCGCCTGTATGCTACAACGGGGATATCTTTCGGCAGGAGGATATTGAAAGACTGAGAGACCGGTTCCCGGGCCTTTTGGCGGTGATGATGGGAAGGGGGATCGTGGCGTACCCGGGGCTTCTGTTTTGCAGGCCGGGCGGGGAGCAGGCGGATGCAGGGACCAAGGAAGCCAAAAGGCGTCTCAGAGAGTTCCACGACCGCCTCTACGAAGCCAACCGCCGGGTATATTTAAAGGAGGCGGGGCCCAGGGTTGTGCTGTTTAAGATGAAAGAGATCTGGTGCTATATGCTTTACGCCTTTCAAGACGGAGAGAAGGCCGCAAAGAAGATCAAGAAGGCCCAAAGGCCTGAGGACTATGAGGCGGCGGTGAACGCCGTCTTCGGGACGTGTCAGGTGATCGAGGGCGGAGGATACTACGGAACGCCCTAAGGCGGGAGGACAAAGATATGAGAGGAACCTTGTACGGCGTGGGAGTGGGGCCGGGAGACCCGAAGCTGATGACCTGCCTGGCCGTGGAGACCATTGAGCGGTGTCCGGTTATCGCGGTTCCGTCCGGAGGCGGAGACCGGGCGGTAAGCTACCGGATTGCAAAGCAGGCGGTGGAGAATCTGGATCGGAAAGAGTGCCTGCGCCTGTCCACACCCATGACGAAGAACAGGAGGGTGCTGAACGAAAGCTATGAGGCGGCAGCGGATGAGATTGCAAAGCGTCTGGATGAGGGGAAGGATGTGGCTTACCTGACTCTGGGGGATCCCACCATCTATTCCACCTATATCTACATCCACCGTATCGCAAAGCGCAGAGGCTATGACGCCTGCATCGTCAGCGGCGTGCCGTCTTTTTGCGCGGCTGCGGCCAGGATAGGGGACAGTCTGGCGGACAGGTCCCAGCAGATCCACATTATCCCCTCCAGCTACGACGTGGAGGAGGCCATGGACTATAAGGGAACCAGAATATTTATGAAGGCGGCCTCCGGATTGTCCCGGATAAAAACCATGCTTCTGGAGAGGAATCAGGCAGCAGTGATGGTGGAAAACTGCGGCATGGCGGATGAGCGCATCTGTCCGGATGTCCGCAGGATGCCGGATGAGGCGGGGTACTACACGATTCTGGTGGCCAGGGAGGAACCCTGTGACAGGGCCGGGAGGCCTTACGAAGAACGACCCCCAGGGAAATAAAACGGGCCAGGGCCCAAAAAAGGAAATGTATGAGAACAATCAGAATCGGAACGCGGAAAAGCCGCCTGGCATGTATACAGGCAGAGATGGCGGCGGAGTATATTAATCATTATTGCCAGGGCTGTGATACACAGCTGGTCCAGCTGGTGACCACCGGGGACCGGCTTGTCACAACACCCCTGGATCAGATAGGCACCAAAGGCGTCTTTGTCAGGGAGCTGGATGCGGCCCTGAGGGACGGGGTCACGGATCTGTCGGTACATTCTTTGAAGGATATGCCTTCGGATATTGACGCGGACCTGCCAATCATCGGATACTCCCTGCGGGAGGATGCCAGAGACGTGCTGGTTCTGCCTGTGGGGGTGAAGGAATACGACTGCCGGCTTCCCATAGGCTGTTCCAGCAGCCGGAGAAGCCTGCAGCTGAGGGAACTCTACCCGAAAGCCGCTGTGAAAACCGTGCGGGGCAATGTGCCCACCAGGCTTGAGAAGCTGGACCGGGGTGAGTACGGCGCCCTTGTTCTGGCGGCTGCAGGGCTTATACGCCTGGGGCTTAAACACCGCATCAGCCGGTATTTTTCGGTGGATGAGATGATACCGGCGGCAGGTCAGGGGATCATCTGCGTCCAGGGAAGGGCCGGGGAGGACTACGGGTTCCTGGATGGATTCTTTGACAGGGAAGCCGGCCTCTGCGCCATGGCCGAACGGGCGTTTATGGGGTATCTCAACGGCGGCTGTTCCCTGCCGGTGGGCGTGTACGCGGATATCTGCGGGGACGGCCGGATGAGAGTGCGGGGACTGTACTGTGACGGCAGCAGCGGCGTGTATAAAAAGAAGTGCATAACAGGGGATATGAACCGTCCCCGGGAGCTGGGAATTTCGCTTGCCAGGGCGCTGAAAGAGGAGATAAATGGAAAACCGTGATATGAGTGGAGTGGGAAAGGTATGGCTGGTTGGGGCCGGGCCGGGCAGCGGGGACCTTCTGACCATAAAAGCTAAAAGGCTTTTGGATACAGGCGACTGTATTGTCTATGACCGGCTTGTGGGAGACGAGGTACTGAGCATGATCCCGCCGGGAAAACAGCTGGTGGATGTGGGGAAATCATCCAGGGGGCACGGCGCCATGCAGGAGGAGATCAACCGCATCCTCATAAGGGAGGCCAGGCTGGGGAAACATGTGGTACGGCTCAAGGGCGGAGATCCCTTTCTGTTCGGGAGAGGCGGGGAGGAGCTGGAAGCCCTTATCAGGGAGGAGATTCCCTTTGAAGTGGTTCCGGGTATCTCCTCATCCCTGGCGGTGCCTGCCTACGGGGGGATCCCGGTGACCCACAGGGATTTTGTGTCGGGTATCCATGTGGTGACAGGCCATAACAGGGACGGAGGGAATCGGAATATTCCCTACAAAGCCTTAGTGGAGGCGGGGGGCACTCTGGTGTTTCTCATGGGGGTGGGCGCTCTGGAGCAGATCATGGAGGGACTCTGGGTCGGGGGAATGGACAGGGATACGCCTGCTGCCATCCTGCATCGGGGAACCACCGCTGCCCAGAGAACCGTGACCGCTACGGTGGGTACTCTGGCGCAGCGGGCAAAGGACTGGGGCATCAAAGCGCCGTCGGTCATCGTGGTGGGCCATGTGTGTGCGCTGAATCGGCAGCTGCGCTGGTTTGAAAAGCTTCCGCTGTTCGGGGAGAAGATCCTTGTGACCCGGCCCCATGAGAGGGGGTGCAGGCTCCAGGAAGAGCTGAGGGCCTTGGGGGCGGAGGTTCTGTCCGTCCCCGTCATCCGCACGGTACCTGTGAGAGACAGGGCCCGGATCGAGGAGATCCGCACGGTGCTGGGGCAGCTGGACCGATACCAGGTGGCGGCGTTTACCTCCGTCTACGGGGTGGAGCGGTTCTTTCAGGTTCTGCTGGAATCGGGGCGGGATGTCCGGGCCCTGTCCCATATGCGGTTTGCCGCCATTGGTCAGGGAACAGGGGACGCCCTGAAGGAGAGGGGCATCGGCACGGACTACATGCCCGCGCAGTATGACGGCAGATCCTTAGGGCGGCTGCTGGCCGGGGCGCTGACAAAGGGGGAGCGTATCCTGCTGCCCAGATCGTCCATGGGTTCACCGGAGGTGCTGGATGAGATCGGCAGAAACAGCCGCCTCTCCTGCAGGGATCTGGCCGTCTATGATACGGAGTATATGACGGAGCAGGCGCCGCTTCTGCGGTCGTTTATGGAGGACGGCAGTGTGACCGGAGCCGTATTTACCAGCAGTTCCACGGTGGAGGGATTCTGCCGGATGACAGGGAACCTTTCCCGTGAGACGGTGAGGGCGTTCTGCATCGGGAAAAAGACGGAGGAGGCGGCCGGGAAGGCGGGAATGAGGACCGTGACCGCCGCCAACGCAACCGTGGAAGCGCTGGTGGAGTGTCTGCTTAAGGACCGGCTTTCGCAGCCGGCGCCCCGTTTATTGACAAATGGAGAAAATACGATAAAATAGACCATAAGGAAAGAGGGAGAGCTATGCAGTTATATCCAGCCATTGACATGAAGGACGGAAGATGCGTCCGACTGACACAGGGGCTTTTTGACAATGTGAAAGTGTACTCCCACAGTCCCGGGGACATGGCGAAACTGTGGGTTTCAAAGGGAGCCACATTTCTCCATCTGGTGGATTTGGACGGCGCCCTGGCGGGGCGGTCCGTCAATGAGGAGGCCATCAAAGAGATCATCAGGGCGGTGGATGTCCCGGTGCAGGTGGGCGGCGGAATCAGGAGCCGTGAGGCGGCGGAGAGAATGCTGGAGCTGGGAGCGGCCAGGGTGATCATCGGAACCAGAGCCGCTGCGGAGCCGGAGTTTATGGGCCGGCTGACAGATCGATTCGGTTCCGGGCGAATCGTGGCGGGTATCGACGCGAAGGACGGCCTGGTGGCCGTTGAGGGCTGGGGAAAGGTAAGTTCCGTGACCGCCGCACAGCTGTGCCTGAAGATGAAGAAAATGGGAGTGTGCCACGTGGTGTATACGGACATATCCAGGGACGGCATGCTGTCTGGCCCCAACGTGGAGGCTACGGGCAGTCTGACCCGTGCCACGCAGATGGATATTATCGCGTCGGGCGGCGTCTCCTCCATGGAGGATCTTAGGCGTCTGCGGGACGAGGGGATCCAGGGGGCGATTATAGGGAAGGCCCTCTACGAAGAGCGTTTGGATCTGAGGGAGGCGGTCAGACTGTTTGAGGAAAAGCCGGCTTAAGGCGCAAAAGGGGGGAGACCCGATAGAAAGACCGGCCGAAAACAGACGGAAAGTCAGGGTATAACAGGAAGGAATGGACAGACTATGGAATATAAGAAACTGATCTGCAGCCTGGGGTGCAGAAACGGACAGGCCATATCCGCGGACGGACGGGGGAAAGCATTTCACAGCGATGTGGCGTCCCTGTGCCGCGGCTGGTGCGACAACGGGGCCGATGCGGTCCTGATCCGGGACCTTTCGGAGACGGACGAGGACCATGAACGGACGATTCTGCTGATCAAGGAGGCGGCGAGAGCCGTGGATGTGCCTGTTATTGCAGGCGGGCGGGTGAAGCGGCTGGAGGATATAAAAAAGTATCTGTACGCGGGGGCAAAGGCGGTGTTTCTGGATGCGGCCGACGAGGACAACGTAGACCTTATGAAAGAGGGAGCCAGCCGGTTCGGAAGCGAAAAGATCTATGCCTGGATGGAGGATGCAGAGTGCCTTAAGCGGGCGGAAGAGTTCGGCCAGCTGGGCGCATCCGCGGTGATTTTGGCACGGTGTGGGAATACGGATTTTTCCTCCGGGCAGGAGGAGCTGTGCCGGATGCTTTCGGATTACGGCCATCTTCCCGTCCTGGTGTTCTGCCGGACGAACGACGGCGGGGAGGCGGATGCATGTTTGAGAATCCCGGCGGTAGACGGCGTGATCCTTTGGGGGGAAGAGGGCAGGACAGACTGCATGGAGCTGAAACACCGGCTGAAAGCCGGGGGCGTGGCCGTGGACACCTTTGAGAGTCAGATCCCGTGGGAGGAGTTTAAACTGGATTCCCGGGGGCTGATCCCGGTTGTGGCGCAGGATTACAAGACGTCGGAGGTGCTCATGGTTGCCTATATGAACCGGGAGGCCTTTGAGAACACGCTGCGGACCGGGAAGATGACTTACTACAGCCGCAGCCGGCAGAGTCTCTGGCTCAAAGGCGGGACGTCAGGCCACTTCCAGTATGTGAAGTCCCTGCACCTGGACTGCGACAAGGATACCATTCTGGCCAGGGTCAGACAGGTGGGCGCTGCCTGCCACACGGGGGCGCGGTCCTGCTTTTTCAGGACACTGGAGAAAAAGGAGTACAATGACACCAACCCGCTCAAGGTCTTTGAGGAGGTGTTCGCCGTGATTCTGGACCGGAAGGAACATCCCAAGGAGGGCTCCTACACCAACTATCTCTTTGACAAGGGACTGGACAAGATACTTAAAAAGCTGGGCGAGGAGGCCACGGAGATCGTCATCGCGGCCAAAAACCCCAACCCGGAGGAGATAAAGTACGAGATAGCCGATTTTCTCTACCACATGATGGTACTGATGGCGGATCGGGGAATCGGATGGGAGGAGATCATGGAGGAACTGGCGAACCGCTAATAACACCATAAATCATTTTAATCAGCAGGAGGTAAAACAATGGAGACAACCGTATTGGAACGCTTTCTCAGGTATATTGCCGTGGACACCATGTCCCAGCCGGACAGTGAGAACATTCCCAGCACCGAGATACAGAGGAATCTGGCGGTTATGCTGGAGCAGGAACTGAAGGACATGGGGGCCGGCGACGTAAAAATGGACGACCACGCCTATGTTTACGGGTGCATTCCGGCTACCTGCCGGGATAAGAAGATACCGGTTCTGGGATTTATCGCTCACATGGATACGGCGCCAGCCTGCACAGGCAGGGATATAAAGCCCCGCATCGTGAAGAACTACGACGGCGGCAGCATCGTCATGAACCGGGAAACCGGGCTTACCATGGGGCCGGAGCAGTATCCGGAACTTCGGGACTATGTGGGCCAGGATCTGATCACCACGGACGGCACCACCCTTCTGGGAGCCGACGACAAGGCGGGGATCGCGGAGATCATGGCTATGGCGGAGTATCTGCTGAAGCATCCGGAGATCCCTCACGGAACGATCAAGATCGCCTTTACACCGGACGAGGAAGTGGGGAACGGGGCGGAAATGTTTGACGTGGAAGGGTTCGGTGCGGATGTGGCCTACACCGTCGACGGAGGCGCCCTGGGTGAGCTGGAGTATGAGACCTTCAACGCGGCCTCAGCCAGGGTTGCGGTCAACGGTTTCAGCATCCATCCGGGTACGGCCAAAGGGAAGATGAAAAATTCCGTTCTCATGGCCATGGAATTTCACGGTATGCTGCCGGCTCTGGACAACCCGGCCTTCACCGAGGAGTATGAGGGCTTCTTCCACCTGGATTCCATATCCGGCGATGTGGAGCGCACGGTGATGGACTATATTATCAGAGATCACGACATGGAGAAATTCGGCGCAAAGAAGGCGTATATACAGAAGGCGGCGGACTGCATGAACGCAAAGTACGGCGCCGGAACCATTGAACTGACCATGAAGGATTCCTACTACAATATGAGGGAAAAACTGAAGGATCATATGTATCTCATCGACATTGCCAGGGAGACCATGGAGGAGATGGGAATTAAGCCGGTGATCGCGCCTGTGCGGGGCGGGACCGACGGCGCCAGGCTGTCGTACATGGGGCTTCCCTGTCCCAATCTGTGCACGGGCGGCCACAATTTCCACGGCAGGTTCGAGTATATTCCCGTACAGTCTATGGAGAAGACCACCCGTCTTCTCTGTGAGATCGTGAAAAATTTTGCCCGGAAAACCTGGTAAATACTTTTCGCCGGGGATTGTTGCCAAATGTCCCGGGCCGTATTATAATAATAGCAGTGAATCGGCTGTGCCGCTTCCGGCAGGACAACGGGGAGAGGGGAATGGTTTATGACTGGAAAGGTGTATGCGCTGTCAGATCTTCACGGGCATTACGATGCCCTGCTTGCCATGCTTAAAAAGGTGAATTTCTCTGACAGCGACCGGCTGTATATCCTGGGAGACTGCAATGACAGGGGAGAGAAGGCCATGGAGATCTACCATTTCATACAGCAGCACCGGGACAACATATTTCTTCTGAAAGGCAACCATGAGCTGATGATGCGGGATTTCCTTTTGAAGGAGGACTGGGAGTGTCCTCAGGGAAGGATCTGGCAGTGCAACGGCGGCGACAAGACTATAAAGCAGATGGACTATTTCCTGAAAAAAGAGTGCGGGGGCAAGAAGGATTTCCAGTGCAGGAGAAAGGAATTCAGACACTGGCTCATTGATTATATCAATTCCCTTCCAAGCTATGTGGAGCTGAATGTGGGGGGACAGGCGCTGGTTCTGATCCACGCGGGGATCGACCCGGAGAAACCCCTCCATGAGCAGGACGAGGAGATATGCGCCTGGATCAGGGAGTGGTTCTACATGTCTCCGGCTCTTAAGGGGAAGACCATCGTATTCGGTCACACCCCCCTGTGCCATCTCAACGGCGGCGGCAATTTCGATGTGTGGTTTGATCCGTACTATGAGGACAAGATCGGCATTGACGGCGGGCTTGGCCCCTTTGACGACGGACAGCTCAACTGTCTCTGCCTCAACGACATGTCGGTTACGGTCATAAAGAAAAAGGATCTGGCGGCCGGATGTTTGCCGGGGGAGAAGAGGGAGGCCATATGAACATGGATGTGCTGCTGGCGAGAATTTTGAAATATTTAAACGGGGCGCTGTTTTACGACGACTATTACAAGCTGTGCACCTATCTGGTGAACCACTACCTGGAGATGGAGACCATGACAAAGGAACGGATTCTTCTGGAGACGGGGATCCGTGAGGAGAACATGGACGACTTTATAAGCCGTCTGGGGCTCAGCTTCAAGTGGGAGGACTTCCACAAAACGTTTATGGAGCACCACTACACCAGGCTTGACCAGATACGGGGGCGGATGCTGGGGCTGAAGGCCTCGGACATGGTGAAGAACATGGAGAAGGACGTATCGGACGAGGAGATGCTGGCCAGCCTTTCTGCGCTCTGCGGCCAGATCGAGAGACACGAAAGGATCGTCCTCATCGGGGCGCTGTACCCCATGTCCATTGCCGTGGAGTTCCAGACCGATCTGATCACCTTCGGGAAAAATGTGGTTCAGTTTCACAATTATGATCCTGATATGAAGTTTACCGACGGGGATATGCTGATTTTCATATCCGCCACGGGGAGGGCCATGAAGGGATTTTTGAATTTCAGAGGCGATCTCAATCCCCAGAATGCCACCAGCCTGCTGATTACGCAGAACCCGGTGTACATAAGGCCGGAGCACAAGATCAGCGATTACGTTCTGCGGCTGCCGGGACGGTACGACGGGGTGAACTTTAATTACCAGCTGATGCAGGTGTTTGACCTGCTCAGGATTCAGTATTATCAGCAGTATTACCTGGGGAACGGCTGAATACAGGCGGAAACGGGCAGTTTATTTTCAAAACGTGGGAATAAACTGCTTTTGCCGTGTTGAGGGCGTTTTTTCGGGATAACAGGAGGCGCAAGGAGGCATAAAGAGTGTATGGCGGCGAAGGAACAGATTAGGGAACACATAAGAGAACAGATAAAGGAGCCGAAACGGTATCAGGTACTCATCTACAACGATGATTTTACGCCTATGGATTTTGTGGTGGAAGTACTTATGGAGCTCTTCGACAAGGAGGAGGCGGCGGCAGTCACGCTCATGATGAGCGTCCACAGGGGAAATTATGCGGTTGCGGGGATATATCCGAAAGATATTGCCAGAACCAAGGCGGCTGAGGCCGTCCAGTGGGCCAGGTCAAAGGGGTATCCCCTGAAGGTGGAGGCCGTATGCTGTCCGTAGACTGCAGCAGGGGGAACTATGATGGAATTTAGCAGAAATATGCAGAAGGTTATGGAGCGGGCGGTGAAGCTGGCCGGGGAGAAGGGCCATCGCTATTTTATGCCTGAGCACATGATATACGGAATGACATTTGACGAAGATTTCTTTGAGGAGTATCAGGCCTTTGGCGGGGATATCGGGAAGCTGAGGCGGGATGTGCTGGAATTTCTCGACGATCAGGCGGGGCAGGCCAGGGGGGACAAGGCGGTGCTGACCGCTGACACGGACAGGGTGATACGCATGTGCGAGGGGCAGGCCAGGTCCAGCGGCCGCAGCGCCATAGACGTAAGCCATTTTCTGTCGGCGGTGATGCAGCTTCACGATTGTTACGGGGTCTATTACCTGGCGGTACAGGGAGTGGACCTGGTTCAGGTGGCGGGGGAGATGTCCAGAAGCAGTCTGGCCAGGGAGAGGGACGGCGGCCCGGAAGGTGAGGAGCATAGAGAGGATTTGTCCGTCCAAGGCAGAGAGGCCTTTGGGGAGACAGAAACAAGGCGCGCAAACGGCAGCCGGGCAGCCGGGGAGCGGGAATTTGTCCGGGAAAGCCGGCCCCGGGGCGGCGGCTGGAAACGGTACGTGGAGAATTTAAACCATACCTGCCGGGACAAAAACCCTCTCATCGGCCGTAAGGAGGAGCTGGAGAGGACCATCCAGATTCTGTGCCGTAAGGACAAAAACAACGTGGTCCATGTGGGGGAACCCGGGGTGGGCAAGACGGCGCTGGCCTACGGACTGGCGGAAAGAATCGTCACCGGAAACGTGCCCCAGCCCCTTAAGGATGCCGTGATTTACAGCCTGGATCTGGGAGGGCTCCTGGCGGGAACCCAGTACCGGGGGGATTTTGAAAAGCGGTTCAAGGAGATTATGGACGGTCTGTCCGGGGAGAAGAGCCCGATTCTCTACCTGGACGAGATTCACAACATCGTGGGAGCCGGCGCGGTGGGCAGCGGAAGCCTGGACGCGGCCAACCTGCTGAAACCCTACCTGGCGGCGGGGCGTATCCGGTTCATGGGGGCTACCACCTACGAGGAGTACAAGAAGCATTTCCTCACAAGCAGGAGCCTGGCAAGGCGGTTTCAGAAGGTGGATCTGAGAGAGCCTACGGCAGAGGAAGCCGTGGAGATTCTGAGAGGGCTTAAGGCGGGATATGAAAAGTTTCACGGGGTAAAGTACGGAGCCGGGGTGCTGGAGCACGCGGTATCCATCAGCAGCAGGTATGTCAGCGAGCGGTTCCTTCCGGACAAGGCCATCGACCTGATGGATGAGGCGGGGGCCTGGAGGCGGCTTCATCCCCTGGATCAGAAGCGGCAGTCCGTCAGCAAAGCCCTTTTGGACCAGGTGCTGTCGAAAACATGCAATATCCCCTTGCAGACTATGGAAAGGGATGACCTGAGCAGGCTTTCGGTTCTGGAAAACGACTTAAAAGAGCGGATTTTCGGCCAGGACGAGGCCGTGAACCAGGTGGTCAACGCGGTAAAATTCTCAAAAGCAGGGCTCAACGATGGGAATAAGCCTGTTGCGTCCTTCCTGTTCGTGGGAGCCACGGGGGTGGGAAAGACGGAGCTGGCCAGGGTTCTGGCGGACCGGATGGGCATCTCCTTTATGCGGTATGACATGAGCGAGTACTCGGAGAAGCATGCGGTGGCCAAGCTTATCGGTGCGCCTGCCGGGTATGTGGGGTACGAGGAGGGCGGCATTCTCACGGAGGAGATACGCCGCCATCCCCACGGGATACTTTTGCTGGACGAGATCGAGAAGGCGCATCCGGACATTTTCAATGTGCTTCTCCAGGTCATGGACTATGCCACCCTGACGGACAATCAGGGCCGCAAAGCGGACTTCAGAAATATAATCCTCATCATGACGTCCAACGCCGGGGCCAGTCAGGTGGGAAAAAGCCGGATCGGCTTCGGCGGAGGCCAGGTGAACATGGACGCCCTTACGGAGGCCGTAAAGCATACGTTTCAGCCGGAGTTCCGCAACCGCCTGAGCCGCATCGTGCTGTTTAACAGCATGGACGATGCCATGGCCGGACGGATCACGGACAAGAAGCTTAAGGAGCTGGGGGACAAGCTGCTTCTCAGGAAGGTGGAGCTTTCGGTCAGCGACAGGGCCAGGAGGCATATCCAGGCCGCGGGAATCACCAACGAATACGGAGCCAGGGAGATCGACCGGGTGATTGACCGTGAGGTAAAGCCTCTCCTGGCGGAGCTTCTGCTGTTCGGAAAGCTGAAAAGGGGAGGCCGGTGCACGCTGGACGAAAAGGACGGGAATCTGGAGGTTAGATAGAAGCTTCTTATACCGGCCAGATGTTCTAATACGTTTCAACACGGAAAAATCGGTTGACATATTCCGGATTTTGTCTGATAATTGGAGTAAAATTTACTGACTTGTATATTGCCATCAGCCAGGTTGGCGGTTTCAGAGTGATGTGCGAAAAGCCGGTAGGGGAAAGGAAGAATAAAATTATGGAAATCAGAATTGAGAAGACAGCCTGCCCGAAGGAAAGACCGGGACAGGACAATCCGCTGGTATTTGGAACCATTTTCACGGACCATATGTTTGAGATGGATTATGAGGAAGGGAAGGGATGGTACGATCCGAGGGTGGTGCCCTACCACAAGCTGGAACTGGAACCCTCCGCCATGGTATTTCACTACGGACAGGAGATGTTTGAGGGACTGAAGGCCTACAAGGCGCAGGATGGAAGGATCCTTCTGTTCCGCCCGGACAAGAATATCGAGAGGGCTAACAGAAGCAACCGGCGCCTGTGCATCCCACAGATTCCGGAGGATGTGTTTATGGAGGGTCTCAAGGCCGTGGTCGGCGCAGACAGGGAGTGGATCCCCACAAAGCCCGGGACCTCCCTGTATATCCGTCCCTTTGTCATTGCCACGGATCCGTTTTTGGGCGTGAGACCGTCCCATACCTATAAGTTTATGATTATTTTATCCCCTGTGGGCGCCTACTATGCCAGCGGCCTGGACCCGGTGAAGATCTGGATTGAGGATGAATATGTCCGCGCCGTAAAGGGCGGAATCGGCGAGGCAAAGACAGGCGGTAATTACGTGGCTTCCCTGGCTTCCCAGGTGAAGGCCCACGATGAGGGCTACTCCCAGGTGCTGTGGCTGGACGGCGTCCACCGCAAGTACATCGAGGAAGTGGGAGCCATGAACATTTTCTTCAAGATAAACGGGGTTGTGGTGACACCGCAGCTAAACGGCAGCATCCTTCCGGGGGTGACCAGGGATTCGGTGATCGCTCTGTGCAGACAGTGGGGTGTTCCCGTGGAGGAAAGGCAGATCTCCGTGGACGAGGTCGTGAGTGCGGCGGAGTCGGGACAAATGGAAGAGTGCTTCGGCACCGGTACAGCGGCGGTTATCTCCCCGGTGGGAGAGCTCCGGTATGAGGAGGAACGGATGGCCATCGGCGGCGGGAAGATCGGCGCTCTGACTCAGAAGCTTTACGACACCATCACCGGGATCCAGCTTGGAAAGGCGAAAGGACCTGATGGGTGGAGTGTGGAAGTAGAGTAGGATAACAGACGGAATCGTCTTTTAAGGCATCGGAATTCTTAAGATTTCCGATGCCTTATTTTAATAGTATGGACGGCGGATAGCTGGTATAATTGAGAAAACACGCCGATGTGGGAACAGCGGTCAAAGGAGAGGAGATTGTACCATGATGGATCCGAAAAAGAGGGGAATCGTACTGTTAATGGCGGCAGCCTTTTTTACAGGTGCCTGCAGCGCTTCTTCAGAGCAGGGCGAAGTCGACAGGACGGCGGCTGTCAAAGAGGGAATCCGGGAGGGAGATAAGAGTGCAGCGCCGGAGGAGAGCGGGGAAATTTCGGAAGAAGAGACGGAAAGCGTGAAAGAAGAGACGGAAAATGGGGAAGAAGGGGTGAAATCTTCGCAGGCAGGGATGAAAGCCGCAGGCGGGGAGAGAGACACTAAAAAATCCCGGGGGAATGACGCCTGTGGAGGCGGGAGAGAGGAGTATACAGGCATTTTGGGCCATGTGAAGGAGGTGCGGGGCGACAGAGTGCTTGTCACCTCGGATACGGATGAATTTCCGGGAGTTTTCTGGGTGCTGGGCGCGGCGGAAATCGAAGAGTTTGGGGGAGGGGACTCTGTATTTGTTCTCATGGAAGATACGGGACAGAGGGGTGAGGATGAAATTGCGGAGTACAAAGCCGTCCAGATGTATCAGGCGGAGGAGGACAGCCAAAAGGAACATCCTGATGTGCTTCCAGAGTCAGCTCCGGCGCTGGAGTTTTCCGATGTGCTGTCCAGCGTGTGGGCGCCCTTCTCGGTGCAGTCGGGCAGTTACAGCTGGAACACCGAGGAGACCGGCATCGTCGCCTGCGGCGCGGCGCCGCTGGACGAAGCGTGGGGGGATGGGGCTCCCAGGCTGAAGATTCCCCGATATAACGGGATGGACGGGGCGATGTACAGCTGTCGGGCCATGTTTGAACCGGATAAAATGGCAGTGCGGCAGTGGGATGTGGGGGATGCGGAGGCTGGGGAGGAGCGGCTGATTGTGTACTACCATGTGCCCTTTGTCGTGGAGCTTGAGAGGGGGAAGATCTATGAATTTTCTCTTGAATGGAAGAAGGAGAATCTGAAGGACAACGGATTCTGGGGGACGGCCGAATATGTTTTTGTGACGGAGTGAGAAAAAGACAGAGGGAGGAATTGGATATGAGGAATAGATGGCTCATAGGAGCGATGGTGCTGACAGCCGTGTGCGCAGGCCTGTCAGGGTGCAAAAAGCCGGCCAGGGAAACGCCCCAGGCGCAGACGGAGACACGGACGGAAAGCGCCGGACCGACGGAGAGCGAAACCGACCATGAGACAGAGAGGGGCGCCGGGGATGATATGGAGTCCTCCCATGAGGAGAGCACGACTTTTGAGGAGGACAGTCAGGTTCAGAGGGAGTATATTTTCCCTGAGAGCCACATGCGGATTCTTACCGGGGATGAGTTGGAGCAGGTGTCCCCAGATCAGCTGCGGTTCGCCCGCAACGAAATTTTTGCCCGCCGGGGAAGGCTGTTTACGTCCCCGGAGCTGCAGGCGTACTTTGAGTCCAAAAGCTGGTACAAGGGGACCGTGAAGCCGGAGGATTTCACCGACGACATGCTCAACAGGTTCGAGAAGGAGAACATAAACCTTATAAAGGCCAGGGAGGACATGGGGGATATTCTGGACGCGGCGGGAAGGTGCAGGAATGCCATGGAGGAGAACATGAACGGGCTCTTCGGAAGCAGCAGACTTCTGAAATACGGCTGTCTCAACGTATCCATGAGCGGAGGCTACACGGAGTTTTTCCCGGTTCTTAAGGATATGGGAGGCTATTATCAGGCGCCGGAGCAGGTGCTTGCCGTCCCCATCTACTATGAGTGGGATTTTATCCGGAATGTGAAGCCCGGGGATAAGTTTATTTTTTCCTTCGGGTGGGACGAGGAGACCGTGTACACGGTGACAGACATTCTCCAGGAGCACGGAACGGATGCCAGGGTTATATCCGTTACATCGTCCGGGGATAACTGGGAGACGCCTATGGTGTTTACAGATGCGTTTGGCAACGGAAAGTATGTGCTGGCCATGGTGGACGATATCGTGGGCGACAGCTATACCCTGTGGAACAGCGACGACATAAGCTGTGCCTGCAGGATCGTCTACAAGGGGAATTTCTATGTGTCAAAGGACTGTGTTATTGACGTGGGAGGAGAGGAGTTTTCTGTGGAGGACCAGTGGGAGCTGGATGAGAGCAGGAATTATTTCGGCGGAGCCATCTATGGGGAAATTACGGAGATCGACGCAAACGGACTGATCACCCGGGTCGTCCAGCAGATTGCCGGGTAGGCGAAATCATAACCGTGACAAATGTCACTACACCGGTGACAGCTGACATCTACCATGCCGCCGGCGTTTTCTGTATAATAAAAGCAGGTCATTGGTGCTGCTGGTACATCGCTGCACTGGAGTGTGCCCTGCGGGTGTACAGAAAGGAGAATGAATATGGGGTGGATTATTGTACTGAGTATCTGGCTGGCAGCTCCTTTTGCGGAGCTGGGGATCATCGTCGGTCTTCTGATATCCAATGATAGGTATAAGAAGAGGGTCAGTCAACTGGAGGGAGAAAAACGGAGGTATATGGCTGTTCTGGGATCGTCCGGCTGCAATCAGCCGTACCGGGCAGAGCGGGATGCTCAGCCGATTGGGCGGGCCGGAGAGGCGGTAGAGAGGAGCAGCGGAACGGAGGAATCGTCTGCGGAGGCGGCAGAGAGGAATCGTGGGGCGGAGGAACTGTCTGCGGCGCCATCTGCAGAGGCGGTACAGTGGAACAGCGGAGCAGAGGAACCGTCTGCCAAGCCGCCACAGTGGAACAGTGGTACGGCAGAATCGTCTGCCAGGCCGTCACAGTGGAACAGCATGGCAGAGAAACCGTCTGCCAAGCCCGCACAGTGGAACAGCCGTACGGCGGACTCTAAGCCGGTTTCGGCCTCTGCGCAGCGGGGGAAAAGTTGGGAGAGACCGGCTGTGCAGGCCGCCGGAAACATGCCGGTTTTCACGGGGGATTCGATTCCCACCGCAGGGCAGGCGAGGCTGGGAACCGCGGCGCTGATTATGGGGGTGGTTTTTGTGGTCCTGGCCGGACTTATTTTCGCTACCACCACATGGAAGGTTCTTCCGGACATCTGCAAAACAATTCTGGTGCTGGTGTGCAGCATACTGTTTTTTACGGCAAGCTTTGCGGCTGAAAGGCTCTTCCATGTTCGAAAGACCGGCAATGCTTTCTACATTTTGGGCAGCATCTTTTTGTTTCTTTCCGTTCTGACAGCGGCGTATTTTAAGCTGCTGGGAGCCGGATTTATCCTGGACGGGACCAACCGCTGGAAGGTTCTGTGGATTGGCAGCGGGGTGACGCTGGGAGCATTTTGGGCGGGACTTAAGCGTTTCAGTGACCGGCTCTACACCCAGTCTTGTCTGTGGGGGATAACCCTGAGCCTGTTCTTCATGGCAAAAGCATTTTCCGTGACATGGAGCGGGTTTGTGTGTATGATGATGGTCTACTCCGCCGTTCTCATTACCATAAAGGAATTGTGGAGTACAGGGGAAGAGGCGGTCAAAGCCGGCGATTTCAGGGCTCTGCTGCGCCAGGGTTTTTTGCCCTTTGCCGTCATACATTTCTGGACTTTCGGCGCCGTGGTGGCGTTGGGCAGTCTGACTCCTATATGGCGCATGGCAGCCGAGGGATGGATGGGGATCGCGAATCCCATTCTGGATCGCCTGCCCATGTTTGCCTTTACCGCCTCTAAAACAGCCTCCATGGCAGCTCTGGCCGTAGGGATCTGCGTCGTGGCCTGGAGGGAAGAACAGGAGATTTACAGGAATCTGAGGTTTGCCGCCCTGGCGGGGCTGGTGCTGTACGGTGCAGGATGGATGACCAGCGATTTCATCTGCCGGATGGCTGTCATCAACACCGTGTTTTTTGCGGCGGTATCAGCAGGGTATCTGAGGAAAGAAGACGGCAGAAACCTTCACACGCTGCCCATGGACATCTGCGGCTGTGGGGCGGCCCTGTCGTCCATCATCGGCTTTTACAGCGCTAAAAGCGGCAGCGGGGGAAGTCTCTGCCTCACTGTGGCGGCAGCGGCAGTGTATTACCTGTGGTTTTACCTGGGAGAGCGTCAGTGGCCCCACCTTCTGATCGCACTGGCACTTGTGCCGTTTCCCTTTATAGCGGAGATTCGGATGGATCTTGCTGCCGGTCAGATACAGGCATGGATGGCGGCGCTTTTGGTGACGGGCATCGGGGCGCGGTGTTTCTGCCCTGTGGCCAGGAGGGACGGCAGGGTTCAGGGGCAGTGGCGCATGGACTGGTATCACATCTTTTCCGGATGGACCATATTGTGGATGGCGGCCACTGGGGACGATGTATGGCAGTTTTTCTATACGCTTCTGGCCGCACTGTACTTTGTTCAGTATCGTTTCATGGATGCGCTTGGGAAACCGGCCCTCTTTCTGTCTGCCTGCTGTGCGGCAATGGCGGTCTGGAAGCAGCCGTTTGTGTTGTGGCCGTATGTTCTCTGCCTGGAGATGAATCTTTTGCCGGCAGCGTGGCTTCTGTGGACGGCGGGACTGATCTGGAAGGAGAAGCCGTGGATATCCGGGATGCAGCGCACAGGATATGTGGTGTGTCTCATCATTCTGTGCCTGGATGCCGTTTTCACAGGAGACGTCAGGGATACCCTGATACTGGAAGGACTCAGCCTGACCGTATTTATCCTGGCCCAGATAAAGAAAGATGTGTGGTGGGTGCAGGTCAGCGGGGGGATTCTTCTGGCAGCGGCCCTTTTTATGACCAGAAACTTCTGGCTGAGCATCTCCTGGTGGGTCTACCTTCTGTCGGCGGGAATCGGGCTTATTATCTTTGCCGGCATCCTGGAGAGAAGGAGAAAATAATCGAAACAGTAAAAAAGAGAGGATACGGTTATGGCTGTGATCTTGCTGCAATGCACTTACCTGGCGGCCGTGGGCTTCTGCTTTGCCACCGCTGAGTGGCTGATGCTGCGGGCGGAGAAAAATCTTACTACCAGAACCCTGGTGATGTGCCAGCTGCTCATCATCGTATGGTGCATGCCCCAGCTGTTTCTGGTCTTTGTCAGCAGTCGTGGGATGAAGTACGCCCTCTATGGGATCTCCTACGTGGGAATCAGCTTTATCGGCCCCTGCTGGCTTGCATTCTCCCGCCTCTACAGCAGAAAACGGCTGTCCCCGCGCGCAGGCCTTCTGCTTTTCGGCATAGCTGCCTTTGACTACGGCATGTTTCTGACCAACGGACTGCACCGCCTTTTTTACCGATCCTTTCAGCTGGATCAGGTGGTCTACGGGCCTGTGTTCTGTTTTCATACGGCGTTCTCCTATGTCTGCGTTATATGGGGGATGGCCATTGTGCTGCAGAATTTCCGAAAAAACCGTGTGGACAAACGCCATGTGACGATCATCATCCTGGCGGCGGTGGTACCCCTGATTTTCAACATGCTTTATCTGTCCGGCACGGTAAAATCCGGTTTCGACCTGACACCTCCCGTTTTTGCACTGTCCAGTTTTCTGATGCTGGTGGCTGTGTTCCGCTACGATTTTCTCGATATCCATGTGGCGGCGTCGCGGCAGATTTTCGCGTCTATGAGCGAGGGCATCATAGTCTGCAATCAGCGGGGAAAGGTAACCTGCTGCAACCAGGCTGTCTGCGGGTATGTGGATGTGAAAAACGGGGACGAATATGAAACCGTGCTGAGGCGGCTGCAGGAAAAATGCTCCCGGGAGGGAGATGACGGGGAAAGGGCCTGGGAGGACCTGGAACGGGACGGGGCTGTTCTGGATCTTTTGGACGGCAGGAAGGTGCGGCTGAAACAGTACCATATCCGCGGGAGGCGGGGAAAAGAGACGGCGGTTGTCCTTCTTCTGACCGATGTGGGCGAGTACTATGAGCTTCTGAGGCAGAACCGGGAACTGGCCATATCGGAGCAGCGGCTGGCTATCGAGCGGGAGCGGAACCGCATCGCCCAGGAAGTCCACGACACCACAGGGCACACGCTGACCATGATCCAGTCTCTGACTAAACTGGCCCGCATAGGCTTTAAGGGAAAGGAGCCGGAAAACGGCGGCATTGATGCGGAGATTCTGGATTATCTGTGCCAGGCCCAGGAACTGGCTGCAGACGGCATCCGCCAGCTGCGGTGGTCCATCAATCACCTGCGCATGGGCTGTGACGGCCAGCTGGTGAGCCAGGGCGTGCGCCAGCTGGCCGACAGCGTGAAGGAACTGAAGGTGGATGTGGAGATTCAGGGAGAGGACAGCTTTGCATACTCCCATCTGTCCAGGGTTGTGTATCAGTGCCTGCGGGAGGCCGTCACCAACTGCCTGAAATACGCTCAGGCGGCGCACATGGACGTAATCGTGAAATTCGGAGAAAACGGTCTGGGAGTCTACATCTTTGATGACGGGCAGGGATGCGGTTCCATCGACGAACACAACGGGCTTTCGGGAATCAGGCAGCGGATCGCGGGAGCAGGGGGGCAGGTGCGCTTCCGGTCGGCAGCAGGCGAGGGATTCCAGATATTTTTTGAGCTTCCCCTGGGAAAGGAGCAGGAGCCGCAGTACAAAGAAGGAGGGAAACGATGATTCGAGTGGTGATCGCGGACGACATTCAGATCCTGAGACAGGGGCTGAGGGCTATCTTAAGCCAGGATCCCCAGATCCAGGTGATTGGCATGGCATCCAACGGGAAGGAGGCCTTTGAGTGCTGCAAAAAAGAGCCGCCGGATGTGGTGCTGATGGACATGCGGATGCCGCAGTACGACGGAAGCTGGGGCATTGGGGCCATCAAAAGGGAATTTCCCCAGGTGAAGATCCTGGTGCTGACCACCTTCGACGACCGGGAGACCGTGGACGCAGCGGTGAACAGCGGTGCGGACGGCTACATACTGAAGGAGATGGAGGACGAGAAGGTGATCCAGTCCGTGAAGATGGTCTGCGGCGGGATGCAGGTGTTCGGCGGCAGTGTCTTTGAGGGGATACGCCGCCAGATGGCGCCTTATAAGGCCAAGGAGGAGAAGGATCCCGGCGTGCTGGGGCTGACGGCCAGGGAGCTGGATATTATGCGCTGTGTCGCCAGAGGCATGGACAACCGGGAGATAGGGGCGGAGCTTTTTCTGGCGGAGGGCACGGTGCGCAACAACATTTCCCGCCTTCTGGACAAACTGAAACTGAAAGACAGAACCCAGCTGGCCGTGTTTACGGTGAAGAACCATCTGGAATAAAATATGGATTTTTTGAAAATTTTTATTGCCAATCGTGTCCGGGAGAAGTATAATTCTTTTAATTCCGGCCGACAATAAGGCAGGTACAGGTGAAAGCACCGGTGGGCACATGGCGGGCACTGACCATATATCCCGCTGCTCACAGCGGGGGCCGACTGAGAGAATATATGGAATCACACAGAGAAGGTGGAGGACAGAGTTATGGAAGTTTATTCTTACAGCAGAGAGATCAATCGGAACAAAGTCGTGTTCTGTGAGTTTGACATTGACAGGGTCAGGACCATCTTTACCAGGATTTTTGACTCCTACGACTTAAAGATCAAGGATGAGGTCTTTGACTCGTTCTGCGAGGATTTTTATAACCTTGTGAGAGAGATTCCCGCATCCAATGAGCGGATATGGCGCATGATCATAACGGATATGTTTTTCAGCTACGACGAAAAAGGCTGGCTGTACGCGGCAGTGACCAACAATTCGTTTAAGAGAAAACAGTTTGCGATTCTGGCCAACGTGATACTGGGAGAGCTGCGGGTATAGCGCGGATCATACCCAGACAGGCTTTCTGACATATGATAAAATCGGTCTTGTTTCGGGAAATGACACCGCCCCTGATTCCGGATGGCATCGGGGGTTTTTTGCGGTTCAGAAAGAATTGTAAGTAGACAAAAAGGAAAATGGTATTTATAATATTGGGAAGCAGGGGCATTTCGGATGACTTCCGGCTGTTTCGACTATATGACAGCATACAAGGGAGGATTATGGAAAGCCGGTTTTTGATGAAAATAATGATGTTTTGCGGTATAATGTATTTCATGCAGAGCTGGTCTAAGACATTCTGAAAATAAAAAATTGTATTTATTATGATATTATAAACATAAAAAAGAAACGAGCACCCCGCTTGAGCCATAAAGCTGTACGGTAAAAACCCGCTTCTTTTTGTGTCTTATATGCTGGAAAGGGAAAAAGTCAAGAGAAATGTATAACGAATTTGATTTAGATAAAATAGATATAGATATAGATTCAGAGCCGCCGACAGAAGAGCCATTTAGGCAGTACTACTTTATGGCTAAATGCCGGGATTGGGTTCGGGCGTTTGAACAAAAAAACGGACGTTGTCCAACCGCGTTTACCCAAACCTTCGGCTGTCAGATGAACGCCCGGGACTCGGAAAAACTGATGGGCATCCTGACGGAGATCGGTTTTTGTGAGACGGAGGACGAGAACGCGGATTTCGTACTGTACAACACATGCACCGTGAGGGAGAACGCCAACCAGAGGGTCTATGGCCGCCTGGGGTATTTAAGCACCCTGAAAAAGAAGAACCCGTCCATGCTCATTGCCCTGTGCGGCTGTATGATGCAGGAGCCGGATGTGGTGGCAAAGATCAGAAAAAGCTACCGGTTTGTGGATATTATCTTCGGCACCCACAACATTTTCAGGCTGGCAGAGCTTATGTGGAGGCGCCTGGACGAGGGGAAGACGGCCGTGGACATCTGGGAGGATACCAGCCTTATTGTGGAGGAGCTGCCGTCGGAGAGAAAGTACCCCTTTAAATCCGGTGTCAACATCATGTTTGGCTGCAACAATTTCTGCAGCTACTGCATTGTCCCTTATGTGAGAGGGCGGGAGAGAAGCAGAAAGCCGGAGGACATTGTCAGTGAGATCAGGAGGCTTTCTGCCTCCGGCGTGGTGGAAGTCATGCTGCTGGGGCAGAACGTCAACTCCTACGGGAAGACGCTGGATACACCGGTCACCTTTGCCGGGCTTCTGCGGCAGGTGGAATCCGTGGAGGGCATCAGGCGGATACGGTTTATGACGTCCCATCCGAAAGACCTGTCCGACGAGCTCATTGGGGCCATGGCAGCCTCCAAAAAGGTATGCCGCCATCTCCATCTGCCGGTGCAGTCCGGCAGCAGCCGCATTTTAAAGGCCATGAACCGCAGGTACACGAAGGAGCAGTATCTGGAACTGGTGGGGAGAATACGGGCCGCCATGCCGGACATCTCCCTGACCACGGATATCATCGTGGGATTTCCGGGGGAAACGGAGGAGGATTTCCAGGAGACCCTGGATGTGGTGAGACAGGTGGGCTTTGACAGCGCATTTACGTTTATCTACTCCAAACGCACCGGGACCCCGGCCGCGGCCATGGAGGATCAGGTGCCGGAGGATGTGGTCAAAGACCGGTTCGACCGGCTGTTAAAGGAGGTGCAGGACATCTCCGCAAGGGTGTGCGCGCGGGATCTTCACAGGGTAAAGGACGTGCTGGCTGAGAGCGTGGACGACCACAGCGCAGGGTATGTGACGGGAAGACTTGACAACAACACGATCGTACATTTTCCGGGGGACGCCTCCCTCATAGGGTCCATTGTCCCCGTGTATCTGGAGGAGTCCAGGGGATTCTACTACATGGGCCGCATGGTTTCGGACGGCGATCGGATACAGGATTGATTTTATTTTATAGAAGAGAGGTTTACTTACCATGGCCGGATTATCACCTATGATGGCTCATTACATGGAGACGAAGGAGCAGTATCCTGACTGTCTCCTTTTCTACAGGCTGGGCGATTTCTACGAGATGTTCTTTGAGGACGCCGTGACCACATCCAGGGAGCTGGAGCTGACGCTGACCGGAAAGGAGTGCGGCCTTCCGGAGAGGGCGCCCATGTGCGGCGTTCCCTACCACGCCGTGGATTCCTACCTGTACAAGCTGGTTCAGAAGGGCTACAAGGTGGCCATCGCCGAGCAGGTGGAGGACCCCAAGCAGGCAAAAGGGCTGGTGAAGCGGGAGGTGATCCGGGTGGTGACCCCGGGAACCATCACCAGCAGCCAGGCCCTGGACGAGACGAAGAACAACTACCTTATGGGGATCGTCTATGTGGGGGACATATTCGGCATCTGCGCCTGCGACATCACCACCGGCGATTATCTGGTGACGGAGGTGGAGGGAGAGAGAAACCTTTTGGACGAGATTCACAAGTTCGCCCCGTCGGAGATCATCTGCAACGAGGCGTTCTATATGTGCGGGATCGACCTGGAGGATCTGAAGGACCGGTACCACGTGGCCGTCTCCTCCCTGGATAGCCGCTATTTTTCCGATGATTCCTGCAGGAACATATTAAAGGAACATTTCCGGGTGGGAAGCCTGGACGGGCTGGGGCTGGGGGATTACGACGCAGGCGTCATCGCCTCCGGCGCGGTGATGGAGTATCTCTACGAGACCCAGAAAAACTCTCTGAGTCACATTTTTACGGTCCGGACCTACACCACAGGCGAGTTCATGGTGCTGGATTCCTCCACCAGGCGGAACCTTGAGCTTCTGGAGACTCTGCGGGAAAAGCAGCGCCGGGGATCCCTTCTGTGGGTGCTGGACAAGACGAAGACAGCCATGGGCGCCAGGCTTATGAGAAATCTCATCGAGCAGCCTCTGGTCCACAGGGCGTCTATCCTGGAGCGGCAGAACGCCGTGGAGGAGCTGAACATGAGCTACATCACCCGGGAGGAGATACGGGAGTACCTAAACTCCGTGTACGACCTGGAGCGCCTTATGGGGCGCATCAGCTACAAATCCGCCAATCCCAGGGATCTCATCACCTTCGGCAGCTCCCTGGCCATGCTGCCCCACATAAAGGGGCTTCTCATGGAGATGAAGTCGCCGCTGCTGGCAGGGATCTGTGAGGAGCTGGACCCGCTGGAGGATCTGCACCGGCTCATACAGGAGTCGATTGTGGAGGAGCCTCCCTTAGCCGTGAAGGAAGGGGGCATCATCCGGGAGGGGTACAATGCAGAGGCGGACCAGCTGCGCCACGCCAAGACCGAGGGGAAGACATGGCTGGCGGATCTGGAGGCGAAGGAGCGGGACAAGACGGGAATCAAAAATCTGAAGGTGAAATTCAACAAGGTGTTCGGGTACTATTTTGAGGTGACCAACTCCTTTAAGAATATGGTTCCGGAGTATTTTATACGAAAACAGACACTGGCCAACGCGGAGCGCTACACCACGGATCAGCTGAAGGAGCTGGAGGACATTATCCTGGGCGCGGAGGACAAGCTGTTCTCCCTGGAGTATGATCTGTTCTGCCAGATACGGGACCGGATCGGCGGGGAGGTGGCGCGGATCCAGAGGACAGCCAAGGCGCTGGCCGGGATCGACGCGTTCTGTTCCCTGTCCCTGGTGGCCACCAGAAACAACTATGTGAAACCGAAGATCAATGAGAAGGGTTCCATACATATTAAGAACGGGCGTCATCCGGTGGTGGAGCTGATGTTAAAGGACGATCTTTTCGTGTCCAATGACACGGTTCTGGACAACCACAAGAACCGCATATCCGTTATCACCGGCCCCAACATGGCGGGCAAGTCCACCTACATGCGGCAGACGGCCCTCATTGTCCTCATGGCCCAGATCGGAAGCTTTGTGCCGGCGGATCAGGCGGATATCGGGATCTGCGACCGGATCTTCACCAGAGTCGGCGCGTCCGACGACCTGGCTTCGGGGCAGAGCACCTTTATGGTGGAGATGACGGAGGTGGCCAACATCCTGAGAAACGCCACCAGAAGCAGCCTGATTATCCTGGATGAAATCGGGCGGGGCACCAGCACATTCGACGGTCTGAGCATTGCCTGGGCCGTGGTGGAGCACATCAGCAATGTGAAGATTCTGGGCGCCAAGACGCTGTTTGCCACCCACTATCATGAGCTGACGGAGCTTGAAGGAACCATGAGCGGCGTCAACAACTACTGTATCGCCGTGAAGGAGCAGGGGGACGACATCGTGTTCCTGCGCAAGATCGTAAAGGGCGGCGCCGACAAGAGCTACGGCATCCAGGTGGCCAAGCTGGCGGGGGTGCCGGAGCCGGTGATCTGCCGGGCCAAGGAGCTGGTGGAGGAGCTTAGCAGCGCGGACATTGCCACGAAGGCCAGGGAGATCGCCAGGGAAAGCGCCAATGTGTCGCCGGCCCAGCGAAAGACCGTGACCAGGCCGGACGAGGTGGATTTAAATCAGATGACGCTGTTTGACACCGTAAAGAGCGAGGATATTATAAAGGAGATCGAGGAGATCCAAATCAACGAGATCACCCCTGTTGAGGCGCTGAACATACTGAGCCGCATGCAGGGAAAGCTGAAGAACAGGTGGTAGAAGGGGAGAGACCATGGCAAATATCGCAGTACTGGATCAGAATACCATCAACAAGATCGCGGCCGGGGAGGTGATAGAGCGCCCCTCCTCCGTGGTGAAAGAACTTCTGGAAAACGCCATTGACGCCAGGGCCACGGCAGTGACCGTGGAGATCCGGGACGGCGGCATCTCTTTCATCCGGGTAACGGACAACGGGTGCGGCATCCCCAGTGAGGAGGCGGCCCTGGCCTTCATGCGCCACTCCACCAGCAAGATCAGGTCCGTGGAGGATCTGTTTACGGTGGCTTCCCTTGGGTTTCGGGGGGAGGCCCTGTCCAGCATTGCGGCCGTTGCGCAGGTAGAGCTGATTACCAAGACTTCGGAGCAGCTTTCTGGGATCCGCTATCGGATCGAGGGCGGACAAGAGCGGGGCAGGGAGGAGATCGGGGCGCCTGAGGGCACCACATTCCTGGTGAGGAATCTGTTTTACAACACCCCGGCCAGGCAGAAATTCCTGAAGACGGCCCAGACGGAGGGCGCCTATGTGGCGGCTCTGGTGGAGAAGATGGCCATGTCCCATCCGGACATCTCCGTGCGGTTTATTCAGAACGGACAGAACAAGCTCCACACCTCGGGAAACCACAATCTGAAAGACATGATCTATACAATATTCGGGCGGGAGATCGCCGCCAACCTTCTTCCGGTGGAGCTGGACAGTGAGTTTCTGCAGGTGAGAGGATTTGCGGGGAAGCCGGTGATTGCCCGAAGCAACCGGAATTTCGAAAACTATTATATCAATGGCCGGTACATCAAAAGCAGCCTGGTGGCCAAGGCTATCGAGGAGGCGTACAAGCCGTTTATGATGCAGCACAAATACCCCTTTGTCCTTCTGCATCTGACCATCGAGCCGGAATATCTGGATGTCAATGTGCACCCGACCAAGATGGAGCTGCGGTTTCGAGACGGGGAGCGGATCTATCAGATTATCTCCGATGCGGTCGTCCAGGCCCTGTCCCAAAAGGAGCTGATTCCCCAGATAAGCCTGGACAGAAACGTAAAAGAAAGCGGGAGAGGCTCTGGGAGGGAGGAAGCCCGCCCGGAGCCCTTTGAAACGAAGCGGCGCAGCTACTATGAGCAGCAGCGGGCAGGGGGGAAATCTGCGGTGCCTGACGGGGACAGGGGAGAAAGTCCTCTGTCCCAAAAGGCGGCGTACCGCATAACCCCTTCATGTCAGACCGTGGCCGAAAAACTGCCCGGATACGGAGCCGGGAGAACAGATGGCAAAGGGGCGGATTCGCCTGGGGGCCAGCCGGGAGAGGGGGCGGTTTCCCGTAGCGGTCAGCCGGTTTCCCGGGACGGTCAGTCGGGAGGGGCAGTTGGTCAGTCGATTTCCCGTGGTGGTCAGCCGGGAGGGGCAGTTGGTCAGGCAGTTTCCCGGAACGGCCAACCGGGAGCGTCAGCCGGTCAGTCGGTTTCCCGTAGCGGTCAGCCGGGAGCGGCCGAACGCCAGCCACTTTCCCGGGACAGTCAGCCGGGAGCGGCCGTCCAGCCGCCGGGCCAGCTGGACCTCTTTGAGGAGAAGCTTCTGGAACCGGGAAACAGGGCGCGCCACAAGCTGATCGGCCAGTTGTTTGACACCTACTGGCTCATCGAGTTTTCCGACCATCTCTACATCGTCGACCAGCATGCGGCCCACGAAAAGGTCCTGTACGAGAGGACTGTGGCCACGTTAAAAAACCGGGAGTATACCTCCCAGCTTGTCAACCCGCCTGTTATCCTCACACTGGGAAGTACGGAGCAGGTGCTGCTGGAAAAGTATATGGGATACTTCACGGGAATCGGATTTGAGATCGAACATTTCGGCGGGAACGAGTACGCCGTCAGGGCTGTCCCTGACAACCTGTTTTCCATCGCCAGAAAGGAGCTGCTGACGGAGATGCTGGACAGCCTGTCGGACGATATATTTAAAGGCAGTCCCGATATTATCTATGAGCGGATCGCGTCCATGTCCTGCAAGGCGGCTGTGAAGGGCAACAACCCCATATCGGCGGCGGAGGCGGACCGGCTTATCGATCAGCTGCTGGGGCTTGAAAATCCCTATGCCTGCCCCCACGGCAGGCCCACCATTATCTCCATGAGCAGACATGAGCTGGAGCGGAAATTTAAAAGGATCGTGTGATCAGGGTTAAGAAATCAGGGATTCGCGACGAAAAGAAACTATCACTATATAAAAGGAGAAGTGTGCAATGGCTCTGCCCCTTATTGTTCTCACAGGCCCCACGGCTGTGGGAAAAACGGATCTATCCATAGCTCTGGCCAGGTCTCTTGGCGGGGAGATCATCAGCGCCGACTCCATGCAGGTGTACCGGCACATGGACATTGGCTCCGCCAAGGTGACAAAGGAGGAGACGGGCGGGATTCCCCACCACCTTATAGACGTGCTGGATCCCTGGGAGGAATTTAACGTGGTCGTCTTTCAGAGGATGGCGAAGGAGGCTTTGTCCGGGATCTTCGGCCGGGGCCATATTCCCATTGTGGCAGGGGGGACGGGATTTTACATTCAGTCCCTGGTTTACGACATTGATTTTACGGCCAATGATTCCGACCCGGCCCTGCGCCGTTTTTTAGAGCAGGAGGCGGCTTTAAAAGGGCCGGACCATCTCCACCGGATGCTTGCCGCCGTGGACCCCGACGCGGCCCGGCAGATTCACGCCAACAATGTAAAGCGGGTGATCCGTGCCATCGAATTTTACCGGAAAACCGGTACTCGGATCTCCCGGCACAACGAGATGGAGCGGAAGAAAGAGTCCCCCTACCGTCTCTTTTACTATGTGCTGAACACGGACAGGGCCCTTCTCTACGAGCGCATCGAGAGGAGGGTGGACCGGATGGTTGAGGCCGGACTGGTTGAGGAGGTAAAGAAGCTGAAAGCCATGGGCTGCACCAGGGATATGGTGTCCATGCAGGGGCTGGGCTACAAGGAGATGCTGGATTATCTGGACGGGTGCGTAAGCCTTGATCAGGCGGTCTGCACCCTGAAGCGGGATACCAGGCATTTTGCCAAGAGGCAGCTTACCTGGTTTCGTCGGGAGAGGGATGTGCGGTGGCTGAATCTGCCGGAGTTTGAGAGCAGAACGAAGGTGCTGGAGCATATTCTCTCAGAAGTAGGGGAACAACATACAAATATCACAATATAACAGGAGAGTCAAAAGGTATGGAACTGGAAAATATGTATACATCGCTGGGAATCAGCCGCCAGGTGCTGAACTTCGGCAACAAGGTGGAGGAATCCCTGAAAGGCCGTTTCAGAGCCATTGACGAGACGGCCGAGTACAATCAGCTGAAAGTCATAAAGGCCATGCAGGATAACCGTGTCTGCGAGGCCCATTTTGCCGCATCGACAGGGTATGGGTACAACGATTTCGGGAGGGACACCCTGGAGAAGGTGTACGCCGATCTGTTTCAGGCCGAGAGCGCCCTGGTGCGCCCTCAGCTCATGAGCGGAACCCACGCCCTTCACGTTGCCCTGTCGGGCAATTTGCGCCCCGGAGATGAGATCCTGTCCCCCAACGGGAAACCCTATGACACCCTGGAGGAGGTCATAGGCATCCGGAATTCCACCGGTTCCCTGAAGGAGTACGGGGTAAGCTATCGCCAGGTGGAGCTTTTGGCCGACGGCAGCTTTGACTTTGACGGCATCGAGAAAGCCATCAACGAAAAGACGAAGATCATGACCATCCAGCGTTCCAAAGGCTACGACACCAGGCCTTCTTTCTCCGTGAAACAGATCGGGGAGGTAATTGCCTTTGCCAAAAAGATCAAGCCGGAGCTAATCTGTATGGTAGACAACTGCTATGGAGAATTCGTGGAAACCACAGAGCCGACCCAGGCAGGCGCCGACATGGCCGTTGGGTCACTGATCAAGAACCCGGGAGGCGGTCTGGCCCCCATAGGCGGCTACATCGTGGGCACACAGGCTTGTATTGACAGGGCCGCCTACCGCTTAAGCGCCCCCGGCCTTGGCAGGGAGGTGGGAGCCAGCCTGGGGCTTAACCAGTCCTTTTTCCAGGGACTCTTTCTGGCGCCTGTGGTTGTGGCCAACGCCTTGAAAGGGGCCATCTTCGCCGCCAACGTCTACGAGCGTCTGGGCTTTCCGGTGGTTCCCAACAGCCGGGAGGAGCGCCACGATATTATCCAGTCCATCACCTTCGGCACCAAGGAGGGCGTCATCGCCTTCTGCCAGGGGATCCAGGCGGCCGCTCCCGTGGACAGCTTCGTGACCCCGGAGCCGTGGGACATGCCCGGGTACGACGCCCCGGTGATCATGGCGGCGGGCGCATTCGTTCAGGGTTCCTCCATCGAGCTGAGCGCCGACGGCCCCATCAAGGAGCCATACGCCGTGTATTTTCAGGGAGGCCTCACATGGTATCACGCCAAGCTTGGCATCCTCAAGTCCCTGCAGAAAGTGTGTGACGCAGGGATCAAGAGGTACTGAATCATAGATTAAGATTTTATAAACTATCTATACACGGATACCAAGTTATGGTAAAATTACCAGAAGCCTTCTGACTTCGTACACGGGAGAGTCACGCAGTGAGGAGCTTGCCTGTGGATGAACACATTAAGATGAAAGATATTCCGAAGCAGGACCGTCCCTATGAGAAATGCGTTTCAAACGGTCCCGGGGTATTGAGCGACGCGGAGCTGCTGGCCGTAATCATACGGACCGGCAGCCGGAATTTCAGCTCTCTTCAGCTGGCGCAGAAGGTGCTGGAACTGACCTACCCGAAAGATGACGGTCTTCTGGGCCTTTGCCGTCTGTCCCTTTCCGATTTCAGGAAGCTTCCGGGCATCGGACCTGTCAAAGGCATTCAGCTGCAGTGCATCGGAGAGCTGTCGAAACGCATCAGCCGGCGCGCGGCGATTGTGAGAAATACCGTATTTGATAACCCCCAGTCTGTGGCAGAGTACTATATGGAAGAGATGAGACACTTACAGCAGGAGCACCTCTATGTCATGCTCCTTAATACACGTCAGGCTCTGATCCGGGATGTACTCATATCCAAGGGAACGGTGAATGCGACCCTGGCTTCGCCCCGCGAGATCTTTATTGAGGCCCTGCGCTGTCAGGCCGTGGGCATTATCCTGGTCCACAACCATCCCAGCGGCGATTCCACGCCCAGCCGGGAGGACTGTCTTCTGACCAGGAAGATTCATGAGGCGGGAAGCCTTGTGGACATCCGGCTTCTGGATCACGTAGTGATTGGGGACAACAACTACTGCAGCTTTAAAAAAGAGGGAATGTTATAGATGGAATCCAAATATAATCGATATATTTTAGCAGGCCTGACCGTGTTCTGCATCCTGCTTATGGGGATCACTCTGGTGACGGATCAGTGGCTCGAACCGCTGCGCACGGCGGTGGGATATGTACTGATCCCCATTCAGTCCGGCGTCAACAGGGCCGGGGTGACCATATACCAGGAGCTGGACGATTACGGACAGCTGAAAGGTGCGCTGGAGGAAAACCGCAGGCTTCAGACGGAGATTGACCGTCTGACTGAGGAGAACAACCGGCTGACATCGGAACGGTTTGAGCTGGAGCGCCTCCGGGATCTGTACGCTCTGGACCAGGAGTATATGCAGTACAGCAAGACCGCTGCCAGGGTCATTGCCAATGATTCCGGCGACTGGTTTCAGGTGTTCCGTGTGAACAAGGGGTCCGCCGACGGCATCCAGGTGGGCAACAACGTCCTGGCAGGCGGCGGTCTGGCAGGCATTGTCACGGATGTGGGGGCCCACTATGCCACGGTCCGCTCCATAATCGACGACTCCAGCCGGGTCAGCGCCATGGCGCTTCAGTCCGGGGACACCTGCATCGTGGGCGGGGATCTGACCCTATACAAGGAGGGTCGCCTGACCATCAGCGGGATCAAGGAGGGCGGGGATGTGAAGGACGGGGACCGGATCGTCACATCCAACATCAGCTCCACCTATCTTCCCGGTATTCTTATCGGATACGCGGCGGATATTTCCGTTGACAGCAATCAGCTGACCAGCTCCGGGTACCTGGTGCCTGTGGCCCAGTTCAGCAATCTTCAGGAGGTGCTGATCATTACGGACCTGAAAGAAACCGATGATTCCGAAGGAGAATAGTATGAAGCGGACAGTTATCAACCTGGTCCTTATAATCGCTGCGTTTACCATACAGAACTGTGTGTTTCCCCTGATTCCCTTTCTGTCGGCCTCCCCGAATCTGCTTCTGATCCTGACTTTTTCCTTCGGTTTTATGAAAGGGCAGAGGGAGGGGATGTTTTACGGTTTTCTGGCGGGAATCCTGCTGGATCTGTTTTACAGCGGACCTTTCGGCTTTTATACGCTGTTCTACGTGTACGTGGGATACGTAAACGGCATCTGTACCAAATATTACTATGAAGAATACATTACGCTTCCCCTGGTTCTGAGCGTGCTCAACGAGCTGGCGTACAATTTGTACGTGTATGTGTTCCGCTTTCTGATCCGGGGGCGGCTGAATATCCTCTATTATCTGAAAGAACTTATAATACCGGAGACCATCTTTACGGTTGTAACCACGCTGTTGATTTACCGCCTGCTTCTCTACATCGGCAGACGGCTGACAGAGATTGAAAATAGGAGAGATACCACCATTGTTTAGAGATTTGCTGGAATTGATACAGATAGGCATTAAACGGATAATCACATCAAGGATTTTTGCCCTGGCCGTAATTTTTGTCTGTATGTTTGCCGGCCTTGTGATAAAACTGTTTGATCTGCAGATTGTCCGGGGCGAAGAGTTTATGCAGAAATACGAGTCCAAGATCCTGAGGACGTCTTATATCACCGGAACCAGAGGCAATATTTACGACTGCAACGGAATAGTTCTGGCCAGGAACGAGCTGGCTTACTCCGTGACCATCCAGGATGTGGGGGCTTACACTTCCGATCAGACCCGAAATCTTATGATCCTGGATCTGGTGCGAATCCTGGACAAGCATGGGGAGTCGATCCAGGGGGATCTGCCAATCACCATTGACCAGAACGGGGATTTTGTGTTTACAACCTCCTCAGAGACGGCCAGACTAAGGTTTTTGAGGGATTTCTACGGCCGCCGTTCCGTGGACGAGCTGGACGATGAGGACGGGAAGTACCCCAGCAACGTGACTGCCAGGGATGTCTTCGAGATGACCAAGGAAAAGTTTAAGATAGGGGACCTGAAAGACGACAAGGGAAATCCTCTTGTTCTGGCGGACGATGAAGCGCTGAAGGTGGGGATCATCCGGTACTCTCTGTCCCTGACGGCATACACCAGCTACAAGACGACCACGGTGGCCGCCAACGTGTCGGAGAGCACGGTGGTGGATATTTCCGAGCACATGGCCTCCCTCCAGGGGGTGGACATCGCCGAATCCACGGTGCGCATCTATGAGGACGCGCTGTATTTCGCCCCCATCATCGGCTACACGGGTAAGGTGTCCAGCGAGGAGCAGCTGGAAGAGCTAAAGCAGAGGGACGAGAGCTATGAGCTGAACGATATTGTAGGCCGTATCGGCATCGAGGCTACCCAGGAGGACAAGCTCCAGGGGAAGAAGGGCGTTCAGAATATGTACGTCGACAGCAGAGGCCGTGTTCTTAAGGTGCTGGATGACGCCACGGAGCCAGAGGCGGGAAGCAACATCTACCTGACCCTGGACAGGGAACTTCAGATCGGCATCTACCACCTTCTGGAGAAGCATCTGGCCGGTATTCTTACGGACCGTTTGGTGAACCGGGAGGTGACGGAGGAGGAGAACCGGGACTCCAGTAAGAAGAAGATCCCCGTGAAAGATGCCTACTATCAGCTGATTAACAACAACGTCCTGTCCTTAAAATCCATGGAGCGGGAGGACGCCGGAGCGGTGGAGCGGGAGATACTCAGTAAATTTGCCTCATCCAGACAGCAGATCCTGTCCGATATGAGGAGTCAGCTGGGCAGCCCGTCGGCGCCGCCCATATCCGCCCTGCCGGAGGATATGAAGGCGTATATGCTGTATGTGTATTCCTACCTGTCATCCGACACCGTTGATATTCTCCAGAAAAGCAGGATAGACGCAGCCAGCCCGGAAGCCGAGGCGTGGAAGGAGGAATCCATCAGCCTGCGGGAATATCTGTATTACGGCATTGCCCACGACTGGATCGACACCACAAAACTGCCTGTGAACAACAAATATTCCAACGCAGACGACAGTTTCCAGGCCCTGGTGGACTATGTGATGCAGGAGCTTGAGAATGACACTCAGTTTACCAAGCGGATTTACCGCTATCTGATAAATCAGGATATTATTACGGGGAGGGAGCTGTGCATGGCTCTCTACTCTCAGAACGTCCTTCCCTACGACGAGGAGCAGATGCGGCTTCTGTCCACGGGAGGGGAAGAATACGCCTTTACGTTCCTCATCGACAGGATAACCAATTTAGACATTACACCGGCGCAGCTGGCCCTGGACCCCTGCACCGCCGGGTGCACGGTCACCGATGTGAACACCGGAAAGGTGCGGGCGCTGGTAACATACCCCAGCTACAACAACAACATGCTGTCAGGGACCGTGGATGCTACGTATTTCAGCCAGCTGAACGAGGATCTGTCCCTCCCCCTGTACAACAACGCCACCCAGGTGTCCAAGGCCCCGGGTTCCACGTTTAAGCCCATTACGGCTATTGCGGCGCTGGAGGAGGGGGTGGTGACCACGGCGGATGAGATTGAATGTACCGGTACCTATGAAGAGGTATTCCCGAAGATCAAGTGCTGGATCAATCCGGGACGCCACGGCAAACTGGATGTGTCCGGCGGACTGGAGAACTCCTGCAACTATTTCTTCTGCGAGGTGGCCCACCGTCTTTCCACCAGCGAGGACGGCGTGTACTCCACGGACCGGGGACTGGAGGTCATACGGAATTACGCCTCCAAATTCGGCCTGGATCATCCGTCGGGAATCGAGATCGCTGAGAGTGCGCCGAAACTCTCCACCGAAGACCCGGAGCGTTCCTCCATGGGTCAGGGCACCAATGCTTACACCAATGTACAGCTGTCCCGCTACGTGACAGCCCTTGCCAACAGAGGCAAGGTGTTCGAGCTGAGTCTTATCGACAAAATTACGAACTCCGACGGAAGTCTGGCCGAGAACTGCATGCCCCAGGTATCCAGCTATGTAGATATCGCGGACACTACCTGGGACGCGGTTCAGAGCGGCATGAGGCGGGTGATCACCGACAGCTCCTCAAAGCGTATCTTTAAGGACCTGGAGGTGGATATCGCCGGAAAGACCGGTACGGCTCAGGAGAACACCAGAGCCAATCACGCGTTTTTCATCTCCTACGGGCCCTATTCCAACCCGGAGATCAGCGTGACGGTCAATATCCCTTACGGGTATTCCTCCGCCAATGCGGCGACCATAGCCAAGAGTGTATACCGCTTTTACTACGGCTACACCACTCTTGAGGACATCATAGGGGCGGGCGCTCTGGATGCCAGCAATGTTATTATCGGGGACTAATGAATTCGAAGTGATGGTAAGAAGGTGGATTAGTGTATGAAAAGTTCTGTAGTGATTAAAAGCAATAAGTCCGGTATGACGGTGATTCTGGCCCCGGAAGTTCCCTTTGAGGAGCTTTTGGGGGACATCGCCAGAAAGTTTGAGGAGAGTGCCAGGTTTTGGGGCTCTGTCCAGATGACCCTGACCCTGGCGGGCAGACCTTTGGCCCCGGAGCAGGAGTTTCAGATTGCCAATGTCATTATGGACCACTCCCAGATCGAGATTGTGTGTCTGGTGGACCTGGACAGCAACCGTATACGACGGTGCGAAAAGGCGCTGAATGAAAAGCTGATGGAGCTGTCCTCGTGTACCGGTCAGTTTTACAGGGGACACCTGCACAGAGGGGAGTCGCTGGAATCGGAGGCCAGTATCGTGGTCATCGGAGATGTGGAACCGGGGGCCCGGGTAACGGCCAAAGGCAATGTGATCGTTCTGGGCGAGCTGAAGGGAACCGTGGTGGCCGGGGCTTCCGGCAACCGGGAGGCGGTGGCGGTGGCTCTGACCATGGCGCCGTATCAGCTGAAAATTGCCGGTTTTGAGACGGAAATCAACGAGAAAGGGCGGCGTCTGGGGCGGGGGCCCATGACGGCATCCGTTGAAAATGAGACGATTTGTTTAAATTCTATAAAAAAAAGTATTTTTAATGTGTTAAAATCTATTTAATACTGGAAATATTCTAAAATATAGAGTAGAATATTTGTGTTAAGGCTTTTATTGCAGGAGGAAGGAAATATGAGTGAAGTCATTGTTATTACCTCCGGAAAAGGCGGGGTGGGTAAAACCACAACCTCTGCGAACATTGGAACCGGTCTGGCCATGCTGGGAATGCGGGTAGCTCTTATCGATACGGATATCGGGCTGCGCAACCTGGATGTGGTTATGGGGCTGGAGAACCGGATCGTCTACAATCTGGTTGATGTGGTGGAGGGAAACTGCAGAATGAAGCAGGCCCTGATCAGAGACAAAAGATATCCCAATCTGTATCTGCTGCCATCGGCTCAGACCAGGGATAAGTCAGCAGTAAATCCTGAACAGATGATAAAGCTTACAGAGGACCTGAAAGATGATTTTGATTACATACTGCTGGACTGCCCGGCCGGAATCGAACAGGGATTCCGCAACGCCATCGCCGGGGCCGGCCGGGCGCTGGTGGTAACCACCCCGGAAGTTTCAGCCATCCGCGACGCGGACCGGATCATCGGACTTCTGGAGGCCGGAGATATGGGACAGGTTCACCTGATCGTGAACCGGGTCAGAACCGACATGGTTCGAAGAGGGGACATGATGTCCGTGGATGACGTGATGGATATTCTGGCGGTACCTCTTTTGGGAGCCGTCCCTGACGACGAGGCCATCGTGGTCTCCACCAATCAGGGAGAACCGCTGGCGGGCACGGACACCCCGTCGGGACAGGCCTACCTTGACATCTGCAAGAGACTTATGGGGGAGGATATCCCTATTACGGTGCCGGACGGAGGCAGGGGATTCATATCCCGGCTGACCGGATTTCTAAAACGCGCTTAGGAGGGATTGTATGTACCGCAGCAGGCTTCTTTTTGGAAAACGGTCCGGGGAGATTGCCAGAAGGCGCTTAAGGCTTCTTCTTATGGCGGACAAGACCAACTGTTCCCCTGAATTTCTGGAGATGATAAAGGAAGACATCTTTCTGGCTGTCTCCCGATATCTGGAGATTGAACAGGGAGATATCGAGATCGGCCTTACAAAGTCCCGGCCCGCAGACGGAACGGAGGGCGTTCCGGCCCTCTATGCCGCCATACCAATAGACGGACGCCTTATAAGGGGACATGTTAATGCTGTTATTTGATTACAATTTCAGAAGATACAACGTTCGGGTGGTTCTCTATATGCTGGTATTAAGCGTTATCGGCATTATGGCCATCTGGAGTGCGACAAACCAGAGTACGGCGGCAGTGAACAAACAGATTATGGGAATCGTCATCGGTCTGTTTCTGGCAGCTGCACTGTCGCTGATTGATTATCACCGGCTTCTGTCCATGAGCACCGTTATCTATCTGGCGTGTGTGGTCATGCTCGTGGCGGTTCTGCTTATGGGAACCTCCCGGGGCATCGCCACCCGCTGGATTGTGCTCCCGGTCATTGGGCAGATTCAGCCTGCAGAATTTGTAAAGATTGGACTGATTCTGTTTTTTTCCTGGTATTTCGGAAAGTATGAGGAGAAGAAGAACCTGGCATCCGTTCTCGGAGTGGGGGTTTTGCTGTTCGCGGTGCCAGCGTTTTTGATATTCAAACAGCCCAATTTATCAACCACCCTGGTAGTGACGGTGATCATCGCGTCGGTGGTGTTTGCGTCCGGAGTCAGCTACAAGTGGATACTGGGCGTGCTGGCAGTGGTGATACCTGCCAGCGTTGTGGTTATTTATCTGCTCCGCTACGATATGGTTCCGTTTATCGAACAATATCAGGCAAACCGTATTCTGGCCTGGATAGATCCTGAGAAGTACGCCGAGGCCTACTACCAGCAGGAGAATTCCATTATGGCCATCGGTTCGGGGCAGCTGTGGGGTAAGGGGCTGAGCAATACGGAGATTGCGTCCGTAAAAAACGGCAATTTTCTTATTGAGGAGCAGACGGATTTCATCTTCGCCATAGTGGGAGAGGAGATGGGGTTTGTGGGAGGTCTTGTGGTCATAGGGCTGCTTCTCTTAATCGTTATCGAATGCCTGCTTATGGCCAGCCGGGCCAAAGACCTGTCCGGCAGACTTATCTGTGTGGGTATGGCTACGCTGCTTGCGTTTCAGAGTTTTGCAAACATTGCGGTTGCTACGGCGATTTTCCCTAATACGGGGCTGCCGCTGCCGTTTATCAGTTCGGGGGTCAGTTCCCTGCTGAGTATCTACATTGGTATGGGAGTGGTTTTAAATGTAGGACTGCAGCGAAAAACGAGAGAAGACTATTAGATGTAAAGGGAGAAGGTAAACACATGAATATCGGTTTAATTGCGCATGATTCCAAAAAGAAACTGATGCAGAATTTCTGCATCGCTTACAGAGGTATCTTAAGCAAGCATTCACTGTACGCCACGGGTACCACAGGCAGACTGATTGAGGAGGTCACGAATCTGAATGTTCACAAGTACCTGGCTGGCCATCTGGGGGGAGGCCAGCAGCTGTGCATTGACATTGAACAGAACCAGCTGGATCTCGTGATCTTTCTCAGGGAGCCGGATACGCCCAAGCGGATGGACCCGGCCAGCAGTCCCATTGTGAGGGTGTGCGATATGCATAATATCCCGCTGGCCACCAACGTGGCTACGGCGGAGCTGCTTGTGAAGGCGTTGGAGAGAGGCGATTTGGAATGGCGGGAGATGTACAAATGATTCGAAGAATGACACGGTCTTTGGGGGCAAAAAGCAGGGCCGGACTGTGCCTTTTTGGAATGCTGGCCGCGGCTTGTCTCTGCGGGTGCGGCCTGGCAGGCGATTCGGATCTGGAGAAGCCCTACTCTTTTGAGGAGAGGCCTTTTGCCGTGGAGGAATCGTCCCAAACGGCAAAAGAAGACTTTTCGGCCGTTCCGCTGTTTGCCCGGGACCTGTGTGTGGTCTCCGATGAGACCGCCTTTGACGGGACGGAGGTGGATGCAGAGGCAGGGGTGCTGTTCTCTATATCCGACGGGCAGGTGCTCTACAGCAAGAATGCCTTTGAGCGGCTCTATCCCGCCAGCACCACCAAGATCATGACGGCGCTCATTGCCGTCAAGTACGGGAATCCGGATGATACGGTGACCGTGACCCAGGACGCCGTCATCACGGAGGCCGGGGCCACTCTGGCCGATATAAAGCCGGGAGACGTGCTGACCATGGAGCAGCTTCTCTACGGACTCATGCTTCCATCGGGCAACGATGCGGGTGCGGCCATAGCGGTCCATATGGCGGGAAGTATCGAGAATTTCGCACAGCTGATGAACGAAGAAGCCCTCAGGCTTGGGGCGACAAATACCCATTTTGTCAACCCCCACGGGCTTCACGACGAGAACCACTACACCACAGCTTATGATCTGTATCTGATCTTCAACGAAGCGCTGAAGTACCCGAAGTTTCGCGAGGTGACGAAGACCGTAGCCTACACGGCCGATTACAAAGATAAGGACGGCAATGCCGTGAAGAAGACCTGGGAGGGCGGCAACTGGTATCTGACAGGGAGAGAGGAGACGCCTGACGGGATCACGGTGTTTTCGGGCAAGACCGGCACCACCCAGGCCGCAGGTTGCTGTCTGGTTATGGCGTCCCGGGAGAATTCCGGCAGTGAGAGCGGCGGAAACGAATATGTCTCCATCGTCATGAAGGCAAAGGACAGAAATAAACTCTATGATAACATGACAAATATAATTTCTAAAATTGTCAATTAAGTCATTGCCTTTTGCCCATATTTATACTATAATTAAGGGGAAATTAATCGTCTTTTTATACAAAAACTATAAACCCAAGGAGGACACGACTATGGTGCAGATTATAGCTGGAAATAAAGGAAAGGGAAAGACCAAGCACTTGCTGGACAAAGCCAATGCAGCCATCAAGGAAGCCAACGGGTCTATCGTTTACCTGGATAAAAGTTCCAAGCATATGTATGAGTTGAGCAATAAGATTCGATTAATCAATGTAAAAGGATTTGACATTTCCGATTGTTCAGGTTTTATTGGATTTATCTGCGGAATCATCTCCCAGGATCACGATCTGGAGCTTATGTTTTTGGACAGCTTTCTGAAGCTGGCATGTCTGGAGGGCGAGGATATCTCCGAGGCTGTCAAGGAGTTAGAGATTATCAGTGAAAAGTTCCATGTGGATTTCGTGCTGAGCGTATCCCTGGATGTAGACGAACTGCCTGAGAATGCAAAAAAGGATGTTATCATCTCTTTATAAAATAAATACATAATACTGGAATGCGGTGTACATAAGATTAGGGGTCTGCGAAAGGCAGGCCCTTATTGTTTGGGGGCGAAGGGGTGACGGCAACAAGCCCTTGAACTTTTTGGCAATCCCGTTTATAATAGGTAGAACGTGACCGAATGCAGCAGGAAGATCGCGGTTCCGATTCGGTTTACGTAATATTTTTATGTTAATTAAGAAGGCGCGGTGTGGTTTTCGGAGAGGAGATGTCCTCATGGCAAATAAAAATAATAAGATCATAAACTACAATCACCGAAAAGTTTCCCTGAATTTTAATATCGGAATGCTGATTTTTGCCATGATCTTTGTCTACCTGATTTTTACGGTGTATTCTTACATGACGAAAGAGAAAATACAGTTTTATGAGGTGATCGACGGCTCCATCGTGGACGACAAGACTTATACGGGGCTTATCCTCCGGCAGGAGAATGTTCAGTACGCGGACAGCGCCGGAGCTGTCAACTACTATGTGCGGGAGGGAAAGCGGGCATCAGTGGGGACAAGCATCTACTCCATCGACGAGAGAGGCACGCTGTCCAACTATATGGAGGAGCAGAACCAAGGGGCCGGGGCCCTGACAGACAAGGATATCGGGGAGCTGCGCAGGCAGCTGAACAACTACAGTCTGTCCTACTCCGACGAGACTTTTGATAATGTGTACGGCACCAAGTATTCCCTGGAGGCCATGGTTCTGGAGTATGTGAATTTTAATACCCTGGACAGCCAGGGGCAGATGGCGGATCAGCTGGGCAGTGATTTCAGGCAGATTGCCGCTCCTGTCAGCGGTATTGTCTCCTACGGTATTGACAAGTACGAGCCCCTGGATCCCTCCCAGGTCAATGAGAGCGTCTTCGACCGCAGTCAGTACACAAAGGCGATCACCCGGGCGGGGCAGTGGGTGGAGCCAGGCACGCCTATCTACAAGGTGATAACGGACGACAACTGGTCTGTGGTGTTTCAGGTGTCGGAGGAGGACGGGGTTCTGTTCAGCTCCCAGGGGACTCTGGACGTGTCCTTTCCCTCCCGTAATCTGACAATGAAAGGCGTGTTTTCCCTGATCACAGGCAGCGACGGGAAAGCCTACGGAAAGCTGGACTTTACCAGATACATGGTCCAGTTCGTGTCGGACCGGTTTGTTGACTTTGAGATTATGACCAGCACCACAGAGGGGCTTAAGATTCCCATCAGCTCGGTTACTACCAGGAATTTCTTCCTCATCCCTGTGGATTTCCTCACTAAGGGAGGGGACGGGCTGGAGGACGGTTTTAATAAGGAGGTTTACTCAGAAGCCGGCACTTCCGTGGTGTTTGTGCCTGCCACCATCTACTACGGCAACGACGAATACTACTACATCGAGTGTGACAGGCAGGATAAGATTCAGGCCGGGGATTATCTGGTGAAACCGGATTCCACGGACCGGTTTCAGGTGGGTATTACGGCCTCCCTCCAGGGAGTCTACAATATAAATAAGGGATACACTGTATTTCGGCAGATAGAAGTCCTGGCCCAGAGCGATGAATTCTATACCATCCGAAAAAACATGAACTACGGGCTCAGCGTCTACGATCATATTGTGCTGAACGCATCCGTCATCGAGGATGAGGGAGTGCTTATCTATCAGTAGCAGGAGGAGATTTGTATGGAGATTGGGACAAATTTACATAGGACACAGGAACGGATTGCCGCCGCGTGCAAAAACGCAGGCAGGGATCCGGGGGATGTGACACTTATTGCGGTCAGCAAGACCAAGCCCGTGGAACTTCTCAGGGAGGCTTATGACAGCGGCTCCCGCCATTTCGGGGAAAACCGGGTCCAGGAGCTTTTGGTGAAGATTCCCCAGATGCCATCGGACGTAAAGTGGCATCTAATCGGTCATCTGCAGACAAACAAGGTGCGGCAGATCATCGGAAAGACGTGTCTGATCCACTCCGTGGATTCCGTAAAGCTTGCCGGTGAGATCGAGAAGGAATCGGCAAAGCAGAATCTTGTGACCGATATTCTTCTGGAAGTTAATGTGGCAAAGGAGGACAGCAAGTTCGGTTTTGGGCTGGAGGAGACGGAGGATGCCCTCCGTTCAATCTGCGGTTTTCCCCATGTGAGGGTCCGTGGGCTCATGACGGTGGCCCCTTTTGTAGAAGACGCCGAGAAAAATCGACCTGTTTTTAGAAAATTATATGAATTTTATGTTGACATGAAAACTAAAAACATTGATAATGGTAGTATGACGACTCTATCCATGGGAATGACCGGCGACTTCCAGGTCGCGGTTGAGGAAGGCGCGACCATGGTGAGGGTGGGCACCGGCATTTTTGGTGCAAGATAGGAGATGGGAGAAAAGTTATGAGTCTGTTTGGAAGATTTATGGAGAGCATGCGCTTGAGTGACGGTGATGATGACGACTACTTCTTAGATGATGACTATGAAGAAGAGGATGAGAGACCTCCCAGAAAACCCCTGTTTGGGAAAAGAGACGAAGAGTATTACGACGAAGAAGATGAACCCGAGGATACACCCAGGCCAAGATTTTTAGGCCGCTCCTCCAGCAATAACAGTTCCAATAAAGTTGTTCCCATGAGAAGAGGGATGGAGGTGTCCATGGTCATCCCCACGTCCTTCGGAGATTCACAGGAGATCTGCGATCACCTCCTGGCCGGAAAGGCGGTGGTGCTGAACATGGAGGGGCTGCACACCGAGATTGCCCAGAGAATTATTGACTTTGCCTCCGGTGCAGTGTATTCGATTAACGGAAATCTGCAGAAGATCTCCAACTACATTTTTATAGTTACCCCTGACACCGTGGATCTTTCCGGAGATTTTCAGGACATCCTGGGCAATGTGGGAGGCAGCAAGAACACAAGTCCCCTGGATATGTCAGGTCTGAACCTTCGGCTGTAAGTTTATGTACAGGCATCTATTACCAGTGAGCAGACAGATTTTCCTGCGTCCGCAGACACAGGGGTGTGTTTGCTCACTTTCATAATAAGGAGATTTTTTATGGCAGAGACATTGACCGTACATCGTGATGGGCAGGCCATCTACGATATTATTCTTGACACATCGTTTGCAGGGCTGCCGGAACAGGTGAAAAAGCTTGGAACCGGGGAACGGCGCATGTGCATTGTCACGGATACCACGGTGGCCGGACTTTATCTTGACCAGGTTCAGGCGCTTTTAAAGCCGTGCTGCCGGGAGATCTGCACATTCGTATTTCCTGCCGGCGAAGCATCCAAGAATCTGGATACCGTGCAGCAATTGTACGAGACGCTGATCCGGGCACATTTTGACAGAAAGGACTGGCTGGCGGCGCTGGGCGGCGGTGTAGTGGGGGATCTGTGCGGCTACGCAGCTGCCACCTACCTGCGGGGGATCTCCTTTATCCAGATTCCCACCACGCTGCTCTCCCAGGTGGACAGCAGCATCGGGGGAAAGACAGGGGTTGATTTTGCCTCGTACAAAAATATGGTGGGCGCGTTTCACATGCCGGCGCTGGTCTACACCAATGTGTCCGCGCTCCTGACTCTGTCAAAAGAGCAGTACTCTTCCGGCATGGGGGAGGTAATCAAACACGGCCTTATTCAGGACAGCGAATACTACGGCTGGCTGAAAGCCAACGCGGAGGCCATCATCAGAAGGGATCCTGAGATCTGTCTGGAGATGATCGCCGGCAGCGACAGGATCAAGAGGCAGGTGGTAGAAGAAGATCCCACGGAGCAGGGGTTGCGCGCACTGCTGAACTTCGGCCACACGCTGGGGCATGCGCTGGAGAAGCAGCTGTCTTTTTCCATGCTGCACGGACACTGTGTGGGGCTGGGATGCCTGGGGGCCGTAAAGATTTCCGTTCTCCGGGGATATGTGCCGGAGGAATGCCTGGATTCCCTGATAGCCCTGATGGAACGCCTTCACATGCCTGTAGAGGTCACGGGCGTCTCGGCGGGACGGGTGCTGGAGGACACGAAAAGCGACAAGAAGATGGACGGCAGCCGGATCCGTTTTATCCTTCTGCGCCGCGTGGGGGAGGCCTTTATTGACCGAACTGTGACCGAGGATGAGATGAGGGCAGGCCTTCGCCTGATCCTCAGGTGAGGAGAATTGTTGACATGAATCGAAAACGCAATCATATCATATCTTTTTTTGCGGGTTTTCTTATATTGACCGCAGCGGACCAGTGGACAAAGTGGCTGGCAGTGAGTTATCTTAAGGGGAAGGCTCCATATGTGCTCTGGGACGGCGTCTTTGAGTTTCTGTACTCGGAGAACCGGGGGGCTGCCTTCGGCATGCTTCAGGGGAAGCAGGCGTTTTTCTTTGCGGTTGCGGCGGCGGTGTTTGCCTTTGTCCTCTTTGCCATGGCAAAGATGCCGGCCAAGAGGCGCTATGTGCCCATGGAGGTGTGCCTGACTATGATCGCGTCGGGGGCAGCGGGCAACCTTGTGGACAGGGTATCCCAGGGGTATGTGGTGGATTTTCTGTATTTTAAGCTTATAGATTTTCCGATTTTCAATGTGGCCGACTGCTATGTTACCGTTGGGACGGCCCTGCTTTTCGTCCTGTTTATGTGGTTCTACCGTGATGAGGAGCTTGAGATGCTGTTTCCCCACAGAAAGGAGCGGTCATGATCCCAGCGGACGCCGGACAGGAACCGTACATGGTCGTCTGTGAGGATGAGGAGGACGAACTGTCTGGGGCGGGCAGGGAGCCGGGAGGGCAGCGGCATGAGAGGTTCACGGTGTCCGACCGGGAGGCGGGCATCCGCGCCGATGTGCTCTGCACGGATCACTGCGGCGGGCTGTCCCGCTCCTATGTGCAGAAGCTTTTAAAGGCAGGGAACGTGCGGTTGAATCATAAGCCTGTGAAGGCCAACTGTAAAGTAAACGCTGGGGATCTGGTGGAGATACTGGTTCCGGAGGCTGTGGAGCCGGAGATTCTGCCGGAAGCCATGGATCTGGATATCCTGTACGAGGACGAGGATGTGCTTCTGGTCAACAAGCCTAAGGGGATGGTGGTTCACCCTGCGGCGGGACACTACACGGGAACCCTGGTCAACGGACTTATGGATCACTGCAGGGACGGACTTTCCGGCATTAACGGCGTGCTGCGCCCGGGAATCGTCCACCGCATCGACATGGACACCACGGGGATTCTCATTGTATGCAAGAACGATATGGCCCACAATTCCATTGCCAGGCAGCTGAAGGATCACTCTGTCACCCGCCGCTACCAGGCCGTTGTTCACGGAAACATAGGGGAGGATGAGGGCACGGTCGACGCCCCGGTGGGGCGCCATCCGGTTGACAGAAAGAAGATGAGCGTCAACGAAAAGAACGGCAGGAGAGCCGTGACCCACTATCGGGTACAGAAACGCTTTGGACGGTTTACCTTCATCGAGTGCCGTTTGGAGACCGGGCGCACACACCAGATCCGGGTTCACATGGCCAGCATCGGTCATCCACTCCTGGGGGATACGGTCTACGGCCCGGCCAGATGCCCTTTTAAGCTGCAGGGGCAGACTCTCCATGCAGGAATTCTGGGATTTATCCATCCCAGGACAGGGCGGTATATGGAATTTGAGGCGCCTCTGCCCGCGTATTTTCAGAGGCTTCTGCAGATGCTGGGGGAATATTGATCAAAAAAACGAAAAATAAATGTACTTTTCCGTGCTTTTGCTGTATAATAATCTTATAAATCCTCTATTTGTGTGACAACAGAAGCATCAAGGAAAGGAGAAATCTTATGGGAGAACATTTAGTCATTACTATTGGACGACATTGCGGCAGCAAGGGCAATCTTATAGGCAGGAAACTGGCTGAGACCATGGGGGTGAAATGCTACAACAAGGAACTGCTGGCAGAGGCGGCAAAGCACAGCGGACTGTGCGAGGAACTGTTCGAGACTCACGACGAGAAACCTACCAACAGCTTTCTGTACTCCCTGGTCATGGATACGTATTCCCTGGGGTACACCACATCGGCCTACATGGATATGCCGATCAACCACAAGATCTTTCTGGCTCAGTTCGACACGATCAAGAAACTGGCCAGCGAAGAGTCCTGTGTGATCGTGGGCCGCTGCGCGGATTATGCCCTGGCGGACGAGCCCAACGCGGTTACGGTGTTCATCACGGGAAATGAGGCGGATAAGATAGCCTATCTGAAGGAACTGTATAATGTGACGGACGCGAAGGCCAAGGATATTATGATCAAGACGGATAAGCAGCGTGCCAGCTATTATAACTATTATGCCAGCAAGAAATGGGGCGATGCCAGAAGCTACGACCTTTGCCTTAACAGCAGTGTCACCGGCGTGGACGGGGCAGTGCACATCATTCAGGAATTTGCCAAAGTGAAGATGGCAGGAAGAAAATAGCCGAATAGAAAACAGCCGGACAGTCAGACTGCGGCGATATATGGAAACTCCCTCCTGAGGCAAGCCTTTGGGAGGGAGTTTTCGGATCACTCTACCGTGACGGATTTGGCCAGATTCCTGGGCTGGTCCACGTCCAGATTTTTGCCCAGGGAGGCGTAGTATGCGATCAGCTGCAGGATCACGGCGATGGGAAAGACGGTAAAACGGTCGTCAATGTCGGGGATTCGGATGTGAATGTCCGCCAGCCCTCCGTCCACCACGGCATTCTCCTTTGTGAGAAGGATGACGAAGGCTCCTCTGGCCTTGACTTCACGGACATTGGATATCATCTTGGCGAATACATGTTCCTGGGTGGCGATGGCTATGACCGGGACATTGGACGCTATAAGGGCGATGGTTCCGTGTTTCAGCTCACCGGCAGCGCAGGCCTCCGCGTGAATGTAGGAGATTTCTTTCAGCTTGAGGGCGCCCTCCAGGGAGAAGGCATAGTCCAGCCCCCGTCCCATAAAGAATGCGTCCGGCTGATTGATGAGGTGAGTCACCAGATTTTTTTCTTCTTCCTTCCTGGCGATCATGGCCTCCATGGCAGGAACGGCGTCCAAAAGCCCCAGGAGGAAGGAGGACGCCTCCTTGTCCGTGAATTTCCCCCGCACCAGGGCCATGCGGCAGCCGATCATATAGAGGGCCGCCAGCTGCACGGAGTATGCCTTGGTGCTGGCCACGGCGATCTCCGGGCCGGCGTGGGTGTACAGCACGAAATCGCTTTCCCTGGCAATGGTGGAGCCCTTTACATTGACAATGGCCAGAGTCTTCGACCCGTAGCTTTTGGCCAGCCGGAGAGCCGCGAGGGTGTCGATGGTCTCGCCGGACTGGGAGATAATGATCACCAGCGTGCGCTGGTCGATGAGGGGATCCGCATACCGAAATTCGGAGGCGATGGTCACGGTCACCGGGATCCTGAGAACCGGTTCCATCAGCGCCCTGGCCACCATGCCGGCATACATGGCAGTCCCGCAGGCCACCATGTGAATCCTGTCGCACTCCGCAAACAGGCTGTCGTCTATGCCGTCGTCGGAAAAATCGGGCAGCCCTTTGGATATGCGGGGCAGGATGGTATTTTTCAGGGCCTCCGGCTGTTCATGGATTTCCTTCAGCATGAAATGGGGGAAACCGTTTTTCATGGCTGAATCCATGTTCCAGTTTACCTCCATGATCTGGGGGGAGACGGGATTTCCGTTTATGTCGTACAGCGCGATCTTGTAACCGGTCAGCTTTACGATATGGTCTTCCGGGACAACAAAATATTTCCGGGTGTACGGGATCAGGGCAGTGAGATCGGAAGCGATGAGAGCTCCCGACCTGGTGTAGGCGGCCACCAGAGGGCTGACACGGCGAACCCCGTAGATCTCCCCCGGCCGATCGTCAAACATGATGCAGAATCCGTAGGAGCCCTCCACACACTGTGTGAGACTTTTTATGGCAGCTTTGGGGTCGCCGTTGTAGAAGGAGTCCAGGACATGGGCGGCCACCTCGGAATCCGTCTGGGATGCCAGTCTGCCTTCCAGGCCGAACTTCTCCGTAAGATCATGATAATTTTCAATAATGCCGTTGTGGATAAGGGTTACCCGTCCGGCCCGATGGGGGTGGGCGTTGGCATCGGTTACTCCGCCGTGGGTGGCCCACCGGGTGTGACCGATGCCGCAGTGGGAGCCGGCCTTCTCCAGATCGCAGGCTTCCCTGAGGGCGGCCACTTTTCCCGTTCTTTTTATAAGCCGGATATTTGAGGCGGTGTCAAAAAACGCGATTCCCGCGCTGTCATATCCTCTGTATTCCAGCTGTGACAATCCGTCCAGTAAGATCGTTTCGGCCTCCAATGGGCCGCTGTATCCAATAATTCCACACATGATTTCGTCACCGTTCCTTTCACTTGTTTTCGGCCTTCAGTGAATGGGTCAGCGGGAGGTCTCTTATGGGTTCCCGCTGTATAGAGGCCGGCAAAGACGTGTTTATTATAGCCCTGTGTATCTTATGCGTCAACCTTAAATAATTATTAAAGAATTTTTAGTGTATTTTCTTATGGGATTGTGTTATATTTTTATAGTTACATAAAAAGCAGGTGTATTATATGAAGAAAACAGAATTACGATTCAGAAAGATGGTGCCCGGGGCGTGGCTGTGGCTCTTGTGTATGGCAGCCGGAGGGGGAGTTTCCGTCTATGTCTCCAAGGTCTGGGACAGGCCCTTCTATGTGGACGTGTCTTTCGGGGACGGTACGGCGGGAGAATCCAGGGATGTCCCGGGACTGGTCAGCATGCTGGGGGATGATTTTCTGGAGGAGAACGGGGGGCATGACGGATATTCTGCAAAGATACAGCCCCGTATTGCAGACACGGACGGGGAGAGCGGCGGGGAAGATCTGAGTTCCCGCAGGGAGGATGCGGATCTCTCCCAGCGCTTGAATTTTGCCTACTATTACGATGAGGGGTCTGCGTCTCAGGGTGTTTCCCAGAGCTATGCCGGAAGAGTGTACCAGATGCTGTTACAGAAAGATTCGGCCTGGATGGCAGGCCTTTACGACCTTCGCCGGGTTTCGCCGGAGACTATGGCCGCCCGGCTGGGAATGGATAAAAACGCGGTTATGGGTGTCCGCCACCTTAACGGTGTTCCTGTGGACAGTAAAGAGAAGGCCCGGGCGATTCCCTCCTGGAACCGGTTTAACGTTACATTCCGCAACGGGGACGGAACCATTGTTATGGGGCACTCCAACATAAAGGAGATCCTGTCTGTCGCCAATGTGTGCGGGTATTTTATGGGTGAACAGTCCTATGACTTTCTGTCATCATATGCCGGAACACTGTGGAATGCGTCCCACAGTTCCAGGATCTCTGTCAGCAATGTCTATTACTGTCAGGGAGAGTGCCTGTACAGCGGGGAAGATTCCGGCTTGAATCCGGAGGCGGCCCAGGCGGAGGGTGGCGGCGTCTTTGAGGGGACGACAGGGAACCGTAACGGCGAAGGGGAGGTCAGCGGACAGGCAGGCATCCACGGCGGCGGAGCAGGCGGCAGTGCGGCAGATGATGGAAGTCAGGAGACTGAGCCTGCCGTACATGAGACGGTAGAGATTTTCAGGCGTCAGAATGATTATGAGCCGGCAGACGAGACCATATTAAAGATGCGGGAGGCGGCAAAAGCCTCTGCGGCGACGGAGGAAGGCGCTCAGGCAGACGTTTCGTCTTCGGAAAACAGTGAATCTGCCGATAAAAGCGGCGAAAGCGTTCAGGAGAGCAGCTCCCAGCCGGCTTTCCAGGAGACGGAGGCATCCCCGGAAAATACAGGGGAGAGTCGGGCAGAAGGCGAACACACAGCGGATGGCGCTGATTCCGGACTTCAGCCGGGAACCGGGGAAGATACGGCATCTCAGACCGGCAATACGGCAGAGGCTGCGGCGACTCAGACCGACGGCGGGGCAGGAGCGGAAGCTCCGGCAGGCAGTACGGCGGGGGAGACTCCGGTTCAATCGGATAACACGACGGAGGAGGCTGCAGCTTCGGCAGGCGCTGAGACAGGCAAAGCGGCGGCTCCGGCATCGTCTGTTCAGGGCGAGATGGGGGCTGGCGGGGAGACTGCCGCACCATCGAACAGGGCGGCGGAGGGAGCCAAGGCTTCGTCCAGGTCCAGGCAGTACTGTATGGGACATATTGACCTGAACATCACCGCAGTGGTTATGGGCATTGACGATAAAAAGGGGTTGTTTCACTGCGCGGATGTTCCCGCAGGGACCGAAGACGGCGCGGATTGGAATGGATGGGACGACGAGTCCATGAACTGTGCAAGAACTGTGGCACAGCAGGACTGGTATGAGCAGTACAGCCTGGCCAGCCCGGAATCCGCATATGTGCAGAACCCCCTTTCGGGTTCTGAGATAGCCTCCTATATGGCTTTTGTAGAAGACACTTCACCCAAACGCCGCCAGGTGGTGGAGCAGGCGCTTCTGTCTGTAGGATGTATACCGTATTACTGGGGCGGAAAACCGTCCAGGGGCGGCTACGAGGGCAACGGTTTCGGTACGGTGGTTTCTCCGGATGCGGACGGGAGAATGCTCAGAGGACTGGATTGCTCCGGTTGGATCAACTGGGTTTACTGGACGGCCCTGGGGACTCCCCTGTCAGCCCAAAGCACGTCGGGGCTTACGACTTGCGGCCGTGGGGTTGGGAAGGCGGATCTCAGGGCCGGAGATATTCTGATCCGGACCGGCAGCCAGCCTCATGTATACATGTTTCTTGCATGGGCCAGAGACGGCTCCATGTATCTGATCCATGAGACTACCGGCAATGTCAACAATGTGACGGTCGGAACTTACGATCTGGATTTGTCCTGTTACAGAAGTCTAATCAATGAGGAATAAGATTATGGAATATGAAGATGAACTGGAGCGGATGCGCCAGCGCAGAAGGCGTCAGAAAGCTCAGGAACAAACGAACAGCAGTGAAAGAGGAGTGAGACAGTCCTCCGGTTCCCGGCGCCAGGGCCGAAGAAGACCCGATCACCCGCCCATGGAGGAATCCGGGGATTACGGGAGAAGAGGGCGCTCTTCTTCGGATTATCACTCGAAAAACGGGTCAGGGAGAAGGCATCCGGAAGATTATGAGTATGGTCGTGACAGCCGAAGGAACGATGGCCGCCGGAGAGAGTATGACCGAAAATACGACGACGGAAGCGGATATGACGAGTATGATGATTACGACGGATACAATGACCGCGATGTGTATGAAGATGACGGCGCGTACGATGATTATGACGATTACCGGGACTACGACGGCGATGAAGGATACGATCGGGATTACGATGATTATGACGTTCCCATGGAAAGAGGGAGAGGACGCCGCTCCGGCAGGCGGGGACAGGGTGGACACTCCCGTAAAAGCAGAGCGCTCCAGGACGGAGACAGGGAGAGCGGCGGCAAACAGCCGAAAAAGAAAAAACACAGATTTCGGCTGTTGAAATTGCTGCTTCTTCTGATCCTTGTGACAGCCGGTTATTTTATATACAAGTATAAGCAGACCGGAAGCGGCTATTGGACGATAGCTGTTTTTGGCGTAGATTCCAGAAACGGAAATCTGGAAAAGGGCGCGCTGTCCGATGTGGAGATGATCTGTGTCATTGACCGGGGAACCGGAGATATTAAGCTGGTTTCCGTATACAGGGACACCTATATGGAGATCAATCCCGACGGCACATATCACAAGATCAATGAGGCGTATTTCAAGGGAGGCCACCAGCAGGCAGTTCAGGCTCTGGAGCGCAATCTGGATCTGGCCATTGACGATTACGCCACATTTAACTGGAAAGCGGTTGTAGATGCCGTCAATATTCTGGGAGGGATCGATCTGGAGATCTCGGACAGCGAGTTCAAGTACATCAACAGCTTTATCACGGAGACGGTGGAGTCAACAGGTATCGGTTCTCATCACCTGGAACATGCGGGTATGAACCATCTGGACGGCGTACAGGCGGTGGCATATGCCCGGTTAAGACTGATGGATACGGACTATAACCGCACGGCCAGACAGCGTCTGGTGATTCAGCTGGCCATGAATAAGGCAAAAGAGGCGGATTTCAAGACACTGTCCATGCTGGTGAAGACCATTATACCACAGATTTCCACCAGTATCGGCGTGGACGACTTGCTTCCATTGGCACGAAATATCCGGAAATACCATATTTCCCAGAATGGAGGGTTCCCGTTCTCCAGAGGCGAGACCCATGTGGGCAAGAAAGACTGCGTCATTCCCCTTACCCTGGAGAGCAATGTGATTCAGCTTCATCAGTTTTTATACGGCACGGAGAACTTCCAGCCTTCGGAAACCGTAAGGCAGATCAGCGGAAAGATTGCCGCTGACAGCGGTATGGGGCATGTGGCAGAGAATGCGCCGGAGGCCAAAGTGCTTGGCCAGAAGGCACTGGAAGGGGGCGGGGACAATTCCGGAGGCAGCAACGGAGGCGCGGCCAATGTACCGGAGACCGCAGCGCCTCCCGCTCAGACCCAGGCGCCGCCTCCACAGACAGCACCTGACCAGACCCAGGCAGAGGTTTATGAAAGCTCTCAGGAGACGGCGCCGGAATCTTTGGACGAAACCGGTGAGCCGGACACTTCTGCAGGCCAGGACGAGCCGGCTTCCTCTGACTCCCAGCCGGAAACCAGCCTTGTGCAGCCTTCTGAGGAAACAGAGGCCGGTCCCGGCAATTCCGGTCAGCCGGAAACGGAAATCGGCCCCGGTTTTACACAGCCGGCGGTACCGGAACAGCCGTCAGAACCGGCAGCCGAGAAGCCGACGGAGGAAACCGCTGAAGTGGGTCCCGGCGTATCCTGAGCCGACAATCGGCAAACAGAGGCATTTGAGAGGATAACTATTCGTTAAAGTGTTGTTTCGCGAATAGTTAGAATCCGAGACCTCTGTACTCCCCCGCTTTTGGGAAATACGTGGAGAATCCAGGAAGGAGTTTTCAGATGAAATTACAGCGTCTGCTCAGTTTAACACGTCAGGCTGTGGACGATTACGGACTCATCGACAACGGGGATATCCTTGCGGTGGGAATATCCGGCGGCAAGGACAGTCTGACTTTACTGTACGCCCTGGAACATCTAAGGCGGTTTTATCCCAGAAAATTTCGGATTCAGGCGATCACGGTTGATCTTGGATTTGACGGTTTTGACCTTTCGCCTGTGAAGGATCTCTGCGAACAGCTGTCGGTTCCCTATCAGGTGGTTTCAACCGATATCGGGAAAATTGTCTTTGAACAGCGCCGGGAAACCAGCCCCTGTTCCCTGTGCGCCAAGCTGCGCAAGGGAGCTTTAAACAAGGCGGCCCTGGAGGCAGGCTGCAGCAAAGTGGCCTACGGGCACCATAAAAACGATATCGTGGAAACCATGCTGCTGTCACTGCTGTATGAGGGACGGTTCTATTCCTTCTCCCCCAAAACCTGCCTGGACAGAACAAAACTCACGGTAATCCGCCCGCTGCTGTATGTGGACGAGGCGGATGTGAAAGGATTTTGCAGCAAGTATCAGCTTCCGGTGTGCAAAAATCCGTGTCCTGCAGACGGAGTTACGAGACGAGAATATGTGAAGCAATTAACGAAAACGCTGGAGCACGACAATCCCGGAGTCAGACAAAGATTGTTTCACGCGGTAATCAGCGGAAATATCCCAGGATGGCCTCAAAAGGAAAGTCATCCGCTTGGGATTTGAGAGGATGCAGATCAGGAGGAACCCATATGAAATCACTGCCGTATTACGAACAGAAAGATCGGGAAAACATAAAGAAACTGCGTGCCATGATTCAGGAACTGCCGCCTTTCTGCCTGGACTTTTTCCGCGGGATTGAACCTCAGACATCATCCAGAACAAGGATCGCCTATGCCTATGACCTGAAAGTCTTTTTTGATTTTCTTAGGAAGGAGAACCCTGTGTTAAAAAAGCTGGAAATAAGGGATATCTCACTCTCCCATCTGGATCAACTTTTGGTGACGGATCTGGAGGAATATATGGAGTATCTGAAGTATCGCTTCAATGACCGGGATCAGGAGGTGGTCAACAAGGAACGGGGAATCATGCGGAAAGTGTCGTCCCTGAAAAGTTTCTACAACTACTACTACCGCAGGGAGCTTCTGAAGAATAATCCGGCGGCCCTGGTAAAGCTTCCCAAGCTTCACGAGAAGGAAATTATCCGTTTGGACATCGACGAGGTGGCCATGCTGCTGGATGAGGTGGAACGGGGCGAATCTCTGACGGACAAGCAGAAGGCTTTCCACAATAAGACAAAAATCCGGGATCTGGCGCTGCTCACCCTCCTTCTGGGAACGGGAATCCGCGTATCCGAATGCGTCGGTCTGGATATCGGGGATGTAGACTTCAAAAACGGGGGACTCCGAATCCACCGAAAAGGCGGCAAGGAAGTGACCGTATACTTCGGCGTGGAGGTGGAGGACGCCCTCCAGGACTATCTGGATGAGCGAAGGCACATGGTCTCTGTGGAGGGCCACGAAAACGCCCTCTTTCTGTCACTTCAGATGAAGCGGATCTCTGTGCGCAGCGTGGAGAATCTGGTGAAAAAATATGCGAAGATCGTAACCCCCCTGAAAAAGATCACGCCGCACAAGCTTCGAAGCACATACGGAACCGCTCTGTACCGGGAGACAGGCGATATCTACCTGGTGGCGGATGTTCTGGGACATTCGGATGTGAACACAACGAAAAAGCACTATGCGGCCCTGGATGATGCCAGACGTAGAAGCGCCAGGGACAAGGTGAGACTGAGGGAAACAGAATAAAGGCAAATTCTTCGCTGTAAGCTGTATCATGGTTCCAGGGCGGTGTATTCCATCGGAATATGCCGCCCTGGAATTTTACGGAAATCATGATATGAATCAATCCACAGTGTCAATGGGTTCCGGATGTTCTTGAAGGTGTCTCTGTTTCTGCTCAGCCTTTCTTCCCCTGGGATTCTTATACATGACTGTCAGATAATTACCCACATGAATGGTGTCCTCTCCTATGTGATTCATCTGCTTCAGCTGCCGCACATAGTCCTCTACGGAGATGTCGGTGCCCTCTGTGTAAATCTCGGCGATGGTCCAGAGCGTATCTCCGGGCTGTATCTGAATATAGGTATAGTAAGAGACGGTCTCCTGCTTCGGAGGTTCTTTGGCCAGTACATTGATAAAAAAGATACTGAAACATGTACATCCGACGACAGCTCCAAGGGAAAGAAAAATCAGTGGCCTTTTCATAATACCTCCTACAAACATATGTTCTGTTGCTGATGCGTCTATTATAGTACCCGAACATTTGTTTGTCAATACTATTTGCGCATAATTTTCGAACAAGGGTTTGCATTTTAATATGACATGTGATACTATATATAGTAGGTAAAGAATACATGTTCTATTTGGGAGGTCAATATATGGCACAAGGCAAGATTACACCGAAACAGCAGGAAATTTTAGAATATATCAAAGAATCCATCTTGAAGAAGGGATATCCGCCCTCTGTCAGGGAGATCTGCGAAGCGGTCCGTTTAAAGTCCACGTCTTCCGTCCATTCTCACCTGGAGACCCTGGAGAGAAACAACTATATCCGCAGAGACCCCACCAAGCCGAGAACCATAGAGATCATCGACGATTGTTTTAACCTGACCAGACGGGAACTGGTGAATGTGCCCATGATCGGTACGGTCGCCGCCGGGCAGCCTATTTTGGCCGAACAGAACATTGAAAACTATTTCCCCATTCCCGTGGAGATGCTTCCCAACGAGCAGACCTTCATGCTCCGGGTTAAGGGGGAAAGCATGATCAATGCCGGAATCTTTGACGGAGATCAGATCATCGTCAAACAACAGGAGTCTGCCCGCAACGGAGAGATCGTGGTGGCCCTCGTGGATGATTCCGCCACGGTCAAGCGCTTTTACAAGGAGAAGGGCCGCTATCGCCTTCAGCCGGAGAACGACGCTTTGGAACCCATTATCGTGGATGATGTGCAGATCCTGGGGATTGTCATCGGCCTGGTGCGGATGATGTAAGCGACACAGACAGGATATACAGAATATAGGAACTAAAAAGAATCACAAAAAGACAGGGCGGAATGAATGTACGCTTCTGCCCCGTCTTTTTCGACTCATGGATGATATGCATAATATCTGTCATGTAATTTACATAATTATTTTATGTCAACCAAAACTGCAGCTTGTTTTTCGTAAGAACCATTCGTCTCTCATTCCGAATCCAGTTCCCCGTCCTCCAGCAGCTTTCCGTCTCTCCATATCCTTTCCAGATCGTAGAACAGGCGGTCCTCCCTGGAGAATACGTGGACGATGATATCGCCGTAGTCCATCAGTACCCAGCCGCCGGAGCCGTAGCCCTCGATCTGCTTACACGGATAGCCGGCTTTCCCCAGCACCTCCTCTACGTTGTCAACCATTGCCTGGACCTGGTTCGGATTGGCGCCGTCTGCGATGAGAAAATAGTCGGCGATCACGGTTACCTGTCGGATATCAATGATCTTGATATCCTGGCCTTTCTTGTCATCCAGTGCGGCTTTGGCCATCTTTACCATTTTTAAAGCGTCTGACATCTAATCCCCTCCTCCTTATTGATTTATGTTCTCTTTATCTCTCTGATCTTTGTAGTACGCAAATGCTTCTGCCGTCATAGGGTCCACACGGTTTCCCTTCTTTTCAAGATAACTCAGAGTCCCCTCCATGATACGGTAGAGGGCCTCGTCCAAATCCTGGAACGCCAGTTTCCGCATGGCCGTGAGATTGGAAGCCTTATCCCTTCTGGCTTCAATGTAGTCCGCCACGTACAGAATCTTGTCCAGAAGCTCCATGTCCGGCTTTCCAGTGGTGTGACAGGCAACGGCGCTCAATATCTCATCGTCCTCAATGTGATACTGGTTTTTGGCCAGCCAAGCCCCATACCTGGCATGGAGCACGGCGGGAGCCTTCCTTTCGTCATCGGTTATGGGGATGCGGTGTTTGCCACAGAGCTTGATGATCTTTTCGTCGTCATAGCACTTGGCGCAGTCGTGGATCAGGCCTGCCGCTTCCGCCTTCTGCAGCGAACAGCCATACCGCATGGCGAGACAGATGCAGGTAAAGGAAACACTCAGTGAATGTTCATAGCGGGATGCGCTTAGTTTGGATTTCAGTTTTTTCCTCAGTTTGGGAATTGCAAAACCCATGGTTATCATCTCCTGATAAATTTTATGGTTGCCTTTCATTGGGCCTGCTTTGGTACAGGGACCTGGAGCGTATATACGCTTCCACTGCTTTGGGCACGAACCGGCTGATGTCCTGCCCCTCTCCCACCGCTCTGCGAATGTCCGCGGAGGAGACGTCCATCTCCAGGCAGTGGAGAACACGGATGGATGCACCGTATTTCCGCCTCAGATATGCAATCTGCTCCGGCAGGGCTGCATGTTCCCCGTCATACTCCCTGCCCGCCACCAGAAGGGGGACGCCTGTGAGCACCGATTCCGGGTGATACCACGTCTCGATCTCGTAGAGAGAGTCAGCCCCTATAATGTAGTGGAAGGTGTGGTCAGGGTAGGCTTCCTTAAGAAGAGCCAGGGTCCTGGCCGTATAGGTGTTTCCGTCCCTGGAAACTTCAAACTCGGAGAAGACAAAGCCGGGCTGCCCCTCCAGGGCCAGCCTGACCATGGCGCAGCGGTCGGCTTTGTCCGTAACCGCCCTGTTCTTCTTGTGGGGCGGCTGTCCGGACGGCATGAACCAGACAAAATCCAGACCGTACTCGTCGTAGGCCTGCCTTCCCAGCATCAGATGCCCGTTGTGTATCGGATCAAATGTTCCGCCCATAATCCCGATTTCCGCCATAGCCGAAAGCCTCCTTCTCTCCGCGTTTACGGAAGCACGATTTTTTTCTTTTTTTCGTCCTTTGCCTCTTTGTACAGCACGATCTTTTTGCCGATCACCTGAACCACCTGGGAGCGGGTGCGCTCGGAAAGGATCTGTGCCAGTTCACGGCTGTCGTCGGCACAGTTTTTAAGCACGCTGATTTTGATCAGCTCCCTGGCCTCCAGGGCCTCCGAAACCGCCTCCGTAAGCTCCGGGGTGAGACTGGATTTCCCGATCTGGAAGATGGGCTCCATGGTCATGGCAAGGCCTTTTAAGTAGGCCCGCTGCTTTGTAGTCATACACTGCTCCTTTCGGACAATCTGTCCATATAACAAATTTCTTCTGTGTTATTTATAATAGTCGAATACCAGGCCGTACATCCTCACCGTGTCGCCCTCCTGGATCCCGGCTTTCTCCAGCTCCTGAAGGACGCCTGAGTCCTTCAGGAAATTCTGGAAGAACACGAAGCCTTTTTCCGACTCCAGATTGGTGTAGCCCAGCATTTTTTCGATACGGGGGCCTTCCACCACGTACTCGCCCTCTTGGTTTTTCTCCACGGTGTAGGGAAGGTTCATTCCGGCCTGCAGACCGGAGATATCGAATTCCTTCTCAAAAACCACCGGCTTGCTGTCCATATTTTTAAGGATATCGAAGACAGCGTAGAGAAGCTCCCGGACGCCTCTGCCGCTTACGGCGGAGATAGGGTATACGTTAATGCCCTCCGGCTCAAAGGCGCTGCGGATTCGCTCCACAGGGTCTTTATCCCCGTCATAGATGACATCCGTCTTGTTGGCCGCGATAACCTGAGGACGGCTCATAAGCTCCTTGTTGTAGGAGTCCAGCTCCCGGTTGATGGTCCGTATGTCCTCCACCGGATCCCGCCCCTCCGTGGCAGCGGCATCCACCACGTGAATCAGCACCTTGGTTCTCTCTATGTGGCGCAGGAAATCGTGGCCCAGGCCTACCCCCTGGGAGGCGCCCTCGATGAGCCCTGGGATGTCGGCCATGACGAACCCTGCGCCGTCGCCTAAGTCCACCACCCCCAGATGGGGATCCAGCGTGGTAAAGTGGTAGTTGGCGATCTTGGGGCGCGCATTGCTGACCCGGGATAAAAGGGTGGATTTGCCCACATTGGGGAAGCCGACCAGGCCCACGTCGGCGATGACCTTAAGCTCCAGCATCACCCAAAGCTCCTGGCTCTCCTGGCCCGGCTGAGCGTACTTGGGCGCCTGCATGGTGGAGGTGGCGTAGTGCATGTTGCCCAGGCCTCCCTTCCCTCCTTTCAGGATCACCTCACGGCGGTTCTCACCGGACATATCCGCAATGACTTTTCCGCTCTCAAAGTCCTTAATCACCGTCCCCTCAGGAACCTTGATCACCAGATCTTTGCCGTCGGCTCCGTGGCAGCGCTTCTTTCCTCCCGGCTCACCGCTTTTGGCCACGTATTTTCTGACCTGCCTGAAATCTACCAGAGTGTTTAATCCATCGTCAATCTCAAAGATAATGTCGCCGCCTCTTCCGCCGTCGCCGCCGTCAGGGCCTCCCGCCGGAACGTACAGCTCCCTGCGGAAACTGACATGGCCGTCGCCGCCTCTTCCGGATTTTATAAATACTTTTGCGCGATCTGCAAACATGATTCACCGTAACCTTTCCCAACTGTCTGTTATGAAAATCCTGTGAAATAAGGAAAATGGCTTCATACGTCGTAAGTATGAAGCCATCAGAATTACTCGCTGATTGTTCTTGGGTAAACCGAAACCTGCTTTTTGTCTCTGCCCTTTCTCTCAAATCTCACAACGCCGTCAACCTTAGCGAACAGTGTGTCGTCGCCGCCGCGACCAACGTTGATACCCGGATGAATCTTGGTGCCCCTCTGTCTGTAGAGGATGTTGCCGGCAAGTACAAACTGTCCGTCAGCTCTCTTGGCTCCAAGTCTCTTGGCCTCGGAATCTCTGCCGTTTTTGGTAGAGCCTACGCCTTTTTTATGAGCGAATAACTGAAGGTTCATCTTAAACATCACTTACACCTCCTTAAAACGAATTTTAATATATGGTTCTCCATATTCTTCTTCAATATCCAAAAGACCAAATACCAAAGACTTCATAAGGAGTTCTGATTCTGAACTGATGGAAGAAGTAAAACGGAAGGAAAATCCTCCTGTCTCCTCATCCTCCTCGGCCGCAAACTCATCCTCCGTAAAATGTTCCACGGAGTTGGACATGTTAAGCGCCAGCGCAGAGACCGCCGCGCACACCAGCTCCTGCCCCTCCACAGGGCACTCAGCCAGACCTGCATGTCCCATCATGCGAATGCCGATATACCGCTGTCCTGAATCTGTCAACACTGTTACATCAATCATAAATCCTCAGCACCTCATGTGTGCCGTCATCTGACGGCTGTGCCTCTCATCTCACAAAGACTTAAGCGTTGATCTTGTCAATCTTAACCTGAGTAAAGAGCTGTCTGTGGCCGTTTTTCTTATGATAGCCGGTCTTTCTCTTGTACTTGTATACGATGACTTTCTTGCCCTTGCCTTCTTTCACAACGGTTGCAGTTACGGTAGCGCCCTCAACTGTAGGACAGCCGATGGAAAGTTCCCCGTTATTTACTGCAAGCACCTTATCAAAGGTAACAGTCTCTCCAGCTTCAACACCAAGCTTTTCAACCTTAATGATATCGCCTTCTGCGACTTTGTACTGCTTACCGCCTGTTGCAATAATCGCGTACATATTGGCACCTCCTGTTATCATTACTCGCCAGCTGCGGTGTCCCGGCCCGGGAGCTTTCAAACCTCACTGTGCGGCATACCCAGATATATTATCATTTATCCGGTCGGTTGTCAACTGATTTTTTCCCTGTTTTTCCTTGTTTTCTCTGATTCTATGCGCCAAAGCTTCTCCCAGCAGGTCCTCACCCCTGTCTCCAGGGCCAGTGAAACCAGAATGCCTGCCAGGAGGTAGAACACCTTAAACTGCCCCATGCCCCGGGGAAGGAAACAGTAATAAAAGTCGGTCTTCCAGGCAGCGAAGTCAAAGGACCCAAAGAGGATGCCGCCCCGGGCCAGCCAGGCATAGCAGGATTTTATGAGGAGAAACACGGTCATATGGTGCATCATAACCCCGAAGGTGTTCTTCCCGAGAAAAAGGACGGCCCTGCTGCCCGCCAAGGCGGGTGTCAGGATCCTGGCCGCGCGCAGCCAGAATGCGATCCCAAGGGCCGCGGTGATATAGGGAAGAAGATATCCGGTGAAATCATGGCAGCCGCTAACGGCGTAGATAAGCCTCCTTCCCGACACGGCCAGTCCCAGGGCCAGGAACAGAATGACGGAAAAATACCATGGACTGCCCAGGGTGTCCTTTTGCTCCAGGCGGGTCCTGTACAGGCTGCCTGCCCCGTAGACGGGAAGGAGGAACATCACCTTCACGGCCGTCAGAAGAAGCCCCTCTGTCCCCCAGTGTCTGGAAACGAAAATCCCGGCCAGCCCCATAAAAAAACAGAGACTCATTAAGGCAGGGGTGTTTCTGACGACTCGTCTTGCAGCCCCATAGGCCATCTCGGTCAGAAACAGTGTGGGAACGAACCAGGCCGCATGGTTTAAGATAAACTGGTACCCGTGGAGAAAGGGTTCCCCCAGAAGATTCCACAGGGTCACAGGCTCCCCGAAGCCAAAGCCCATACCCCGCAGGATCCAGGCCAGAACACCGTAAAAAAGATTCCATAAGAAATAGGGAACCATAAGCCGTTTAAACTTATGTTTCCCGTAATTCCGAAGATCCCTTTCGCTTCCGGGACGGTAAAAATACCCGGAGATAAACGCGAACAGCGGGATATGAAACGAGTAATAGGGAAGCAGGCCTCCTATGTCAAAATAGCTGTTGTTCAGGTGCCCGTCCACGATAAATATGATCCCCATCGCCGAGAGGATGCAGAACTGTATGTTCAGCGTTTTCTCTTGTTTTTCCATAAATGTAGTTAGTCCCCAAGGACATTGACAATTTTTACAGGGGTTCTGTAGTACATGTCCGAAGTGATGATGCCCACCCGCTCGTTGGAGGCGTGGACAATCCTTCCCCCGCCGATGTAGAGAGCCACATGGTCCACATGGCCTCCGCTGCTGTAGAACACCAGATCTCCGGGTCTTGCCTCCTCCGCCTTCACGGACCTTCCCTGAGCCGACTGGGAGGCCGCCGTCCGGTTCAGATAGATCCCGGCCGTATGGCTCAGTATGTATCTGGTGAAGCCGGAGCAGTCTACGCCCGTGTGCGGGTCGTTGCCCCCGTAGACGTAAGAACCGCCTACAAACTGAAGCGCATCGGAGACGATAGTCTGCCTCAGGGCTTCCTTCCGGGCAATCTCCGCCGCTTCGGCCTCTTTCTTCGCCTCTATGGTATTCAGATAGCTCTCATACTGTCCCGACACGTGGGACAGGCTGTCCTGGAGATAACTCAGCTCCGACTGAATGGAGGAAAAACTCATGGCCCGCTCCGCCCGGCTTAAGGAAAGCGATGTCTGAAAATCGCCTGACGGGATGCTCCCTGTCTGATCACCCTCCGGAGCCGGGGGTTGGGAAGGCGTCTCGGAGGATTCCTCCCCGCTGCCGCTCTCCTCCTCGGTTCCGGTTTCCAATCCCAGCTCCGCCCGGATCTGGTTCTCCCTCTCCACCAGCTCTTTCAATTCGCCGATGGTGTCTTTGGTCCGCTGTTCCAGTTCCTTCAGCTCCTGCTCCTGAGCATACCTGGCGCTGCGCAGGGCCTCGTTCTCCTCATCCGCCATCTGTTTCTCCGCGGCCAGAAGCTGCCACTCCTGCTCCAGATTCTCCTTCTCGATCTCCAGCTGCTCCTTTTCCTGCCGCACCACCTGCAGCTGAATGCGGGAGCCGGCAAAAAACAGACTGGTCCCCGTAAGAACCAGCACTCCTAAAAATATCAGGCCAAAGGTCCAGACAGGCGTTTTAAAATGTATGGGATTCTTCTGAGAATGAGGAAGCAGCATGATCGTGTAGTTGAGAGAGATGCGCTCCTTCTTAAATCGTTTCCACTTCATCTTGAAAACACCACTCCTTTTGCGGCCTTAAGCACCCTTTTTCTGCTCCTCAGCGTTATTTTTGAGGGTCTCTTCCTTTTTATTCTTGTTCTGTTGCTGTTTCTGCTGCTCTTTTGCGCTCTTGTCTCTGGAGGCTGCCTGAGCCATCTTATCCATCTCGGATACTGCCTCCGGAATATGTACAGGCTTTTCGGCCATCGCAGCCATCTTCTCCTCGCCGGCGACTTCCATGGTACAGTTGCCCTTGAAGGAGGCGCCCTCGTCGATGACCAGAGTCTTGGTGATCAGATCGCCCAGCACCCGGCCTGTGGAGGTCATCTCGATCCTCTCCCTGGCCACCAGATTGCCGTATACAATCCCTGCTACCAGAATCTCCACGGCTGTGATATCGCCCACCACCTCACCGGTCTCCCCGACGATGACGGAGCTCTCGGACATGATCTTCCCCTCCAGCACACCGTCTATCCTGGTGGACTCGGAGGCTGTCAGGATGCCCTCCACTCTGGAGTTGTTGCCGATGATGGTATTTATCAGACTGGTATTGATGTTGTCGCTCTGTTTCTTGGAACCAAACATAATTCTCACTCCCTGCTTTTTTTAAATTGGGGCTGCTCTGCAGGATATGGTCTTATTCCCGAGAGCGGTTTTGCCTTTTTTCATATATTAATACTTTAAAAAGAAAAATGCAATAGATTTAACAGAAATGTAATATTTTAAATTATCCGAGGCAGTGCTGCCCTTCTACCATCCTTTCCGCCATGTGGCCGGCGAGAAGAGAATCAGCATGGGGAAGATCTCCAGCCTTCCGGCCAGCATGTCAAACATCAGCACATACTTGGATACCGCCGACAGCTGGGAGAAGTTGCACATGGGGCCGACGGCGCCCATGCCCGGGCCGATATTGTTAAAGGTGGCCGCCACCGCGGTAAAACAGGAAGTAAAGTCAAAGTTGTCCAGACTGACCACCAGCACCGAGGCCGCGAAAATAAAGAAGTAGGCGATAAAATAGTTGTTCACCGACCGTATGACCCCGGCATCCTGGGACTTTCTCTCCAGCCGCAGCACCCGCACGCTTCGGGGATGGATCAGCGCCAGAAGCTCGTTTCGCACGGATTTCAGCCAGATGACGATCCTGGACACCTTCATGCCGCCGCCGGTGCTTCCGGCACAGGCGCCCACAAACATGAGGCCGATGAGGATGGTTTTGGAGAACTGGGGCCATGCGTCAAAATCCACGGTGGAAAAACCAGTGGTGGTTATGATGGAGCCTACCTGGAAGGCGGCATGGTGGAAGGCCTGAAACAGGCTTTCGAACCCTCCCCGGATATTCAGGGTGATGAGAGCCACGGTCACCGCGATGATCCCTAAGTACACCCGCGCCTCCTCACAGGAGAAGGCGTCCTTAAACCGCTTCACCGTAATCAGGTAATATACGTTAAAATTGACCCCGAACAGGATCATGAATACGGTGACAACGCCCTGGAGGTAGTAGCTGTCATAGTAGGCGATACTGCTGTTCTTAATGCCGAATCCGCCGGTGCCTGCCGTGCCGAAACTGGTGGCCAGGGCGTCGAACAGAGGCATGCCTCCCATAAGGAGGAGGACCACCTGAATCAGGGTCATGGCCAGATAGATCACGTACAGGATCTTGGCCGTGGTCTTAATCTTGGGCGTCAGTTTTCCCACGGAAGGCCCCGGGCTCTCCGCCCGCATGATGTGCATGGCATAGCCGCCTCCTGCAAGGGGCAGGATGGCCAGGACAAACACCAGGACTCCCATGCCTCCCACCCAGTGGGTGAAGCTTCTCCACATGAGCATGGACGGCGACAGCCCCTCCACGTTGTTCAGGATGCTGGCTCCCGTGGTGGTAAAGCCTGATATGGTCTCAAACAGTGCGTCTGTCAGTGAGGGGATCTGCCCGCTGAGCCAGAAGGGAAGCGCCCCGAAGAAGCTTAGGACCACCCAGATAAGGGCCACTGCCACAAACCCTTCCCTGGCGTAGAACACGGAGTTTTTCGGCCGCTTGTGGGACGTGATCCATCCGATAACCAGGCACACCGCCATAACGGCCAGGAAGAAAAGCAGGCATCCGTCCCCATAGATCAGCGACACCGCACATGGAAGAAGCATCAAAACCGCCTCAATAATCAATACCCATCCTAAAAAATAGAATATAATCCCGATATTCATAAACGTTCTACCTCAAAATGTCTTTCAAGTCCTTGAGCCCCGTGTTGGTGGTGACGATGATCACCGTGTCCCCGGGCTCCAGGGCGTCCTTGCCCCGGGGGGTGATGATCTTTCCCAGACGGTTGATGCAGGCCACCAGAAGGTTAGGCTTCAAATCCAGTTTCTCCAGGGGAATCCCTATGACGGGCGCTTCGTCCCCCACGCGGAATTCCAGGGCTTCCGCCTTGTCCGCCACGATCTTGTAGAGGGTTTCCACATTGCTCCCCAGGGAGTTCTGCATGGCGCGGACGTACTGGAGAATCAGATCCGCAGTGATAAGCTTCGGATAGATGACGCTCCCCAGATTCATGTCGTTGACCACGCTCTCGAAGGTGGTCCGGTTGACCTTTGTTATGAGCTTCGCCTTGGACTGACTGGCCGCGTACAGGGAGAGGATGATGTTCTCCTCGTCAAACCCCGTGAGGGCGGCAAATGCCTCCGTCTGGCGGAGCCCCTCCTCCAGAAGAAGCTGCTGGTCGGAGCCGTCGCCGTTGATGATCATGACGCCGGGAAGCTCGTCGCTTAACTGGTTGCACCGCTCCAGATCCTGCTCCACGATCTTCAGTTTGATGGGGGCGTCCTCAAGCATCTTGGCCAGGTAGTATGTAATCCTGCCGCCGCCGATGATGATCAGGCTCTTGATGCTGTTGTTTTCGATGCCAACCGCCTTGAAAAAACGCATGGAGGCGGAGGGGGATGCCACAAAGGACACCTTGTCCCCGGATTTTAAGACGAAATTACCGTTAGGGATCACCACGTCGGACCCGCGCTCCACGGCACAGAACAGCACGCTGCACTTTAAGGTGGAATTGACCTCCCAAACCTTCAGATCGTGGAGCACAGAGCCTACGGGGATCTGAAATTTCATGATCTCGACCCTGCCCTTGGCAAAGGTGTCGATCTTGATGGCTGACGGGAACTTCAGCAGCCTGGAGATCTCCATGGCGGCCGCGAACTCCGGGTTGATGGACATGGAGAGGTTTAATTCCTCCCGCAGGTAATTGATCTCAGCCGTGTACTCAGGCTTCCGGATCCTGGCGATGGTATGGCAGTTGCCGGCTTTTTTGGCGATGAGGCAGCAGAGCATGTTCAGCTCGTCGGAGGTGGTGGTGGCGATGAGAAGGTCCGCCTCCCGGATCCCGGCGTCCATCTGAACCTGGAACACAGCGCCGTTTCCCACCACTCCCATGACGTCCATACTCTGGGTGACCTTCTCCACAACCACGGAATCCTGGTCTATGATGGTAATGTCGTGGCCCTCATTGTCCAGCTCCTCCGCCAGGGTCATGCCCACCTTTCCGCAGCCTACAATAATGATTTTCATCTTGTTTTATCTCCTTTTTGTACCTGTTCCCGAAATGATTTGCGTATCTTCTTTCTGGTGACCTCCACGAGTCCCAGGGCGGTCATATCCACCACCGTGGTCTTCACGGGATCTTTCCTGCAGAGGGCTGTGAAGGTTTCCATGAGCAGCTGCTTGTCCTCCTGGCGGCTCATGTCGATAAAGTCCGCCACAATAATCCCCGACAGATTCCGCAGCCGCAGCTGGTGTGCGATCTCGGCGGCAGCCTCCAGGTTGATTTTGAGGATCGTCTCCTTAAGCGTCTTCTTTCCGGTGTATTTTCCGCTGTTTACGTCGATCACGGTCATGGCCTCCGTGGGCTCGATGACCAGGTAGCCTCCGGATTTCAGCCATACCTTCCGCTGCAGCGCCTCTTCCACTGCCTTTTCGACGGAGTACAGCTTTGTCAGGGAAATAAGGGGGTCCTCATAGAAACGCACCTTTTCCAGATCCTGGGGCTGACAGGCCCTTAAGTACTCCTGAATCCCGGCAAAGATATCCGCCTGATCCGTGACGATCTCCTCCATGAAATCCCCGTAGGTGTCCCTGAGACTTCCTATATAGGATGGTTCCGCCCGGTGGAGCAGCGTGTAGCAGGTGCGGTGCCCCCCGTCGGCCATAAGCCGGTAATACCGGTCCTTCAGCTGCCTTAATTCGCCCAGGATCTCCTCCGGAGATACCAGGGCCGCGTTGGTCCGGATAATAATGCCGAAATCCCGGTCCTTTTCCTCCAAAAGAGCCTGGCGGACCTGATCTTTCCAGGGGCCGTCGGACAGCTTAGAGGAGAAGCCGATTTGACACCGGCCTAAGGTGAGGACGCAGTATCGGCCCGTAAGGCTTATATTGCTGGTGACCACCGGATCCTTGGTCTTTACGGCGTCGCCTTTTACCTGCACCACGATCTCGTCACCGGGGCGCAGAGGGCGGGAGGCTGTCTTCTGTCTGTCCGCTTCCTGTCCTTTGGCATCCTTAAAACCGGGCCCGTCCCCGGATTCCTCTCCCAGGATGCCTTGGGCCAGGCTGTCGGCGAAGAGATGGCGCCGGTTCTCGGTCAGGCTGTAGTAGGCCGTCAGGCCGCCGCCCAGGTCGATAAAGGCGGAGTTAATGTTCTTTGCGATATTCTTTACTTTTCCGATATAGATATTTCCCAGGATGGAGCCGCTCTCCTCCTCCAGATTCAGCTGTATGGCCCTTTGGCCGCTTATGAGGGCCGTCAGGATCCGTCCGTCCATCCGGGTAATGATTAGTTTATTCAATGTTTTCTCCAAACTCCTCCAACGGGATCGGATGTCCGGCGGCATCCCGGCCGTAGACTTCCTCCCGCTGAATCTGAAAGGCAACCCCGGGGGATTCCCACCCCATCTCCCTGTAGAAAGTCTCCATCACGAACTCCGGCTTTACGTTGTCCGTGCTGCCTGTGGACACCTGCATGAAAATGCGGTTCTCCCGTCTTTCAAGGCAGTAGATGAGAGGCTTCAGATCCAGGTCCCGCTGTCCTTTTTTCGTCTGTTTCGTCACCAGGATCTGCTCCCTGGCGTAGAATTCTGCCAGTTTTTCGAAAAATGCTTCCGGATCCTTCGGTTCGTGCCCTTCCCTGAAGCTGAGGGTGTAGTCGGCGGCGCACACGATGGACATGGCGTTTTTGCAGGCGTCGGGAAGCTTCCGGCAGCTGAGTATCCGGATTTCCTCCACCATGGCCTGGCTGAGCCGGTCTTTCATCGTCCTGAAAAAGGAGGCCGCTTCCGTTTCCGCCGGGGATTCGGTCACCTCGATATCCAGATACTCCCCCCGGCTGGTGATGCCTACGCCCAGAGGCGCCGCAAAGGACATGATCTGGTGGGGGCTGAAGCCCTCGCTGTAACGGATGGGGATGCGGGCCCGCCTTATAGCCTTCTGGAAGTACCGCATCATGTCCAGATGGCCCACAAACTTCATGGAACCCTCCTTGGAAAATTTAATTCTTATCTTCATAGCAGACACCTCCCCCAAATCCTCTGGCCCCGCAGCCGGAACACTGTCTGCGGCAGTTGGGCGTCACCCGGCCTTCAAGGGCAAGGAGCCACTCTCTCTCTAAAAATTCCCTGGAAATACCCGCGTCAATGAAGTCCCAGGGGAACACCTCGTCGATCTGCCGCTCCCTGACGGTGTAGAAGTCCGGGTCTATGTGACACTGTTCAAAGGCTTTCATCCACAGGCTGTTGTCAAAGTTCTCGGACCAGGAGTCGAACAGCGCCCCGTTTTTGTACGCCTGTTCCACCACGGCGGCCACATTCCGGTCACCTCTGGCAAGGACTCCCTCCAGGATCGTCACATCCGCCTCATGCCAGTTGTATTTGAGGCTTTTGAAATTCTTCATCTCGCGGAACTTGTTTTTTACAAGATAGGCCCGTTCCAGAAACTCGTCCCTGGTGCACATCTTCGCCCACTGGAAGGGCGTAAAGGGCTTGGGAACAAAGAAGGAGGAGCTGGCCACAATCTGTACCTTCCCCCGGCGCTGCTCCTTGGGGACCGTGTCATAGTAGGTCCGGGCGATCTTCTCCGACAGAAGGGCGATCCCCTCCATGTCCTCCGGCTGCTCCGTGGGAAGGCCCAGCATAAAGTAGAGCTTTACCCGGTTCCATCCGCCCATAAAGGCCTTAGAAGCCCCGTCAAGTATTATCTCTTCCGTCAATCCTTTGTTGATCACATCCCTGAGCCGCTGGGTGCCGGCCTCCGGCGCAAAGGTAAGGCTGCTTTTCTTCACGTCCTGTACCTTGCTCATAACATCCAGGGAGAAGGCGTCAATCCGCAGGGACGGCAGGGAGATGTTGATCCCTTTGGCGCTGCACTGATCCATAAGGAAGTCCGTCAGTTCCGGAAGGTGTGTATAGTCGCTGGAACTTAGGGAACTTAAGGAAATCTCCTCGTGGCCCGTGGTCTCAAGAAGCTTATTGGCACAGCGCTTCAGATATTCAAGGCCGTGTTCCCTGAGAGGCCGGTAGACATTGCCGGCCTGGCAGAAGCGGCATCCCCGGATACAGCCTCTCTGAATCTCCAGCACCACCCTGTCCTGTGTAACCTTTATAAACGGGACTAAAGGTTTTTCAATGTAGGGGGCGCTGTCCATATCCACAACCAGCTCTTTCGTAACCTTCTTGCCGGCGTGGGGGTTGTTGGGTTTAAAGCTCTCGATGGTTCCGTCGCTTTTGTAGGTTACATCGTAAAAGGCGGGGACGTAAATTCCCGGAATTTCTGCCGCCTTTTCCAGGAAAGTTCGCCGGCTTTTGCCGTTTTTCTTGTTTTCCTTGTAGGCGTCAAACAGCTGTCCGTAGACAGTCTCACCCTCTCCGATGTAAAACAGGTCGAAAAATTCCGCCAGAGGCTCCGGGTTGTAGGCGCAGGGACCGCCTCCGATGACGAGGGGAAACTCCTCCCCCCGATCCCGGCTGTGCAGGGGAATGTGGCTTAAGTCCAGAATCTGCAGGATGTTGGTGTAGCACATCTCGTACTGGAGGGTGATCCCAAGGAAGTCAAAGTCTTTGACAGGATCCTGGGACTCCAGGGCAAAGAGGGGAATCCGCTTCTCCCTCATAATCTTGTCCAGATCCGTCCACGGGGAGTAGACACGCTCGCAGTAGGTGTCCTCCCGGCGGTTGAACATGTCATAGAGGATCTGGATCCCTAAGTGGGACATGCCGATTTCATATACGTCGGGGAAGCACATGCAGAAGCGGATATCCACGGATTCAGGATCCTTGACACACATGTTCACCTCGCCGCCGATGTAGCGGGCGGGCTGCTGGATACTCAGTAAAATTTCATCAGGTAAGGCTAGTTTTCTCATGATTTTTCCTTATATTTTTATTGATATTACATAGATTTTATATATCTTTTATGGTGCGGAAAATCGGTTGATTCTCGTACATTCTACCATATATCAAGCTATTCTACCACAGTTTCCTGCAAAACAGCAACTACTACTTGCGCGGCAGGGAAAAATCTTATGGATTGGTTTTAAATATTCCATATGGAGACTTTATATTCCACAGAGAAAAAACGCTCCAGCATACTCATATTCAGCGTCTTGCCAAAACGACGGGGACGGGCAATAATTAAGCCCCGGCAGTCTCCTGCCAGGGCTTTTCTCGGACCTATACCGCCGCAACTGCCTCTATCTCAACCTTAAACCCAAAATGCAATTCTTTTGCATTTACAATGATTCTTACCGGTTTATGTGCACCAAAAAACTGCATGTAGGCGTCATTTACTTTATCCCAATCCTCCATACTGCACACATAAGCCGTTGTCTTAAGGATCCTGCTTCGGTCAGAGCCTGCCTCTTTTAAGACTAATTCAATATTAGTTAAAGCCTGCAGCGTTTCATCCTCCACGGTTCCATACTTTCGCTCTCCAGTATCCGGATCCACAGAAAATTGTCCCGATACATAGATTACGTAATTGGTAGATAATTAGTACCACTGACAAAAAGTACAGTCTTTGCTAAAATAACAACAAACCTGTACTTTGACAAATATCATGCACCTCTGTGAAGG
>JAAWHK010000129.1 GCA_022795805.1 Hungatella sp. | reverse complement strand
GTAAAAGCCTTTTCCTTTTACAACTCCTTCAACACCTGGGGGTGGCTTGACACTCTCCCGAAAGCGGTCATGGATCACGTAGAGGTATTTCCCGGCGACATCCGGGACCCTCACGGTGTAAAGGAAGCCATGAGAGGATGCAGTGCAGTGTTCCATCTGGCAGCATTGATCGCCATTCCTTTCAGCTACCACTCGCCGGATGCCTATGTAGATACTAACATAAAGGGGACACTGAACATCCTCCAGGCGGCACGGGAGCTAAACATAGAAAGGCTGCTGGTGACTTCCACGTCTGAGGTCTACGGTACCGCACAGTATGTGCCCATTGACGAAAACCATCCCTTTCAGGGACAGTCCCCCTATTCCGCCACAAAGATTGGGGCCGATCGGCTGGCGGAGTCGTTCTACCGCTCCTTTGACCTTCCGGTGACCATTGTCCGTCCGTTCAATACATATGGCCCAAGGCAGTCCGCGCGGGCGGTTATCCCCACGATTATTACCCAGCTTCTGGCTGGCGGAGAACAGATCAGGCTGGGGGCTTTGTCTCCCACAAGGGACTTTAACTACGTAAAGGACACTGTAAATGGGTTCTTTGAGATTTACAAAAGCGGCAGGACCATTGGGGAGGAGATTAATATTGCAACACAGCGGGAAATATCCATAGGTGAGATTGCGGGGGAGCTGGTCCGACAGATTAATCCAAAGGCTGAGATCATCTGTGAGGAGGAGCGGCTACGGCCGGGAAAGAGCGAGGTAAACCGTCTCTTAGGGGCCAACCGGAAGATTATGGCCCTGACGGACTGGAGACCCCGCTACACCCTGCAGGAGGGACTGCAGGAGACCATAGAGTTTCTGCAGCGCAATCTGGAGCGGTATAAAGTTGACATTTACAATATCTAAACAAAGGGGCTGCCGGTTCCTTTCCTGCAAGCAGCGGCAGCATGAAGGAGAATGCCATGGGACGATTCATACCTCTCTCAGTTCCAAACTTTGAGGGAAATGAGAAAAAATACGTAACAGAAGCCATTGAAACCACCTGGGTGTCCACAGGTGGGGGATATATAAAGAGACTGGAGAAAAAGCTGTCGGATTTTTTGAATACAGCTGACACGGCGGCGTGTCAGAGCGGCACGGCGGCGCTTCATCTGTCGCTGATAGACGCCGGGGTGGGGCCGGGGGATGCGGTCCTGGTTCCGCCTCTTACCTTTATTGCGGCGGTAAATCCGGTGAAATACCAGTTTGCAGCGCCGGTATTTATTGACTGCGACGACAGCCTCTGCATGGATCCGGAGAAACTGAGATGTTTTTGTGAGCGGGAGTGTATTTATAAAGAGGGCCGTCTCACATATCGCGGCAGGCAGGTGAAAGCGGTTATTGTGGTCCATGTCTTCGGCAACATGGCGGACATGGAGAAGATCATGGACATAGCCGGGAAGTATGGGCTAAAGGTGATTGAGGATGCCACAGAGGCATTGGGGACACGGTATCTTGCCGGGACCTATAAGGGGAAATATGCGGGCGCCATAGGGGACTATGGGGCTTTTTCTTTTAATGGAAATAAGATCATCACAACAGGAGGCGGCGGTGCGGTCACCGCAAAGGAGAAAAAGGATGTGGGGCATATCCGCTACCTGTCCACCCAGGCCAAAGATGATGAGCAGTATTACATTCACCATGAGGTAGGATATAACTACAGGATGACAAACCTGCAGGCAGCGCTGGGGGTGGCCCAGATGGAGGAGCTGCCGGAATTTATCAGGCGGAAGCAGAAAAATTATGACTGTTACCGGGAACTTTTTGACGGATTTGAGCTGGCACGGCTTATGGGATTTCGGGAAACCATTGATTCCAACAAATGGTTTTATTCCCTGCTGATTGACAGGGACAGGGTCAAAGCTTCCATGAGGGAGATCATCATGGCGCTGCAGGATGAAGGCGTGCAGACCCGGGCCATATGGGGGCTTATCCATGAGCAGAGGCCCTATGAGAATGAGGAGACTTACAGGCTGGAGAAAGCTCCCTATTACTTTTCCAGAATCGTTAACATACCGTGCAGCACGAATCTGACGGAGGATGATATTGCATATGCGGGAGCGTGTATTAAAAGAGTGCTTGAGGGACTGGCGGATGGAACGTGAGGAATTACAGAAGTATCTGGGGACGGAAGACATGTCTGTGGTGGAGGCTATGCAGAAGATAGACCGGAATGCAAAGGGCATCCTCTATATCGTGGATGAGCAGGAGCATCTTTTAGGGAGCCTGACAGACGGGGATATCCGCAGATGGATTATAAGGACAGGGGATTTGACCGGGCGTGCGTCTGACATGATGTACCGGGCAGTACGTTTTCTGACAGACGATGACCGGGGAAAGGCCGCGGATGCTATGAGACGGTGGCAGATCAATTCCATACCGATCACAGATCAAAAGCGCCAGGTGACAAATATTGTCATAAGGTCAGAAAGGTCCGGTGAGAAGGACAGAAAGAGGAAGGATGCCCTCAAGGGGATTCCCGTAATTGTGATGGCGGGAGGGAAGGGGACCAGGCTGTACCCCTACACCAAGATCCTGCCCAAACCCCTGATCCCTATTGGAGACGTGCCTATCTTGGAACGCATTTTGAATGCGTTCTGTGAGTACGGAGCCGACGAATTTTACCTTACGGTGAACTATCGGAAGGAAATGATACGTTCCTATTTCAGTGAGCAGAAGGTTTCTTACAGACTGCATTACGTGGAGGAGGACAAAGCCCTGGGAACGGCTGGGAGCATTGGGTACATAAATGAGGTATTTGAGGGGCCGGTGATCATTACCAACTGCGATACGCTTATAGAGTCGGATTACGGAAAGATGATGGAGCACCACAGGCAGAGCCAGAACGGGATGACGGTGGTGTCTTCTTTAAAAAACACCACCATTCCCTATGGTGTGATCCATTCCGGTGAGGACGGAGCGGTTTCGGATATTGAGGAGAAACCGAAGCTGTCGTATTTTATCAATACGGGAATGTACATCGTGGATCCAGAGTATCTGGAGGCGATA
>JAAWHK010000034.1 GCA_022795805.1 Hungatella sp. | reverse complement strand
GAGGGTTCGCTATGAAAGATAAAATGATGAATGGATTTCTCATGTTTGCGACGAAAATCCAGGGTCAGAGGCATATCAATGCCATCAAGAATGGTTTTACCAATTTGATGCCTATCATCATTGTAGGTTCCATCTGTACACTGCTTTCCAATGTTGTATGTAATACTACAGAGGGCTATGTCAGCCTTGCCAATATTCCGGGTATGTCCTGGCTGGGTTCCCTGAAGCCCATCTTTGATGCTGCAAACTATGGTACGATGAACATGATGGCTATAGGCGTCTGTGTTCTCGTAGCTATGGAACTGGGTATGTCTCTGGGTCAGAATGACTGGGCTATCCCTGTTACATCTTTGGCCTGCTATATTTCTGTAGTTGATACAAGCAACGGCCTGGGCGGAAGCGTTACAGGCGCTGCAGGACTGTTCGTAGCTCTGATTGTTGCGCTGGTTGCAACTGAGCTTTACTGCAAGCTGGTTTCCAGTGGTAAACTGTCGATCCATATGCCTGACAGTGTTCCGTCCAATGTTGCAAAATCGTTCAGCATTTTGCTTCCCTGTGCGGTGGTGATCTTCGCTGTATCCGCATTTGGTTTTGCATTTACGGCTCTTACGGGCATGATGGTTCCGGAAGCTATCGTTAAGTTTATCCAGACTCCGCTTAGCGGCGTTATGACCCATCCTCTGGGTATCCTGGTTATCGCGTTTATGTGTTCTCTGCTGTGGGTATTTGGTATTCATGGTCCCAACACTCTGAACGGTATCTATGAGCCCATCTTCCTGGCGGCATATGCCGAGAATGAGGCTGCTTACGCAGCGGGAATGGCTGCTCCCAACATCGTTTGTTCACCGTTCTGGAGCACATTCTTCTCACTTACCGGAAGCGGTATCACTGGCGGATTGCTGATTGCGATTTTCCTGTTCTCCAAGAGAGAAGATTTCAGGGCGATTGCCAAGCTGGCTCTTCCCTGCGGAATTTTTAACATTAACGAGCCTTTGATCTTCGGTATCCCGATCGTTATGAACCCGATGCTGATGATTCCGTTCATGCTTTCTCCGCTGGCATCCGTAGGTATCGGCTATCTGCTGACAGCTATCGGATTCTGCCCGAGACTGGTGGTGAATGCGCCGTGGACGACGCCTCCGTTCCTGTGCGGCTTCCTGGCCGGCGGCGGAAGTATCACAGCCGGTATATCACAGATCATTGTTATCCTTGTGGCTGCGGTTATTTACACGCCGTTTGTTATTGCGCTGAATAATCAGGAAGTGCCCGCAGAGGAGTAATAATACATAAGTATAACCCAACTGGTTAGTATGGTTTTGGAGGAAATGGAATGAGTTCAAAGGTGGGCAAAAAGAAGAAGTCCTCAGATGAAAAGCCGGAAAAGAAATCCGTGCTCAGTGAGCGCAACCAGAAGCTGAAAGACGAACTGGAAGCTATGCCCAGACAGCGGAGTGTGATGGAGGGGCTCACTAAGTGGCGTCTGGCCACCTACGCATGGATCGTTTTCCTTCCGCCTTACGGACTGTACCGTGTCTGGTCAGAGGAATCCACGTTCGTGCGCTCTGAGAAAGTAGTTTGGACTTTCATGATTATTGTTTATATGCTGCGGTTTTTTTGGATCATTCTGTTCTCTTAAATTGCGGTATCGAAACCGGCCCCGAATGTATATTGAGTATGGATCCGGTTGCAGATATTTTGGGATACGTTCCCGCATTAATGAAAAAGGAGGGATTACCGATGGATGAGATAGCAATCATGAATCTGGTGGTTAACAGCGGCAATGCCAGAAGTCTGGCGCTGGAAGCTTTCCGTGATGCAAGAGACGGCAAGTTTGAAGACGCCGAGGCCAAGCTGAAAGAAGCTGATGAAGTTCTGCTGGGGGCACATGAGGTTCAGACCGAATTGATTCAGAACGAATTAAACGGTAAGGGAATCGACATTAGCCTTCTGGTTGTGCACTCCCAGGATCACCTGATGTGTGCAATGGTTGTAATCGACCTTGTAAAAGAAATGGTTGAAATGCTGAAAAACAAATAAATTTTATAGAATCAAGGTTTGAAAGGAGAACTTATATCATGAGAAAGATTGTATTGTTGTGTGCAGCCGGTATGTCCACCAGTCTTCTTGTAAATAAGATGAAAGCAGCAGCAGCGGATGAGGGATATGAGTGCGATATCGCAGCATTCCCGGTTGCAAGTGCAAGAGATCATGTGGATGCTGATATCATTCTGTTAGGGCCCCAGGTTCGTTTTGCTAAAGGCAAAGTTCAGGGCGAAGTTGGCGCTGACAAGATCGTTCAGGACATTGATATGCAGGCTTACGGCACCATGAACGGCAAGAAGGTTATTGCTCAGGTTAAGAAGGCTTTAGGCGACTAATTATTGTGCAGGACAGTTCCCGGCCTGGGGGAGGTTTTCCGGATATTAAGGGGTGTCCGGAGAGGGACTGTCACGCCTGAGACGACATACGAGGGGAGACATTATAAGGAGTAGAAAAATATGGAAAAGATTTTGTATCTGATGCGCCATGGACAGACACTGTTCAATGTGAGACGTAAGATTCAGGGAGTGTGCGACGCACCGCTGACACAGCTTGGAATTGAGCAGGCACAGAAAGCAGCCTTGTATTTTGCGGAACATCGGATTACATTCGATCATGCATACTCTTCTACATCAGAGCGGGCCTGCGATACGCTGGAGATAGTTACGGATATGCCGTACAAGCGTATGAAAGGATTAAAGGAGTGGAATTTCGGGGTTTTCGAAGGGGAGAGCGAAGACTTGAATCCAAAGCTGCCTTATAGGGATTACTTCAAGGCCTTTGGCGGTGAGGGGGAGATAGAAGTACGGGAGCGTATGAACCGGGTTCTGACAGAGATTATGGACAGTAAAGAGCATCAGACCGTATTGGCTGTATCCCATGGTGCCTCATGCAGACAGTTTATGAGGTATTGGGAGCATACCAGTCCGGTGGTGCCGAAAGGACGCCTGGGGAATTGCTGTATATTAAAATTTAAGTACGATAACGGAAGGTTTGAGCTGTTGGAGATCGTGAACCCGAATCCGTAAGGGGGACAGCAGAATTTTCCGGTTAAGGGACGTTGCATTAAGGGAGTGCAGCGCCCCTTATTTTTGTGTTGACGGCTAAAAGGAAAGCGTGTTAGAATACGCTTATCTTTGAAGTAGGAGGGCGGAAGATGCTTGGGATCATTGGAGCTATGAGTGAGGAAGTGGCAAGCCTGAAAGACAGGATGGACAAGGTATCCATTTACAGGGCCGCCGGGATGGAGTTTTATCAGGGAAGTCTGCTGGGCCGGGATGTGGTGATAGTCAGATCCGGTATCGGTAAGGTAAATGCGGCGATCTGCAGCCAGATACTGGCAGATCGGTACCATGTGACAGGGATTATCAACACAGGGATCGCAGGTTCTCTGCGAAATGAGATCAATATCGGGGATATTGTGCTGTCAAGCGATGCGCTTCAGCATGATATGGATGCGACGGGATTCGGGTACCCTGTGGGAGTGATTCCCCAGATGGACTGCTCCGTGTTTCAGGGGGACGAAAGAATGATTGAGGCGGCTAAGAAGTGCTGCGGGGAGACCATACCGGAGATTGGGGTTCATGTGGGCCGCGTTGTCAGCGGAGACCAGTTTGTGTCGGATAAGGCGAAGAAGGCATGGCTGACAGAGACATTCGGCGGGTATTGTACGGAGATGGAAGGGGCCGCCATTGCCCAGGCCGCCTATTTAAACGGGATTCCTTTCCTGATTATCAGAGCTATATCGGACAAGGCGGACGACAGCGCCATAGTAAGCTACGAGGAATTCGAAGCAAAGGCCATTGAGCACAGTGTGAAGCTGGTGATGGCCCTGGTTGAGAAACTGGATTAAGTTCATAATCGTTTTATAGGAGAATTTGACGAACGATTCCAGGCTCCCTGAACTTCCCAAAATGAGATGAGACCGTTATAATAAAAGCTGTTGAAAATCATTTTGTGAAGAAAGGGGAGCTTTTTATGATGTTGGAATTTCTGGAAACGGGAAAAGCTTTGTACGTGCTGGCGGCTGTATGTGCATTGGGGATTTTGGTGAGACTGACGGCACGGAACCTGTACAAAAGATTAATCAAAGAGACGGATAATATGACACTGACGAAAAATCGCTATCTGCGGGATTTAAAGCAGAAAACGGAGAACACGTACCGCTTGAACCAGGGCATCCATAACAGCAGGGTTTATCTGGAGAAGCAGCTTATCGGGTACCGCTTTATGGGCATGGGTCTCAGCGGATGGACAAGCCTGGGAGGTCAGATGACCATACTCTGTTTTCTGTTGGGAGGCGCGGCATCTTTTGGTGCATACTGGTACCGCTGCGACAGTTATTACATAGTACTTTACAGTTCCGTGGGAATACTGGCCGGCCTGGTGACCATGGTGGCGGACTACTGGGCCAACCTGACGGAGAGACGGCAGCAGCTTTTAAATGCGCTTCAGGATTACATGGAAAATTCCCTGTTTAACCGCCTGGTGAGGGAGTCCGCGGCAGCCGCCGACGACGGAAGGCGGGACGGAGGGAAAGCGGCAGGGACCGCAGGAAACAGGGACACGGTCCGGACCATGGACCGAAGAGGCAGAACGGAGGCAGGCGGGAGGAACCTGGTTCGTTCCAATGAGAAAGGGAACGATGATCAGGACTTCAAAGGTCAGGATTTGGACAGCTTTGGAGTGAAGGAGTACGAACGAAATACGGGGCCTTCCAAGGCAGCAGACAGGACGGTTCAGAGAAGGGCCGGCCGGCTGGGTAAGAAGGACCAGGAGACGGAAAAAGATCGAGGGGCTGAGGAGAGCCGCCGGGATGTGGATTACCTGAAAAACAGTCTGGAACAGATTGCTGCCAGCCGGGAGCGGAAACCGTCGGACGGGGAGTGGATTAAGGATCTGTCGCCGGATGAACTGGAACTGGTGGGTCAGGTTCTTAAACAGTATTTAGTCTAGGAATTTTGTGCAAATTATATCGCTAATCAGGACAGACTGTGGTATAATAAGGAAGTGCGCAGGTCAGCAGCCTGACGGCTGGCGGCCGGATCCGAAGTACAAGAAGTACAACAATACCAGAATAGAAAAAGGAGAGGATAACAATGGGAAGAGAAGTAACATTTGATTATTCCAAAGCTGCCGGTTTTATTTCAGCAGAAGAAGTAAAAAATATGAAAGCGTCTGTTATGTGCGCGAAAGAAATGCTGCTTGCGAAGAACGGTGCGGGAAATGATTTTCTCGGATGGATTGACCTTCCGGTTGACTATGATAAAGAGGAGTTTGACAGAATCAAGAAAGCGGCTGTCAAAATCCAGAGCGACTCCGATGTCCTTCTGGTAGTCGGTATCGGCGGTTCCTATCTCGGTGCCAGGGCTGCTATTGAGTTTTTGACCCACAGCTTTTACAATGTTTTGGGCAAAGACGAGCGCAAGACCCCCGAGATCTATTTTGTGGGAAACAACATCAGCAGCAAATATATAAAAGATCTTCAGGATGTTTTAAAGGGGAAGGATTTCTCCATCAATATTATTTCCAAATCCGGAACGACCACGGAACCGGCTATTGCGTTCCGTGTGTTCAAGGAGATGCTTATTGAGAAGTACGGCAGGGAGGAAGCTAACAAGAGAATCTATGCAACCACGGATAAGGCAAAAGGCGCTCTCAAGAATCTGGCTAACCAGGAGGGGTACGAGAGCTTTGTGGTTCCCGACGATGTGGGAGGCCGTTTCTCTGTTTTGACAGCGGTAGGCCTGCTTCCCATTGCAGTGAGCGGTGTGGATATTGACAAACTTATGGAGGGTGCGGCTTCTGAAAGAAGCAAGGCCCTTGAGGCGCCCTACGAGGAGAATCCGGCGCTGCTTTATGCGGCTATCCGGAACATTCTGCTGAGAAAGGGCAAGACTGTAGAGATCGTGGCTAATTATGAACCGAGTCTTCACTACGTTTCCGAGTGGTGGAAGCAGCTGTACGGCGAGAGCGAGGGCAAGGACCAGAAGGGGATCTTTCCGGCAGCGGTGGACCTGACCACGGATCTGCATTCCATGGGACAGTTTATTCAGGACGGTGCCCGGATTATGTTTGAGACAGTTCTTGAGATTGAGGATTCTTCCGCAGAGGTGATTCTGAAAGAGGAGGAAGTGGATACAGACGGCATGAACTATCTGGCCGGAAAGACAGTGGATTTCGTCAACAAGAGTGCCATGAACGGGACGATTCTGGCCCACACAGACGGACAGGTTCCCAACCTTAAAGTGAACATTCCGGCACAGGATGCCTACAGCCTGGGACAGCTGTTCTATTTCTTTGAGTTTGCCTGCGGGGTCAGCGGGTATCTGCTGGGAGTGAATCCGTTTAATCAGCCGGGCGTGGAGAGCTATAAGAGAAACATGTTTGCGCTCCTGGGAAAACCCGGATATGAGACGGAGCGGGAAGCTCTGCTTAAGAGGCTGTAGAAAACAGAACTTAAAATTATTTGATTTTGGCCAAAATATGATATAGATAACCGTATCCCGGCTTCTTTCGACAGGAGCCGGGGATTTTTATGTCCGCCTGTCTTTACAGAGACAGTTAAATCCGTTATACTAAAAATCATATAGATGTTTGGGATTTTGGATAGACTGGGAGGGAGACTGGGGATGTTTCGGATGTGGGGCAAAATGATGAAAAACAACCGTCTGGTGACTGACAAGACAGTCTGCATCAAGGATTACAGCCTGAGCCGCACACAGATGGTGTTTCAGGCGCTGGAGGAGATGTGTTATTATTTTGATCTGGGAAAACCAATCTGGCTGGATTCCAATGTGCGGGATTTTCAGATTCACTCGAAGACGCGGTTTCGGCAGGATAATTTTATTGAGCATATAGAGTTTGATTTTCTGGAGATTCAGGTGATTGAGGAGTAGATATATTTTACTGAAGATTGGAGAACCAAGGAGGAAGCTTACATGGATCAGCCTATTACTGATTACAGAGCGTTTTTAACAGAGGCCTGGCAGGCGGTGACTGAGTTAAATGAGATGCAGCAGAGGGAGGGTGCTCTCTCCCAGCAGCTGAACCAGAGCAGAAAGCAGCTGGAGGCAGAGGAGAAGGCGGTCGTGGCCCACATCAGTCAGACTGTAAAGCAGAGAGCGGCAGATATTGCGTCCGGCTATGACAAAGAGCTGAGCAGGGGACAGGAACGGCTGCGAAAGGCTAAATCCCGGAGGGAGAAGGCGAAAAACCAGGGAATAAAGGAGAGGATTTCTGAGGAGACAGCGCCGTTTAAGGAAGAAAACCGGCGGCTGAAACTGCAGATGAAGACCGTTTTTCAGCAGAACCGTGTGCCGTCCTTCTGCAGGAGCAGCTGGTATTATCGGCTGTATGCTCCCAGAAGGCTTCCGGAGTTTGCCGCTTTTTTGGTGGTTCTGCTTATATGTTTTCTCGCGGTCCCCTACGGAAGCTACCATCTGATTCCGGAGCGGAAGCCGCTGTATCTGGGGCTGATTTATTTCGGATGTATCGTGGTGTTCGGGGGGCTGTATGTCATGGTGGGCAACCGGACCAAAGACAGGTATTCAGATACGATCAAGGAGGGGCGCCGAATTCGCAGCGAGATTTACGCCAATGAAAAGAAGATTAAGAGGATTATCCGGGATATCAGGCGGGACAAGAACGAGGCCGTCTACAATCTGGAGAAGCATGATGATGAGATTGCCCAGATTGAACAGATGATGTCAGAGACCGCGGCCAGAAAGAAGGAGGCTCTCAACACGTTTGAGACGGTTACCAGAAACATTATTGCTGATGAAATCAGCGCAAATAACAGAGAGAAGCTGGACCTGCTCAAAGAGACATGCGAGTTCCAGGAGGGAGAGCTTCGGACATTGAATGAGGAGCTGAAGGAGAAAAGTCTGTTTGTCACAGGCAGGTTCGGGATTTACCTGGAAAAGGAATTTCTCCAGCCTCAGCGGTTGGACGCACTGCTTCATATTATTGAAAACGGCACCGCGGCCAATTTGTCTGAGGCCATGGATCAATATAAAAAACAGCACGCATAAACAGGACAAACCTGGTCTATAATAGGATTAAGAATAAAGACCAGGTGAGACATTGATGAGTGTATGGAAACGAATGGCTCCCTTTAGAAACAGGGAGCTTTATTATTATGATACCAATCAGAACTTTGAGACGGCAGAGCTGGCGGCCAGATTGTATATGATGATACGGGATGAGCTGGAGAAAAGCAGAAAGGAGAAGGTTCTGCTTCTGTGCATCGGCACAGATCGTTCTACCGGAGACAGTCTGGGACCTCTCATAGGATATCTTCTGAAAAACCAGGAGCTGAAACATATCAGGGTGCTGGGAACGCTGAACCGCCCGGTTCATGCCATGAATCTGGAGGACACATTAAGTATCGTGGAGCAGTACTACCAGGATCATGTGATTGTGGCGGTGGATGCGTCTGTGGGAATGCACGATCATATCGGCTGCATCACAGTGGGAAGGGGCTCTCTCAAGCCGGGACTGGGAGTGAGCAAGGAGCTGCGGTCCGTAGGCGATCTGTTTATCACAGGGGTTGTGAGCAGCTGCGGAGACTACGATCCGCTGATGCTTCAGAGCATAAGACTCAGCGTAGTTATGAGAATGGCGGAGTGTATCAGCGAAAGCGTGTGTATTGTCGAAAAGTTATGGGAATCTATGGCCCTGGTTTGACAATTTTTGCATGGGAAACGTGCTATGATTCGTCTTAACGGAAAGAAGAATGATAGCGGGGTGAGCCTATGGGAGAATTATATAATCCATTTCCGAAGCTGCCGAAAAATATCAGGCAGATAGGAGAAAGAGACCAGTCCGTCCGGCTGTATCTGGAGGACTATGTTAATACGTATCTGAAACGGCTTTATCCGCGGGGCGGACAAGACCTGCGGGTAGGGATACTTTTGGGCAATGTAGAGGAACACGACGGAACGCCGTACTTATTTGTGGACGGCGCAATGGAGATGGAGGAGGTAACGGAAAGCGGGGAGAAGGTGACATTTACGGAGCCTGCCTGGAAGAAAGTGTACCAGGCCATGGAGCAGATGTTTCCCAAGCGGGTGATTCTCGGCTGGTTCCTGTGCGGAGTACCGGGAAGCACCTTAAGTCCCCTGAACTACTGGAAAGAACATGGGCAGTATTTTGCCGGAAAGAATCAGCTTATGTACCTCAACTCCGGTCTGGAGGGGGAGGAGGCCGTATACATAACCTCAGAAGACGGTTTCTACAAACTGCGGGGCTACAGCATCTACTATGAGCGGAACCAGATGATGCAGGATTACATGATCCTCCGCAAAGATGCACGCCGGGTAGAGTCAGGAAGCGGGGATACGGTGATCCGGGATTTTCGTCAGAGAATGGAAGATAATAAGATACAGGCCGTATCCAGGCGGGGGACCATCCGCGTCTTGGGAAGCCTCTGCAGCGCCCTGTCTGTTGTGGTGCTGGCGGGTGGTGTGGTAATGTTTAATAATTACGAGAAAATGCGGGAGATGGAGTCCGTCATAACCTCCGCCCTGCCCGTAGCTGCCGGTGAAAAGGACAACCCGGCAGCCCTGCCGGGGGACGAGCTGTACGGCAGTTATAAAGACTACAGCAACACGGGAGAGGGGGATGAACTTTTAATAGAAGAAGCCCACGGCAAAATTTCCCCAACCACAGAACCCGCGACCATGTCCCCCACATATCCGGGAGAGACGGAGTCAGAGGGAGGCGATATAAACGCAATTACGCCAGCGCCAACCATGAATCCGGAAGAGACACCGCAGGAGGGAAGCAGCGAAACGGCAACACAACCAGAATCCCCCGCTGCAGCAGCAACAACAAATGAACAGAAAACATATACGGTACAAGACGGACAGACGTTGTACAGTATATGTTTGGAAGTATATAACAGTTTAAATAAAGTAGATGAAATTTGCGCACTAAATAATTTAGAAAGCCAGGACAAAATTATTTCCGGTCAAAAATTGATTCTTCCTTAGAAGAAGGAGTTGTGGTATAATGTCCACGAAAGCAATGAGCAGTGCGAAAAAAGAGGGGCAGAAGCCTGCGTCGTGCTTGCACGTAAGAAGGCTTCTGCCCCTCTTTTTTCATAGGGCGAAGCCCGTGAGCGCGATGGAGCGTCAGCGGAATCGCGCGCCACTGCGGGGTCAAGGACGTGATCACCCTTCATCCAGTGCGAAGATGAGCGAAGCGAATCGAGCCCATCCCAGTGCGAAGATGAGCGAAGCGAATCGAGCCCATTCCAGTGCGAAGATGAGCGAAGCGAATCGAGCCCATCCCAGTGCGAAGATGAGCGAAGCGAATCGAGCTCATCCCAGTGCGAAGATAGAGCAAAACGAATCGCCCCTCCATCCCTCCCCTCTACCCAACGGAGAATCAACGACATGACAGACATGAGTTCTATGAGCAGAGAATCCAGAAAAAACCAACTGCGCAGCCGCATTATAACCTCCGGCGCCCCCCGCCCCTCCACCTCCCAGGAAGAGGACAGCGAGCAGATCGTTAAAAATGCCGAACACCGCACCCGCCGCCGTCACATCATCATCTTCCTGGTCATACTGACTCTGATTGCCGCCGCATGCATTGCCTACTACTGGTATAACCGCAGCTATCAGTACAAGGAGGCATCTACGGTATGGGAGCGGGAGTTCGAGAGAGACGACACCGGATTCGTAGCGTTTGAATATTTCGGCGACAATATGATTAAGTACAGCAAAGACGGTGCATCCTATATCGACTCCAACGGAAAGGACGTGTGGATTCAGTCATATGAGATGCATTCACCCATCATCGCGGTAAACGGGGACTACGCAGCCATAGCTGACCAGCAGGGCAACACCATACAGATTTTCGGCAAGGACGGGCCTGTAGGAACGGCAACCACGGAAATGCCCATTATAAAAATTACCATATCGTCCAAAGGCCTGGTAGCTGCGATCCTTCAGTCTTCCACAGCCAGCCATATATACTATTACACAAAAGAGGGGACCCGCCTGCGCCTGGGGATAACCAGCTACCTCAACGGCGATATCGGTCACCCGCTGGATATCAGCATGTCCCCTGACGGGAGCCTGCTTATGGGTTCCTACATTTACCTGAAAGGGGGCGAGCTGAAAAACAGAGTAGCATTCTACAATTTTTCCGAAGTGGGTAAGAACGTCTCCACCCGAATGGTAGGCGGCTTTCACGAAATGTACGACAGCAGTATGATACCCAAAGTGTGTTATTTAGATGAGATCTATTCCATCGCATTTGCTGACAGCAGTATCTCCTTTTACAGTTCCCTTGACGTCATGTCTCCGGAACTATTGAAGCAGGTACCCGTAGAGGAGGAGATTAAAACCATATTTTATGGAGGTAAGTATGCGGGAGTCATCGTAAAATCCGCGTCAGGCGAGTATGATTATCGTCTGGACTTATATTCGTCGGAAGGAAATCACATATTTAGCAAAGATTTTAGTTATGACTATGAGCATGTAGATATTGACGGAGATAATATCTTTTTGTATAATGAAGACTCATGCAGGATATATAACCGATTTGGCAATTTAAAATACGAAGGTACATTTGATTTTCCGGTCTCAAAGATAGGCAACGGAGGTTTCCCCAACCAGATTATTGCCACGGGACCCCAGGTGATCAAAGAGATTAAATTACACTAGGAGGCTATCACAAATGAAAGAGATTGACCAGCTGTCCATAAACACGATCCGCACCCTTTCTGCGGATGCGATTCAGAAAGCCAACTCCGGGCACCCGGGTCTCCCCCTGGGCGCGGCGCCTATGGCCTATGAATTGTGGGTGAATCACATGAATCACAACCCTGCAGATCCGGACTGGGCCAACCGGGACAGGTTTATCCTGTCAGCCGGACACGGCTCCATGCTGCTGTATTCACTGCTTCATCTGTTTGGCTACGGCAATCTGTCCCTGGAAGATATAAAAAATTTCCGTCAGCTGGGCGCCCCTACGCCCGGACATCCGGAATATGGCTGCACACCGGGAGTGGAAGCCACCACAGGCCCTCTGGGAGCAGGTATGGGCATGGCCGTGGGTATGGCCATGGCGGAAGCCCATCTGGCAGCCGTATTTAATAAAGAGGATTATCCCGTAGTAGATCATTATACCTATGTGTTAGGCGGCGACGGGTGTATGATGGAGGGAATCTCCTATGAAGCTTTTTCACTGGCCGGAACCATGGGGCTTCATAAACTGATTGTACTGTACGATTCCAACCGCATTTCGATTGAGGGAAGCACGGACCTGGCATTTACGGAGGATGTAAGCGCCCGTATGGCAGCACTGGGATTCCAGACACTGACCGTGGAGGACGGCAATGACCTGGAAGCTATCGGAGCAGCTATTGAGGCGGCGAAGGCCGATACACAGAGGCCGTCCTTCATTACCATAAAGACGGAGATCGGATTCGGCTGCCCGGCCAAGCAGGGCAAGGCCAGTGCCCACGGAGAGCCTTTGGGCCAGGATAACGTGCTGGCCCTGAAAGAAAACCTTCAGTGGCCGTCGACGGAAGCTTTCCACGTTCCCCAGAGCGTATACGACCATTTTGAGAGGATATCTGAGGATAAGGCAGAGACCGAGGCGGCGTGGAATGTGATGTTTGCGGCATACTGCCAGGAGTACCCGGAGATGGAAGAGCTGTGGAATCAGTACCATGATACCCAGGCAGGCGTCCGGTTTGAGGACGATGAACAGTTCTGGGCGAGGGCCGGAAAACCAGAGGCCACCAGAAGCCTTTCCGGAAAGCTATTAAACTATATGGCAGACAGGCTGCCCAACCTGTTCGGCGGTTCCGCTGACCTGGCGCCGTCCAACAAGACAACCATGACTGGGAAAGGGGATTTCACCAGAGATACCCCGGAAGGCTGCAATATCCATTTCGGCGTCCGGGAACTTGCCATGACGGCTATCGGCAATGGCCTGGGGCTCCATGGCGGTGTTCGTCCGTATGTAGCCACATTTTTCGTGTTCAGCGATTATATGAAACCCATGGCCAGACTGTCAGCCCTTATGGAGGTGCCTTTAACGTATGTGCTGACCCATGACAGCATCGGAGTGGGAGAGGACGGTCCCACCCATGAGCCGGTAGAGCATTTGTCCATGCTGCGGTCCATTCCCAACTTTCACGTGTTCCGTCCCTGTGATTCCGTAGAGACGGCAGCCGCATGGTACAGTGCCGTGACATCCCGGAAGACGCCCACGGCTCTGGTGCTTACAAGACAGAACCTGGAACCGGTGGAGGGCACATCAAAAGACGCGCTGAAGGGCGGATATGTACTGTCCGACTGTGATGGAAGCCCGGAGGTAATCCTCATCGCCAGCGGTTCCGAAGTGAGCCTGGCTCTTAAGGCTAAAGCCGTGCTGGAGGAGGAAGGAAGGAAGATCCGTGTGGTATCTATGCCCTGCATGGAGCTGTTCGAGGAGCAGACACGTGAGTACAGGGAGTCGGTGCTTCCCAAGTCCGTGAGGAAGAGAGTGGCCATTGAGGCTGCCAGCGACTTTGGATGGGGAAGTTACACAGGATTGGACGGCGCATGCGTGACTATGAAAGGATTTGGCGCCAGTGGACCGGCCGGCAGACTGTTTGAGCATTTTGGATTTACAGTAGACCATGTGGTGGAGACCGTAAAATCCCTTTAATTCAGAAAATAAAAGGAATGAACCTGTGCATTACTCTTGCACAGGTCATTCCTTTTGTTGTAAACTATGTATATCAAAATACAAAAAGGAGAGGAAACAATGGGGAAGAAATGTATCGGAGTTGATGTGGGAGGAACCAGTGTAAAGCTGGGATTATTCGAGACGACAGGTGAACTGGTGAAGAAGTGGGAGATTCCTACCAGGAAGGAAGAGGGGGGAAAGTATATCATAGGCGATGTGGCTGATTCCATCCTGCACCAGGTTCTGGCTCAGGAGAACGTCTCCTTTAAGGATATCGAGGGAGTGGGAATGGGAGTTCCCGGCCCGGTGCTGCCTGACGGATATGTGGAGGTGTGCGTCAATCTGGGATGGAGGGAAAAATATCCCGCAAAAGAGCTGAGTGATCTTCTGGAAGGCCTTCCCGTAAAGTGCGGCAATGACGCCAATGTTGCGGCGCTGGGAGAGATGTGGCAGGGCGGCGGAAAAGGCTATACGGATATCGTTATGATAACGCTGGGAACCGGAGTAGGCGGCGGTGTAATCATCGATGAGCAGATTATCACCGGAAAGCACGGACTGGGAGGAGAGATCGGCCATATACATGTGAGAGACGAGGAGACGGAGCACTGCAACTGCGGCGGAGTAGGCTGTCTGGAGCAGATCGCATCCGCCACAGGCATCGCGCGGGAAGCCAGAAGAAAGATGGCATCCACAAACACTCCCTCCGTGCTGAGAGAGGCGGGAAACGAGGTGACGGCGAAGGATGTGCTGGATGCGGCCAAGGCAGGGGACAGCCTGGCGCTGGAGGTCATGGAGGTTGTGGGGCATTATCTGGGAGTTGCACTGGCATCTCTGGCTCTCACCGTGGATCCCCAGATGTTTGTCATCGGCGGAGGCGTGTCAAAGGCAGGGCAGTATCTGGTTGAGGTGATTAACCGCCATTATGCACAGTATATGACCATATCCGAGAACCGGGGAACCATCGGCTTGGCCAAACTTGGCAATGATGCGGGGATTTACGGTGCGGCCAGACTGATATTAGGATAAAGGTTGGGGAGGAGAGATATGGCTGAATACGATAAGAGAAGGACTATTGTAATCGGACACAAGAATCCGGATACGGATTCTATCTGTTCTGCCATCTGTTATGCAAATCTGAAGAATAAGGCGACAGGCCTGGAATTTCAGCCCGGAAGAGCAGGGCAGGTTAATGAGGAGACACAGTTTGTCCTGGACTATTTCGGGGTACAGCCGCCAAAACTTATCGAGCATGTAAAGACCCAGGTAAAAGACATTGATATCCGGGAGACAAAGGGGGTTAAAAAGAACATTTCCCTGAAAAAGGCATGGAACACCATGCAGGCAGCCAACGCGGTGACCCTTGCGGCGGTGACCGATGACGGCATTCTGGAAGGGCTGATTACGGTGGGCGATATCACCAAGTCTTATATGAACGTCTATGACAGCAGCATTTTATCCAAGGCCAATACCCAGTACTCCAACATCATCGAGACGGTGGAGGGAGATTTGGTGGTGGGCGACGCGGAAGCCTATTTTTCGGAGGGGAAGGTGCTCATCGCGGCGGCAAATCCGGATCTGATGGAATATTACATCAATAAAAACGACCTGGTAATTCTGGGAAACCGGTATGAGTCACAGCTGTGTGCCATTGAAATGGAGGCGGCCTGCATTATTGTCTGCGAGGGAGCGGGCGTGTCCATGACCATTAAAAAGCTGGCTCAGGAGAGGGGATGCACCGTGATTGCCACCGCATACGATACCTATACGGTGGCCCGTCTGGTGAACCAGAGTATGCCGATCAGCTATTTTATGAAGACAGAGAATCTGATTACCTTTGAGGAAAATGATATCATTGACGAGATCAAGGATGTTATGGCCAGCAAGCGCCACAGAGACTTTCCGATCCTGGACAAAAACGGCAAGTACAAAGGCATGATTTCCCGGCGAAACCTTTTGGGCGCACAGGGAAAGATGATGATTTTGGTGGATCACAACGAGAAGAGCCAGGCTGTGGACGGAGTCGAGAATGCCAAGATTATGGAGATTATTGACCATCACAGACTTGGGACAATCGAGACCATGTCGCCGGTATTTTTCCGGAATCAGCCTCTGGGATGTACGGCCACGATTGTGTTTCAGATGTACCGGGAGGCAGGAATCGCTGTGGACAGGACGGTGGCGGGGCTGCTGTGCAGTGCCATTATCTCCGATACCCTGCTGTTTCGATCTCCGACCTGCACGGAGGTGGATAAAAAGGCGGCCATGGAACTGGCGGAGATCGCTGAGATTCGACTGGAAGAGTATGCCAGGGAGATGTTTACGGCAGGAAGCAATTTAAAGAACAAAACCGATGAGGAGATTTTCTATCAGGATTTCAAGCGTTTTACGGCGGGCAAAGTTTCCTTTGGAGTAGGACAGATCAGTTCCCTTAATGAGCAGGAACTGGATTCCCTGAAAGAGCGTCTTCTCAGATACATTACGGAAGCTCACAAACACCAGCGGGGCGTGGATATGATGTTCTTTATGCTGACCAACATTCTGGATGAATCCACGATGCTCATATGTGAGGGAACGGGGGCAAAGAAGACGATTCTCAGTGCGTTCCACATCGAGGACGACGGAAAGGACGGACGTAGCAGTGTAGTGAAGCTGCCGGGTGTGGTATCCAGAAAGAAACAGCTGATACCTGCCATCGGCATGGTATTGCAGGCGTGACGCGGCCGGCGGCTATCCGTTAAGGAGAATCAGGAGGAGAGACGATGACATTTATTTATCCGGCAGTATTTACTCCCAATAAGGAGGGACCGGGATACCACGCATGGTTTCCGGATCTGGAAGGGTGTGCGGCGGAAGGGCCCGACCTGGAGGATACCATGGACAACGCCAGAGAGGCAGCATACAACTGGATCTGTGTGGAATTGGAAGAGGAGAATGCAGATCTGCCAGAGGTAAGCCATGAGGAGGATCTTGAGCTGGAAGAGGGGTCTTTTGTGCGGCAGATGATGATCGTAGTAAAACTGATGCCGGATAATGACTGAAGCAGGAGGAGTCATGGGACATAGTAAGGAAGTCTGGAAGCCGGGCAATATGCTGTATCCTGTTCCGGCGGTTATGGTCAGCTGCGGCCGCCCCGGTGAGACGCCCAATATTATCACTGTGGCCTGGGCAGGCACCGTATGCTCAGACCCTGTAATGCTTTCCGTCTCCTTGAGGAAAGAGCGTTTCAGCTATAGCATTATAAAGGACACCGAGGAGTTTGTGGTGAACCTGGTAACCGGGGATCTGGCACGGGCAGCCGATTATTGCGGTGTGAGATCGGGAAGAGATGTGGATAAGTTCAGAGACATGAAGCTGACACCCTTAAAATCCGCGGTTATCCAGGCGCCGGGCATAGAGGAAAGCCCGGTGAACCTGGAGTGCAGAGTCCGTCGGATCATGGAACTTGGCACCCATGATATGTTTTTGGCGGAGGTTGTAAGTGTCACGGTTGACAAAGACCAGATAGACGACAGGGGTAAATTCCATCTTAATGATACCGGCCTGGTGGCCTACTCCCACGGTGAGTATTTTCTTTTGGGGGAAAAGCTGGGCAGGTTTGGCTATTCGGTGCAGAAGAAAGGAAGACGGAGATGACAGGAAAAGACAGAAATATCACGCTGGTGGGAATGCCGGCTTCCGGAAAAAGCACGGTAGGCGTTCTTCTGGCAAAGCGTTTGGGGTTTTCTTTTGTGGATGTGGATATTGTGATTCAGGAGAGGGAAAAAAGGCTTCTGAAAGAGATTATAGCCCAGGAGGGGCTGGACGGTTTTATGGCAGTGGAAAACCGGGTCAATGCGTCCCTGGATGTGGACCGGTCGGTGATAGCGCCCGGCGGAAGTGTAATCTACGGGAAAGAGGCCATGGAACATCTCAGGGAGATCAGTACCATTGTATATCTGAAGCTGAGCTATGAGGATGTGGAAGCAAGACTTGGGAACCTGGTGGACAGAGGGGTTGTGCTGAGAGACGGAATGACTCTTCTGGATCTGTATAATGAGAGGATTCCTTACTATGAAAAGTATGCGGATATTACGGTGAATGAGACGGGGCAGACTGCGGGCCAGACCGTTGACTATCTGAGAAGCATTATGGAACAGAGGCTGGAAATGGAATCCCGATGATTGATCAGGGGCTGTCGTAAACGGCAGCCCCATTTGATAAGCAAATCACAGCATTTCCATATAAGCCAGCAGTTTGTCCAGAACCTCCATCCCATAGTGGAAAGCCACGGCTAAAATAGCCAGGGCCAGCAGAAGAAATACCAGCTTATAGAGAAGGTAGGCTTTGGCGAAATCTCTTCTCGGGCCTTTGGAGGGGCTGAGGGCCAGCACAAACAGATAGAGCCATCCAATAACGGGAATATTCATGCACATAAACGTGACAAACCACCGGTGAACCGGAACGGCGGGAGGAACGCGGCGCTTCTTTTTGGAGGGCTGCAAAACCTCCTCTTCGTCAGGAAGGGCGTCTTCGTCTGAAGCACTGACCTGGTTCGAAGCGCTGCCGGTGTCGGGAGCGCTGCCGACGTCCGGAGTGCTGTCAGAGGAACTTTCAGGAGTATCCTCCGGAAATATGGAGGATATGTCCGAAAGGTGATCGTCATGGCTTAAGGAGTTCATAAGGTCATCCGGCAGAAGCTGTTCTGCCGGATTTTCCTTTTCCGCCTCTGAGGGCCGTGAAGCCGTCTGGGCAGCGGTTTCTTCGTGTAACGGTATCTTTTCTTCCAATATCAGTTCCTCCCCGGTCCGTAAGATTGAGTGTTCCAGTAACGCTTTTCTGCCAGATATGTCTGGTAGAGGGTTTGTTGGTCTCTGCTGCCCTGGGAAAGGGCATCCGCCTTTTTCTGTGCCTCCTGGGCATCCCATTGGGCCTGCGTGGGAAGAGAGCGGATGCGGCGGATAGCTGCATCCAGGCGGGCGCGGTAACTATCTGTCTCGGCGTAGCCATACAGATCTCCCAGTTTGGATATGGCGGTAGTAACCAAAGAATCCGCCTCCGCAGACTGGTATTTCATACCTTCCAGAAGTTGGAGGGCAGCCTCAAAGGAGTCGATGCGATCCTGAATCTCCTGATTCTTTCTGTCCAGCGCAGCCTGCTCTTCCGCCTTTTTCAGCTCTTGTTTTTCCAGCAGCTCCTGCTTTTCTTCGTAAATCCGGATCGCTTCCCCCATAGAGTCAATAACGGCGGACAGCTCTGACCATCTGGCCTCGGCCTGGTCGTAGAGCCGTCGCCGGTCGTCGCCTGTCTGAACCTGCTTTAACTTTGAGGAGATATCCCTGTACTGTTCCTGAATAAGGGGGACATCCGCCGCGGAGTTGATGGTGGCATTCTCAAATGAGGCAATAAGGTCCTCTAATTCGTCCAACAGACGGCTCTGGGCTTTATTGGTGATATTTTGCTGCGCCATCAGTTCCGATCGGTTGCTGAAGTAATCCACCAGGTTGGTTCCGGCCTGAGCAGCCGGTTCCACATAAGGCGTGTCCGGCGGCAGGGGGGCGGGGGCTGCTTCCTGGGCGGGAGGAGCGGGAACGGTAGCCTCAGGCTGGGTTTCCTGTACGGCCGGTTCCTGGGCGGCAGGAGGATTGTTCCTGTTCCACTGGGACGGGGGAAGGGTACCGGGGCCCGGCTTTAGCGGGATGGGGCTGGCAGATGTCTCGCTTTCCGCCTCTTTGGAGGGCTGGCCGCTCACTCCCGGTCCGGTCATGGACATCATGTAGTAGACCGGATCGCCGTTCAGGACCCAGGGAGGCCCTTCAGGTACAGCCATGTGTTCCGAAGTATCCTGCGAAGGCTGAGGCGCGGAGTCTGCGGGGGCATAGGCCGGGCCGGCAGGCTGGGTTTCCGTAGCAGGCTGGGGCGTTTCAACCGGAAGGGTTTCCGGAGGCGCGGTTTCGGGAGCCGCTGTTTCTGCCGGAACAGGCTGGGATTCGGCAGGCTGGGCGGCAGGCGTCTCCGGAACCGGCGGCTGAGCGGGCGGTTCCGTCCGGGCCGGTGCCGTCTCCGGGGCGGACGTCGGGTAAGTCGGGTGAAGCCTTGCGCCGGTAGCAGGGTTATAGGAATCTTTTACAACGGTCTCAGGCTGTTCCCAGTCCCAGGGTTCCAGCCCTTCGTGAAGTTGATTCATGACATTTTTCCAGATAACGCCTGCGTAGGTGCTGCCGAAGATGCCGGGCATGGCCCGGGGAGTGTCGTATCCGACCCACACCGCACCTGTATAATACCGGGTATATCCGCAGAACCAGGTGTCCTTGCTGTTGTTGGTGGTGCCTGTCTTTCCGGCAGCGGGCATCCCGCCGGACAGGCCGAGAGCACGGCCTGTCCCGTAAGGAGCCGTCATGGTCCCTTTCAGTACATCCGTAAGCATAAAGGCGGTGTCAACACTGTAGACCTGTTTTGTCACGGCAAAGGTCCGGGCTGTAAGATCGCCCTGCTGCTCATGCTCAATCTTCACGATACAGGTTCTGTCATTGAAGACACCGCTGTTGGCCAGGGTACTGAACCCTTTTGCCATGTCCACAACGCGGACCCCGTTGGTAAAGCCGCCGATGCTTAAAGCGGGCACATCATTGTCCACATAGGTGAGCCTCTGAAACTGCATGCTGTCCAGATAGCTCAGGCCGGTGCCGATGCCGATATCTTCCAGTACCTGCCACGCTACGGTGTTAAGACTGCGGTTTAAGGCTTCACGTACGGTTACAGGACCGTAATAGTGACCGCCGCTGTTGGCGGGGCCGTCCTCCCACTGGTGGTCGTCGATGATGCGGGATGGATAATACTCCCCTGTATCAAAAGCGGGTCCATAATCCAGCAGAGGCTTGATGGTGCTGCCCGGCTGCCTGGCGCTTAGATATGCCCGGTTAAAGGGATCCTCCGTGCCCCGGCCGCCTACGATGGCCACCACATAGTTGGTCTGATTATCGACGATGACGGCGGCGCCCTGGAGGGCGTATTTGCCGTTATCCTGAAGCTCTGTGTAGGAGGAGAGAATCTCATCCAGGCTGTTCTGGACCGTGTTCTGGATATTCTGGTCCAGGGATGTGTAGATCTTGTAGCCGCCGTTTCGGATGGAGTCATTCTTTTCGTTGTAGGAAGCGGTATATTTTTCCATATAGGCGTCATAATCTGATTTATTGGAAAACGTATACTGGAATTCAAAATCATCCTGCTTCATCAGCTCCAGGGCGGCGCAGTGGATGGCATAGCTGGTGAGATAGCTGTCGTCCGTTCCCTCCTGCTGTTCCTGAATGATGCGGAGAGTGTGGGACGTGGCATTCTCATATTCCTTCTCAGTCAGCATGTCCACCTCCAGCATGCTTTTGAGCACTTCATTGCGCTTCTTGAGAGCGGCGTCGGGGTGGAGCACGGGATCATAGGCGGAAGGACTGTTGCTGATTCCCACCAGCACTGCGGCTTCATGTACATCCAGGTCTGCGGCGTCCTTTCCGAAATAGTAGCGGCTGGCAGCCTGCACACCGTAACACTGATGGCCGTAGAAGTTGGTATTGCAGTAAAATTCCATGATGTCTGCCTTGGAATAGGTCTTCTCAATCTCCGGAGCCAGCAGGATCTCCACCATCTTCCGGGTAAAGGTCTGTTCCTGGGTCAGATACGTGTTTTTGATGATCTGCTGGGTGATGGTGCTTCCGCCCTGGGTGATGGCGCCCCGATGCTTGATAAGCGCCAGACCGGCGCGGGTAGTGGCGATCCAGTCAACCCCGCTGTGGGATTTGAAGCGCCGATCCTCCTGGGCTATGTAGGCGTTCTGAAGATTCAGGCTGATTTTCGAAATATCCACGTATTCATAGTGGCCCGCATTAATGATGCCGATGCGCTTTCCGTCCTTGTCGAAGATCTCCGTGTCGGAAAGCATGCTGAAGTCGTCCCGCTGCATCTGGGCAAGGGTATCGTATGCCACCTCCCGGCTGCGCTCCAGGTGAGGCTTTACTTTGATAAAGACCACGCATCCCGCCGCAAGGGAGAGGACAAAGAGAACGGTGACTGTCTGCAGCAGGGCCTGTAAAAGCCATCCGGCAGCTCCCAGTACGCATAAAATAACATTCAAAATAAACCGTATAACCCTAAAAACAAACCGGGCGAATTTTTTTAGAAAATGCATGTCAAGGAATCCTTTCTGAATGATGACTTTATTATAAAACAAAACCGATAAAAATGGCATAAAATTTCACGTATTTTGTAAAAAAAGAGAAAAAAACTTGAATCATTTCCGTGTCTGCGATAAGATTAAAAACAGTAACAAATCTTAAAGGTATGAGGGGGATAATAATTTTATGCAATATCGGGTCATTGGAGATACCATGCCGGCTGTCGAGGTAATGTTTGACGCACCGGGGGAGAGCATGTACACCCAGTCAGGAGGCATGGCGTGGATGACGGACGGGGTGGAGATGGCTACCAACACGAAGGGCGGGCTGATGAAGGGGCTGGGCCGCATGCTTTCGGGGGAATCGCTGTTTATGGCCACGTACCGCGCCGCAAGGGCAGGTGCTGTGATCGCGTTTGCATCCACGGTGGCAGGCCGTATCCTTCCGGTTGATGTCAGCGTAAACGACGGCCTTATCTGTCAGAAGGGGGCGTTTCTGTGCGCCCAGGACAGCGTGAATTTGGATATTACATTTACCAGGAAGTTTTCTGCCGGGCTTTTCGGCGGAGAGGGATTTATTCTGCAGGATATCCATGGATGCGGCATGGCCTTCCTGGAGATTGACGGGGATATGGTGGAGAAGAATCTGGCTCCGGGGGAAGTGCTTAAGGTGGACACAGGCAATGTAGTGGCCTTTGAGAAGACTGTAGGGTATGAGATTGAGACGGTGAAGGGCCTGGGGAATATTTTCTTCGGCGGTGAAGGACTGTTTCTCACCAGGCTTACAGGGCCGGGGAGAGTGATTTTACAGACACAGAATCTGGCCGAGTTTGCGGGAAGGGTTGCCAGATTTATTCCCACCAGCGGGAATTAAAGATGAAAACAGGAGGTAATGTCAGTATGAAGAGACTGTTGGCGATCGGGGAAGCGTTGATTGATTTTATTCCTGAGGAGACCGGAAAAGAGTTAAAGAACGTAAAAGGGTTTCAGCCTGCCGTAGGAGGGGCGCCGGCCAACGTGTGCGGAGCCTATGTGAAACTGGGAGGTAGGTCGGCTATGATCACTCAGCTGGGGGATGACCCTTTTGGGGATAAGATTGTGGATGAATTTGTATCCTGCGGCATAGGGTGTGACTATGTGAAGAGGACAAAGGAGGCCAATACCTCTCTGGCCTTCGTGGCCCTGAAGGAGGACGGAAACCGGGAGTTTTCTTTTTACCGGAAGCCGGGGGCAGACATGCTTCTGAGGGCGGAGGATGTGAAGGAGGAGTGGTTTGAGGATGTGTTTGCCCTTCACTTCTGTTCCGTGTCCCTGGGGGATTTTCCCATGAAGGAAGCTCACAGAAAGGCTGTAGAGTACGCGGTGAGGAAAGGGGGACTTATCAGCTTTGACCCCAATCTGCGGCTGCAGCTGTGGGAAGATACGGGTAAACTGCGCCAGGCGGTTCTGGAATTTGCTCCACTGGCTCATGTGCTGAAGATATCCGACGAGGAACTGGAGTTTATTACCGGATGCGATGATATTGAAAAGGCTCTTCCGAAACTGCTGACAGGAAATACATGTATGGTAATCTACACCAAGGGCTCCGAAGGGGCGGAGTGCTATACGGCCTGCAATAAGGGAGCGGCAGACGGGAAGAAAGTGAAGGCTGTGGATACCACAGGAGCGGGAGACGGATTTATCGGTTCCTTTTTATACTGCCTGTCTGCAGACGGCGTGACGGCAGAGAGCCTGCCGGAGGTGACCGGAGAGAAGATGACAGAGTATCTTAAGTTTGCCAATGCATTCTGCGGCATCAGCGTGACAAAGCATGGGGCTATTGCATCCTATCCTGGTATGGAAGAGATGAAGGCGGTATTGGGTCAGGAAAGCTGATGATTATAAAACCGGATGAAAATTCCGAAGGAATCGAAGAAAGACGGGAGAATCTGTAGATTTTCCCGTCTTTTTTTATTATAATAAGGAAAGGGCGGATTTTTGTGCCCCAAATTAAGGAAAAGGCGGAGGCCAATATGTATCAGATAGATTTTCAGAAACAGGGACATGTGCATTTTATCGGAATCGGGGGCATCAGCATGAGCGGCCTGGCAGAGATTCTCATGGAGGAGGGCTTTGCCGTGTCCGGTTCGGATTCTCATAAATCAGAGCTTACAGAACATTTGGAGGCGAAGGGAGCCAGAGTATTTTACGGGCAGCAGGCATCCAACATCCGGGATGCAGGAGGAACTGTGGATGTGGCCGTGTACACGGCGGCTGTGCATGAGGATAACCCGGAGTACCAGGCGGCCGCTGAGGCGGGCATCCCCATGCTGAGCCGGGCCCAGCTTTTGGGGCAGATGATGAGAAACTACAGGTATGCAGCCGGTATTGCGGGGACTCATGGCAAGACGACCACCACATCCATGGCAGCAGAGATTCTTATGGCAGCAGAGAAAGACCCTACCATATCGGTGGGGGGAATCCTGCATTCCATCGGCGGCAATATCCGGGTGGGAGGCTCCGATATTTTCGTGACGGAGGCCTGCGAGTACACGGACAGCTTTTTGTCCTTTTTTCCCAACATGGCGGTGATTCTGAATATCGAGGAGGACCATCTGGACTATTTTAAGGATATTAATCACATCCGCAGTTCATTCCGAAAGTTTGCGGAGAAACTGCCTGAGAACGGAGTGCTGGTGATCAACAGCGATATTGACAGGGTCAAAGAGATCACGGAGGGGTTAAAGTGCCGGGTTGTGACCGTAGGGCGGAATCCGGACAGTGATTACAGCGCGGGTCACATTACGTACGACGAGTATGCCAGAGATACATTTGATCTGCTGATTCACGGTGAGAAGGCGGAAACCGTCACCCTGGGCGTACCGGGAGAGCACAATGTCTACAATGCTCTGGCGGCTGTGGCACTGTGCCGGGAGCTGGGAGTGGATCTGGAGCATATAAAGGAAGGACTGGCCAACTTTGCGGGGACTGACCGCAGGTTCGAGAAAAAGGGAGAGATATGCGGGGTGACCATTATTGATGACTACGCCCATCACCCCAGAGAGATTGCGGCTACATTGGCTACAGCTAAGAATTATCCCCACAGGAAGCTGTGGTGCGTGTTCCAGCCCCACACATACACCAGGACGAAGGTCTTTCTCGACGAGTTCGCCCAGAGTTTGGCAGCGGCAGACGAGGTCGTGCTGGCAGATATCTTTGCGGCCAGGGAAACAGACGATTTGGGTATAAGCTCTGCTGATATTGCCGGCCGGATCGAGGCGTTGGGGACAAAAGCCCATTATTTTTCTTCATTTGACGAGATTGAGACATTTATTTTAGAAAAATGTGTCAAGGGTGATCTGTTGATAACTATGGGGGCCGGAGATATCGTTAAAGTGGGGGAAAACCTCCTGGGGAAGTAAGTTATCCACATTATCCACAGAGTTTTCAACATTTTCCGCCGAAAACTGCTGTGGATTTGTTAATTTACATAATAAGTCGTCAGCCAATTTTAGAATCCGGTATTTACGGGGGTTTCGACATGGTTCGACAGTATTTTCAGACTTATGTTGACTGAATATGCACATTATCCACATTATCCACAATGGGATGGTGGATAAATTCCGGCTATTTTCTTTTCACCGGACATATGGTATGATGGGGAAAGAGAAGAAAGACAGGGTGAATTGCGGATATGAAAAGTAGTTTGAAACTGAATGCCACTATGGTTGCCAATGAGTTTATTGACAGATATATGGCAGGGGCCAATGGGGAATATGTGAAGGTATATCTGTATATTCTGCGGCATGAGGGACAGATCCGGGATGCGGGACAGATTGCCGACGATCTGAACCACACGGAGTCGGATGTGAGGCGGGCCATCGGGTATTGGGTGCGTCAGGGCGTGCTTAAAGAGGAGACGGCAGATGGCTTTGATCAGGAGGCGACGGACAAAAGGCAGGAGCCGGGGGACGAAAAGGCGGATATGCCGGGAAAACCGAAGGGAACGATTAACAGGGGGCCGGCAGCGGATAGGGGCAAAGACCGTCTTGATGCTTTGGCAGCACAGGAAAATGCCGGAGGCGGTACCGGGAGGGCTTTAGCACCGGAGACCGGCGGTGCTGCGGACAGGAAAAAGACAGTACCTCTGACAGCGGCAAGGGAGCCTGCGGCTTCTGCGGCGTTGGTTTCACAGTCGGTCAGAAAGACCTACACGCCGGAGCAGGTAAGCCGTCTGGCGGGCCAGGAGGATTTTACCCAGCTTCTGTACATATCGCAGAAATATATGGACAAGATATTCACCCCGAGAGAGTGTGAGGTGTTTGCCTATCTGTACGATGCCCTGCACATGTCTGCGGAGCTTTTGGAGTACCTGGTGGAGTACTGTGTCCAGAACGGTCACAGCAGTATTCGATATCTGGAATCCGTGGCCATTAGCTGGCATGAGAAAGGATTTCGGACCGTGGACGAAGCCAAGTCATACACAGCCACATTTTCCAAGGAAGGCTTTGCGGTTATGCGGGCCTTTGGTATCAGCGACAGGCGCCCCGGAGACTCGGAGCAGGATTTCATACGCAAGTGGTTTCAGGAATTTGGATTTACCAAGGATATCGTGCTGGAAGCGTGCAGCCGGACCTTGAAGGCCATCCATAAACCCAGTTTTGCCTATGCGGATAAGATACTGTCCGACTGGAAGAAGGGAGGCGTCCGGGTTATAGCGGACATCCAGAAGATGGACCGGCTGCGTGACAGCAGCCGGGGGAATAAACAGGCGGCGGTTAAGCCCGCGAAAACCCAGTTCCACAATTTCGAGGAGCGGGATACGAATTATGACGCTATGGTATTGGAGCGGCTGAAAGAGCGGCTTGGGGACTCTTAGCGTTTCATCCGGCAAGGAGGGGTATATGTCATTAAGTAATTCCCAGTATAACGCCATTATGCGGATTTATAACCAGCGGCAGTTTCAGAATAAATATGAACAGGATCAGCGGATTGCGGAGATCTATGAGCGTATTCCTCAGATCCGCCAGCTTGAGGATGCCATGAGCACCCAGGCGGTAGCCTGTGCCAGAAGGCTCCTGGACGGGGACATGAAGGCGAAGCAGGTACTGAAAAGCCAGCTTGAGGACCTGAGGGAGCAGAAGACAGTGCTTCTTAGGGCCTACGGCTACGCTCCGGATTACATGGAGATGCGCTGTTGCTGCCCGCAGTGTCAGGACACAGGGTATGTGGAGGGGAAGAAGTGCCGGTGTTTTAAAAAGGAGGAGATTGCCCTTCTGTATGCTCAGTCCAACATCCAGGAGATTTTGGAACGGGAGAATTTTTCGGCATTTACTTTTGAATACTATGACAACAAGGAAGTGATTCCCCAGATAGGTATGACCGTGGTGGACTACATGAAGCAGGTCTACGGATGGTGCAGGGAGTATGTGGAGGGGTTTGCAGCCAAAGGGGGCAATCTGATTTTTACGGGCAGCACAGGTGTGGGAAAGACATTCCTGACAAACTGTATTGCCAAGGAGCTGATAGACAGATACCAGTCGGTTATCTACCTGCCATCCGGTGATCTGTTTGAAATTTTTTCGAAGAACAAGTTCCGGCACGATACGGAGGAGGACATGCAGGACATGTACCGGCACATTCTGGACTGCGACCTGCTGATCATCGACGATTTGGGGACGGAGCTGAACAACAGCTTTGTGTCGTCCCAGCTGTTTTACTGCATCAATGAGCGGCTGATTCGGAAGAAGGGAACCATTATATC
>JAAWHK010000033.1 GCA_022795805.1 Hungatella sp. | reverse complement strand
CCGCAGGCCTTCAAAAAAGGGTCCATCATCTGGCTGCTGATCTGAAAGAGGATGCGGTTGTGGTAGGAGATGCCGGCCATGCTGGTTTTGTGGATCTGGTTAGGTTTTATAAGCACCACATCCCCGGCTTTTACCAGGTACGTCTGCTTATCAATAAAATAATATCTCTGCCCCTCCAAAAGATAATACAATTCAAAGGTATCGTGGAAATGCCTGGCAGCCATGGAATACTCATAATCCCGTATCACCTGATCTACAGTCAGCCCCTCCATACCTCCCTGGAATACTACCTGTTCCATGTTTCAGGCCTCCTTTACCGCTTTTTGTACTCTCAGAGTCTCTTTGTGCCGGATAGTATCCAAAAGTACGAAAATATAAAATCTGTAGGCAATTTTATAAGATAATTATACTATTTTGTAGTATGATAGTCCATAGAAAATACAGTGAACGTATTGAACAAGGAGGATTACCATGAAATACGAAAACAACAAAGTTTCCGATCTGCAGATTGCCTACATAGGCGGCGGTTCCAGGGGATGGGCATGGACCTTTATGACCGACTTATCCATGGACGATTCATTAAGCGGAACCATCCGCCTGTATGATATCGACCAGGAGGCGGCAAAACACAATGAGATCATCGGCAACCATCTGACAGAGCGCCAGGACACAAAAGGGAAATGGAACTATACCACTACCGGAACTATAGAAGAAGCTCTTACGGGTGCAGACTTTGTTGTGATTTCCATTCTGCCGGGTACCTTTGACGAGATGCAGTCTGACGTTCATCTGCCGGAGCGGCTTCAAATCTATCAGTCTGTAGGGGACACGGCAGGTCCGGGCGGAATTGTGCGCGCTTTGAGGACGATCCCCATGTTTGTGGATATTGCCAATGCGGTGAAAACCTATTCTCCCGACGCATGGGTTATCAACTATACCAATCCCATGACGCTGTGCGTGAAGACCCTGTACCATGTGTTCCCCCAGATCAAAGCCTTTGGCTGCTGTCATGAGGTGTTCGGCACCCAGAAGGTGTTAAAGGGCATTTGTGAGGAGACTATGGGGCTGAAGGACGTGGATCGCCGGAATATCCATGTAAATGTATTGGGAATTAACCACTTTACCTGGTTTGACCAGGCTTCCTATAAAGGCATCGATCTGTTCCCTGTATACCGTGAGTTTATTGAGAAGAATTTTGAGGAAGGGTACAGTGAGCCGGACAGGAACTGGGCTAACAGCAGCTTTAACTGCGCTCACAGGGTAAAATTTGACCTGTTTAACCGGTTTGGCCTTATTGCCGCTGCCGGAGACCGCCATCTTGCGGAGTTTATGCCCGGAGGAGAGTATTTAAAGGATCCGGAGACTGTGAAGAGCTGGAAGTTTGGCCTGACTACCGTTGACTGGAGAAAAGAAGATTTAAAGAAACGTCTTGACAGAAGCGCCCGCCTGGTAAAAGGGGAGGAGGAGATCGATCTGAACCCTTCAGGGGAAGAGGGAATCCTGCTCATTAAGGCTCTGTGCGGTTTGGAGAGAGTGGTAAGCAATGTAAATATCCCCAATACCAACCTGCAGATTCCCAACCTGCCGGATACAGCCGTGGTGGAGACCAATGCGGTGTTCAGCCGTGATTCGATTAAACCTCTGATTGCAGGGGAGATTCCGGATAATGTCCGTGCCTTGATTATGCCTCATGTGGAGAATCACGAGTATGTCCTGAAAGCGGCTCTGGACTGTGACAGGGAGCTGGTTTATAAAGCATTCCTTAACGATCCTCTGGTAAAGGGAAGAGCCGGTGAGGAGGATGTGAAGAGCCTGGCAGATGATATGATTGCCAATACGTTGGAATATCTGCCTGAAGGATGGAAATAAAAAACATGTAAAAACAGAGGGGTCCTCGCTGTCAGAGGTCCCTCTGTTTTTTCTATTTCATAAGGTGCTGTCCTATGAAACCAAACCTGCTAAACCTGCTTGCAGGATTCCTATAAAATCCGGATATCTTCAACACCGGCCCGGGCGGCTTTCCCCGAGAACCCTTCCATAGACAGGTTTTCGCAGTCCTGGGCGAAAAGGGCTTCCCCGAACTTGTCACGCTCGTTGCCTTCAAATTTTACGCGGCAGTTGCGCAGTACCACATCATCGGCCCGCCTCATAAAGAAACCTGCGGAGTTGATTTCCTCGATTCCCTGATTGATTCCGGGACGCAGGTCATACATGCCTTTGGGCCATTTGCTTTTGGAATGGACGGTAACCGATACATGCTCAAAAAGCACGTCTTCAATATGGTTTTTGTCGCTTCCCGAAAGAAAGACGCCGTTTTCGCTGTCACAGGTGATATTGAAGAAGCGTATGTTCTTTATGTGTCCGGACGGCGTATGTTCATCACGGTTGTGGGTGGAGATGGTAATAGGTTCCCCGCAGCCCCACCAGCAGTCAGCAAAACGACGGGTTTCAATGATAATGTTGGAGAAGGAGGCGTTGGTCACGCTGCCGCCGTCCCGGATCTGGATGGAGATTCCCCGGTTGCTGTCACTGATAATGCAGTTGTCAACGATCAGGTTTTCAAAATTTCCTGTTCCCTCCGTGCCGATTTTCAGGGCGGCAGATGTGGAGGTAAGGGTACATCCGGAGATTAGGACATTTTTTGTGGGGCCGTACTCCATGTTTCCTGCAGAACTTTTTAAGCAGATACAGTCGTCGGCGCAGGTTACATGGCAGCCGATAATCCGCACATTGGTAGAGTGATCCGGGTCAATGCCGTCGGAATTGGCCACATTTAAATCATTTAAGATCCGGATTCCGGAGATGAGCACATCATCGCATCCGGCAGGATGCAGAGTCCAGAAAGGGGCGTTGCGCATGGTGACGCCGGTAAACGATATGTGGCTGCAGTGCTCCACATAAACCAGAGTGGGTCTTGGATAAAAGTCTCCGGTTACGTAGTAGGGGCTTACCTGCTTTACAAATGCGTAGGCATTGCCGTCGATGGCGCCTTCGCCGGAGATGGCTATCCCGTCGGCATCTTTGGCATAGATGAAGGCATAGGACGGCTTTAAGGTTACAGGAGTGCCTGCCCGATCCACGCCGTCGTCCCGCTGCCCATGGTTAGGGTGGAAATAAGTGCCGATATCGGAGTGGGCCGAAAGAACGGCGCCCCGTTCAATATGCAGATCCACCTTCTCTTTCAGGATAATGGAGCTGGAATAGAAATGTTTTCCGCTTTCCAGAATTACCCGTCCCCCGCCCGCCTGGCTGCAGGTATCGACAGCCTTTTGGATGGAAGCGGCATCATCCGTCACGCCGTCGCCCTTTGCGCCAAACTGAAACACATTATAATCCATAGTGAAATTCCTCCTCAGATTAATCCGAAATGCTTAAAGGCATTGTAAATACCGTCCTCCATGAGATCGGTGGTTATGTAGTCGGCAATGGCTTTCAGCCCTTCTTTCGCATTGCCCATGGCAATCCCCACATGGACGCAGTCAAGCATCTCGGCGTCGTTCATGCCGTCGCCCACAGCATAGGTGTCTGCAATATCGGCGTTCAGGTGGTCCAGCAAAATGCGTATGGAAGTGGATTTGTTGATCCCAGGAACGGACATCTCGCCGCTTTCATCACCGAACATGGGAACCGTGCACCTTACCATATAAAATTCATCGTGGAACGTATCGTAAATATGCTGGTATTTGGATCCGTTTGTCTCCAGGAAACAGATTTTGTTAATGTCATCCATAGGCATCTTGGCGGTTTCTGTCAGGGCATTGATAAAATGACTCCCCTCTTTTTTGCGCTCTCTTGCAGCCGGATCGTGTTCCACATCGCCGTACATGATCCGTTCCAGATGGGGAATCAGATTTTTGGAAGCGTAAAGCCCGGTATTGCTTTCCAGATAGAAATCAATCTTATGGTCATCAAAATACCTGGCGACTGCGGCGGCAGAGTCAGGATTGATGGTTTCGTGGAAAATTTCGTTTCCCCGGACTTCAATAAATCCCCCGGCAGCTCCGATAACGCCGTCAAAGCCCACTTCCGTTATAAAATCATAGATTTCAGCCTTGCTTCTGCCGGTGCAGAGATAAATCTGATGGCCGTTCTGACGTGCCTGCTGCACGGCTGTGACGGCAGACTGAGGAATAAATTCCGGGTTGGCGGAAGTGTTGACCAGGGTACCGTCAATGTCCAGAAAAATAATGCTCTTTTTACTCATACTCGTTCTCCTTGATGATTGATTTTACACATTAAATCTTGTCTGCGGAAGAAGTTTCCAGACGCTTCAGTTCTTCTTCGTCTGCCTTCTCCTCCTTGATCTCCCAGTGGATGAGGAAAGTCAAAGCTGCCCTGAGGATGATGATAGCGGCAACTGTGGCGATTTCGGCAAGATCGCGGACGATTACCGTACGGAGGATCTCGCTTCCAAGCTTAAACTCCAATCCCAGTGCCATACCGATGGCCAGGTTAAGGCGGATCTGAGGGCTTTTTTTCACATAGTCACGGATACCCTTAAGGCCTGCCAGTATAATGACAAATACACCTACAAACTCAAACCCCACAATGGCCATGTCCACCACATGTCTCAGCATCTCCTCCAATACCTTTAAAATTTCCATAAAGTACCCCTTTCCGCGGCTTTTATCCGCTGTAGTTGCAAGTTGGGTGGAGACAGTTTCTCATAAACAGGTAAAACAGGTGTTAATTAGACTTTACTTCTTTCCAAAGATCATTGTAGATACTGTCCACCTCATTTCCAAGATACTGGAATACCTCGCAGTTGTCAAGCGATTCTATATCCGGAAACAAGGCTTTGTTGTTCTTCAGATCCTCGTCCAGCAGCTCGAAAGCCCCCTTATTAGGCGTGGCATAGGTAATATATTCAAAATTCATCTTGGCGATCTCCGGACGGCACAGGAAATTGATCCAGGCTTCCGCGTTTTCCTTATTTTTGGCATTGGCCGGAATTACCCAGGAGTCGATCCATACATTGGTGCCTTCTTCCGGGAGTACGTATTCCAGGTCATAATCCAGCCCCTGGGCCGCCACTTCCTCCTGAATATAGAGCATCTCCCCGGAGTAGATAACGCCCACGGCAGCTTCCCCGCCGATCATCTTATCCCTTACCTGGTCGATGACATAGGCCTGAACCAACGGTTTCTGCCGGATCAGCAGATCCCTGGCCTGGCCAAGCTCCGCCTCGTTTTCCGAGTTCATGGAATATCCCAGGGATTTTAAAGCGACCATAAACGCGTCACGGACGCTGTCCTGCATCAGGATCTCGCCGTTGAATTTTTCGTCCCACAGATCAGACCAGCGGGTGGGAACATCCTCAGGAGCCACCATGCCCGTGTTGTAGAGAATGCCTACGGTGCCCCAGCAGTAGGGAACCGAGTATTTATTTTCCGGATCAAAGCTTTTGGAGCGTTCCATGTAGAGGGGATCGATCTGGCTGACATTGGGAATATTGTCAAAGTTAAGTTCCGCCAGCATGTTGTTTTCAACCATCTTCTGAATCATATAGTCAGACGGGCAGACGACATCATAGGTTCTGCCTCCCGCCTCAATGACCGGGTACATGTCCTCATTGGTCTCAAACATATCATAGATGACCTTGATTCCGGTTTCCTCCTCAAACATGGAGATAACCTCCTCGTCGATGTATTCGCCCCAGTTGTACACATACACTTCCCCGGCGCCCCCCTGGCTGCCGGAAGCGTCTGTCTTGCCGCCGCAGCCGGACAAGACTGCGGATGCGCCCAGGATAAGGGATAATGCCATAGCAAAGGTGTTTTTTTTCATAATCTTACTCCTCCGTGTATTTTCTTTTATTAATGCCCCTCCTGTTTTTTATGAGGCGCAAAATTTGTGATGATCAGCAGCACCAGAACCGTTACAAAAATAATCGTGGACAACGCGTACATAGACGGCTTGATGCCCCGCCGTACCTCGCTGTAGATCAGGGTGGAGAGTGTGTTGATCCCTGCCCCCTTGGTGAAGTGGGTGATGATAAAATCGTCAAGGGACATGGTAAAGGCCAGAAGAAATCCTGACAGTACCCCGGGCAGGATATCCGGAAACACCACCTTAAAAAACGCGTATACCGGAGATGCTCCCAGATCCATAGCCGCCTCGTAAACACTTTTATTGGTCTGCTTTAACTTGGGCATGACGCTTAAGATCACATAAGGGATATTAAAGGTAATGTGAGCAATCAATATCGTCTTAAAGCCCAGGGAAATTCCGAAGGCGATAAAGGCCAGCATCAGGGAGATGCCGGTGACGATGTCCGCATTCAGCATGGGTATGTTGGTGATGCCCATGATCACGGTCCTTGGAAGGGGTTTCATGGTGTTGATGGCAATGGCTGCCGCTGTGCCGATGATTGTGGCCAAAAGGGCCGAGGCAAAGGCGATGACCAGGGTATTTTGCAGCGCGGTCATAATGGTGGCGCTTTTAAACATCTCCCCATACCAGCGCAGGGTAAATCCCCCCCACTGGGTACGGGATTTGGAGTTGCTAAAGGACAGTACCATCAGGGTGGCGATAGGCGCATAAAGGAATACCATGATAAGCACCAGATAGAAATTTTCCACAAGTCTTTTAAAACTGTCTTTCGTACGTTTCATCAGAATGAGCTGCCCTCCCCGTTTTTATCGTATTTGGCGATGAGAGCCATGCTGCCGAGAATAAATATCATGAGCACCAGGGACAGGCCTGAGCCCAGATGCCAGTTGCTCCCTCTGGTAAATTCCTGCTCAATGACGTTCCCTATAAGAAGGATCTTGCTTCCGCCCAGCAGGTTGGAGATGACGAAAGTGGTCAGCGCCGGCACGAAGACCATGGTTATGCCGCTGATAATCCCCGGAACACTTAAGGGCAGCCAGATAAGAAACAGGGTCTGCCAGAAGTTGGCGCCCAGGTCGTGGGCGGCGTTGATGGTGTTGTCGTCGATCTTGCAGAGCACATTGTAGATCGGGAGCACCATAAAAGGCAGGAAATTGTATACCATGCCCAGGATGATGGCGCCGGGAGTGTTGATAAGGGACTGGGTGGGCAGGCCAAGGGCGGAGAGAACGGCGTTGATCACACCGTTTCTTTCCAGCAGTGTCTGCCAAGCCAGGGTTCTTAAGAGGAAATTCATCCACATGGGAAGGATGAAGATAAAGACCACAAAACTCCCTTTCCCAACACCCCGTTTTCTCAGAATCATGGCCAGCGGATAGGCCAGCATCAGGCACACAAGGGTACTGACAAAGGAGAGGCCCAGTGACAGCCATAATGCCTTGGCATGTTCCGCCGTGGTGATGGAGACGATGTTGGACAGGGTAAACGCTCCTGTCCGGTCGGTCAGCCCGTAGTACACGATGAGCAGCAGCGGAATCACCGTAAAACCCACCATCCATATCAGGTAAGGGCCGGATAATAATTTTTTATTCATTGACTCCCACGGCCTCCTCGTCCTCTGATGCAGGTTTGTTCATGATCTGTATGTCAAAGGGGTCAACGCGGATGCCCACCTCTTTTCCCACAGGGCACATGTCGGTGGAGTGGACCAGCCATTCAAAGCCGTCGGGGGTGGTCACCTCCATCTCATAGTGAACGCCCTTAAAGATCAGGTGGGTGCACACACCCGTGAGAGTGCCTTCTTCGGGACTTACCAGGTCGATATCTTCCGGGCGTATGACCACATCCACCGGCGCGTTGGTGCCGAAGCCCTTATCCACGCAGGCGAAGCGGGCCCCGAAGATCTCCACCAGTTCATCCCTTATCATGGTTCCGTGGAGTATATTGCTCTCCCCGATAAAGTCAGCCACAAAGGCGTTTTCAGGCTCATTGTAGATCTGTTCAGGAGTGCCCATCTGCTGAATATAGCCCTGGTTCATGACCACGATGGTGTCGGACATGGTCAGAGCCTCCTCCTGGTCGTGGGTCACATAGATAAAGGTGATACCCAGCTCGTTTTTCAGGCGGATCAGCTCGTACTGCATATCCTGACGCAGCTTCAGATCCAGAGCTCCCAGAGGCTCATCCAAAAGCAGTACTCTGGGCTCATTGACAATAGCACGGGCGATAGCGATTCGCTGCTGCTGGCCGCCGCTTAAGGAATCCACGCTGCGGTTTTCATAGCCGTCCAGGTTCACTAACTTTAAGGCGTACCTGATCTTATCCTGTATGTAAGATTTGGACTTGTTTTTAATTTTAAGGCCGAAGGCGATATTTTCCGCGATGTTCATGTGGGTAAACAGGGCATACTTCTGAAATACGGTGTTCAGCTGTCTTTTGTTGGGCGGCAGGTCGGAGATGTCCTGACCGTCGAAGATCACTTTGCCGGTGTCGGCGTGTTCGAAGCCGCCGATGATACGCAGGGTAGTGGTCTTCCCGCAGCCACTGGGGCCGAGCAGAGTGACAAATGTATTCTCCTTCACAGAGAGGTTTAAATCATCCAATACCAGAGTCCCGTCAAAGCTTTTGGACACGTTGATTAAATCGATGAGACTGCTCATATGGTTTCCTCCTGACTTCTCTATAGTATGTAAATTTAGAAACTGGGTGGTGAGCTGACCCACAGGATCACTGCGCCCGCCTTGCTTGTGAGGTAATGCTTTTTGTCAGGGACAAAATAAAAGGATTCTCCTTTTTTGGCCTTATAGACCTTACTTCCAAGGTGAATGGCAATGGTTCCCTGGAGCACATAGCCAAATTCCTCCCCCTCGTGGGGATTGTCCGGGTAGGTCTCGCCTCCCGGTTCCAACGTGAGCATAATGGGCTCCATGACGTTTTTCTGGGCGTTGGGGATGATCCACCGGATTTCATTTTTTAATTCGGAATCCACTTTTTCAAAGTAGTCGGTTTTGCCGAAGACGATCTGTTCCTCCGGCGTTTCGTTAAAAAATTCCCCCAGAGTGGTGCCAAGGCATTGAAGAATGTCCATGAGGGTGGCTATGGAGGGAGAGGTGAGATTCCGCTCCAGCTGGGAGATGAATCCCTTTGACAGTTCCGCCCGGTCAGCCAGCTCCTCCTGGGTGAGTCCTTTCAGGATGCGAAGCTCTTTCAGTTTTAAACCGATATCCATGGTCGCTCCTTCCGCTTAAAGGTAATCTTAGGTAATCCGAACAAAAAGTTTACTAATACTAACTGATACCAGATATAAGCTTAAAGTTTAGTAATAATAAACAAAGTGCAAGTTCCATTATACAGAAAAATATATAGCTGTCAATAGCTTTTTTGGGAAATGTGTGATATTATATCTTTAAGTAAAAATCACAGGAATTTAGGAGGGGCAGTAAGATGAAGGGTGTATATATGGCCTATGTAGGTTCCTATTCCTACACAGGCAATGCGAAAGGCATCACGGTTTACGATGTGGACGTGGAAAACGGGAGATTTAAAGAGCGCTGTGAGATGGAAATTGACAACTCTTCTTACCTGGTGGCGTCTATGGACGGAAAGACTCTTTATTCAATTGCGGATGAGGGGGTGGCGTCCTACCGGATCCATGAAAACGGAAGTATTACCAGGCTGAATATGGCCAATATCCGGGGCATGAGGGGGTGCCAGCTGTCCGTGGAGCCGGAGGGAAAGTATCTGTTTGTATCCGGCTATCATGACGGGAAGTCCACGGTGATGCATCTGAACCCGGACGGAACTATCGGGAGCATTGCGGCAGGCGTATACCATAAAGGACTGGGAAGCGTGGCGGAGAGAACGTTCCGTCCGCACATCAGCTGCACGCGGCTGACCCCGGACCGGAAGTTTGTCATGGTGGCTGACCTGGGGGTTGATCAGGTTAAAGTGTACAGGTTCATGGATGATCAGCTGATGCTGGTGGATACGATCCCCTGCGATCTGGAGTCGGCTCCCAGGCATTTTATCTTCAGTTCGGACGGGAAGTTCATTTACCTGATGTATGAGGTAAAGAACGTTATTGACGTGTATACGTATGAGACGGGAAGGCGCTCCCCGAAGATTGAGAAGATTCAGACCATCCCCACCACGGGAAAGCGGCTGAGTCAGCTGACGGCAGCCTGCGCCATCCGGTTCTCACCGGATGAGAGGCATTTGTTCTGCAGCAATGCCGGGGACAACACGGTGAGCATTTTTGACAGGGATCCTGAGACAGGCCTTCTTAAGCTGCTGTGCTGTCTGCCCATCAGCGGCGATTATCCCAAGGATATCGCCGTTTTCCCGGACGACAGGCATCTGGCTTCCTTTAACCATGAGACAGGGTCCATTACGTTCTTTAAAGTGGACTATGAGAAGGGGCTTCTGATCATGTGCGGAAGGCCTATGAAAGTAGACGAGCCCAACTGCTGTGCCATCGTGAAGGTTCGGTAGCGAGGCAGGGCAAGGCGGAATGCCCGTATGATGGACCGGAAGGCCGGATACGGGAATCCATCAGAGATTACAGAATTGGGAGGACCTGAATATGGCGGGATCGACATGGGGAACGCTGCTGACCATGACTACATGGGGAGAATCCCACGGGAAAGGGCTGGGGGTCGTGGTGGACGGCTGTCCGGCGGGACTGCCTCTTTGTGAGGAGGATATACAGAAGTACCTTGACCGGAGAAAGCCGGGACAGAGCCGTTTTACCACAAAACGCCAGGAAGGCGATGAGGTGGAGATTCTGTCAGGGGTTTTTCAGGGATTGACTGCGGGGACGCCGATCTCCATGATCGTGCGCAATACGGATCAGAGATCTCATGATTACGACGAGATTAAGGAGCTGTACCGGCCGGGCCACGCTGATTACACGTTTGATGCCAAATACGGATTCAGAGACTACCGCGGCGGGGGCCGTTCCTCCGGGCGGGAGACCATCGGGCGGGTGGCGGCGGGAGCCGTGGCAGCCAGACTTTTGGAGAGCCTGGGAGTCAGGGTCACGGCGTACACAAGGTCTATAGGGGATATCCGGATCTCTCCGGAGCATTTTGATCTGGAGGAGCGGTTTGCGAACCGTGTGTGTATGCCGGACGCCCAGGCAGCGGTCCGGGCGGAGGCCTATCTGGAACAGCTTATGGCCCGGGGCGATTCGGCGGGAGGCGTGGCGGAGTGCGTCATAGACGGGCTGCCTGCCGGAATCGGGGAGCCGGTTTTCGAGAAACTGGACGCCAGACTGGCCCACGCGATTATGTCCGTCGGTGCGGTGAAGGGCGTTGAGATCGGGGACGGGTTTTCGGCGGCGGAGAGCAGCGGCTCTGTCAATAACGACGGCTTTGCGAAATCCGCACAGGGCGTCGTGGCCAAGACCAGCAACCACGCAGGAGGAATTCTGGGAGGAATCAGCGATGGAAGCAGAGTGGTGGTGCGGGCGGCATTCAAGCCGACGCCGTCCATCTCTTCTGCCCAGAGAACCGTAAACCGCCGGGGGGAAGAGGTGGAGATATGCATAAAGGGACGTCATGATCCCATCATAGTTCCCAGAGCCGTGGTTGTGGTGGAAGCTATGGCCGCTTTTACGACGGCGGACCTTTTGCTGCAGAGTATGAGTTCCAGACTCGAGGGGGTTCAGCGGTTTTTCGGGCTGTCGGCAGAATAAAGAGGCGGGTTCAGCGAAAAACTGTAAGTGACAGGGAAAATTTGCATAAGGAGAACGAGGATTTATGAAGATAGCAATAGGCAATGACCATGCGGCTGTGGAGCTGAAGACGGCCATTAGGGCTCACCTGGAGGAGCGGGGCATTGAGGTCATGGACATGGGAACCGGCACATCGGAGAGCTGCGACTACCCTGTGTACGGTGAGAAGGTGGGAAGAGCCGTGGCATCAGGGGAGGCGGATCTGGGAATCGCCATCTGCGGAACCGGTGTCGGCATATCCATAGCGGCCAACAAGGTGAAGGGAATCAGAGCCTGTGTGTGCAGTGAACCCTGCACGGCCCGTCTGTCCAGGCTGCACAATGATTCCAATGTGCTGGCGTTTGGGGCCAGGATTGTGGGCGTGGAGATGGCGAAGATGATTACGGATGCATGGCTTGACACAGAGTATGAGGGCGGAAGACACCAGAGACGAGTAGATCAGCTGATGGAGATTGAGGAGCGATGAAGAGAGTTGTAGTGACCATACCTGTACAGGACAGGCATAAAGAATATTTAGAAAAGACAGGAGCCGGGTGTGAATTCTTTTACACATCGGCTTCTGCTGTAACCGGAGAAAAGATCCGGGAGGCGGATATTATTATAGGAAATATAAACCCTAAATTGCTGAGGGAAGCCGGCAGACTTGAGTGGATGCAGCTGAACTCCGCCGGTTCTGACACTTACTGCGCTCCGGGCGTATTAAAGCCGGGCGTTGTGCTGACCAATGCCACGGGGGCTTACGGCCTGGCCATCTCCGAGTATATGGTGGGTATGTCTTTTATGCTCCAGAATAAATTTTACCGGTACTGCCGCAATCAGATAAACCACCTGTGGAAGGATGAGGGAGATGTGACGTCGATCTGGGGGGCCGTCACCCTGACAGTGGGGCTGGGTGATATCGGCGGGGAGTATGCGAAAAGGATGAAAGCCCTGGGCAGTTACGTCATAGGCGTCAGAAGGACAAAAGGTGAGAAGCCGGAGTATGTGGATGAGATTCACACCACGGAGAGTCTGGATATGCTGCTTCCCAGGGCGGACTTTGTGGCCCTCTCCCTGCCCAACAGCCGCGGCACTTATCATATTATGGATGAGCGGCGCCTGCGCCTGATGAAGCCCGGCGCTTACCTTCTGAACGTAGGACGAGGAAGCGCCATTGACGGTGACGCCCTGTGCAGGGTCCTTGAGGAGGGGCATCTGGGAGGATGCGCGGTGGATGTGACGGAGCCGGAGCCTCTGCCCGCTGACCATCCCCTGTGGGATGCGCCCAGGATGGTGATCACGCCTCATATTTCCGGGCAGTATCATCTTCCGGAGACCTTTGAGAGGATTGTCAGGATCGCGGGTGAGAATCTGGAGAAGTTTCTGGCAGGCGATATAGACGGAATGAGAAATCTGGTGGATTTTGAGACGGGATACCGGAGAAAACAGGACAAGACCGTTTGCTGACAGAGAAGGAGACCGCTTTATGAATGTAGTCTATGCATCCAACGACGCTTACGTCAGACATCTGGGGACATCCATGTTCTCCCTGTTTGACAGAAACAGGAGCTGCCCGTCGATCACGGTATATGTTTTATCCCTGGGTCTGTCAGATGACAGCAGGAAAGGCCTGACGGAGATTGCGGGTCAGTACGGGCGGCGGCTGATCTTTGAGGAGATGGGCGATTTAAGAGAACGGTTTGATTTTCAGGCAGATACAGGGGGGTATGACATCAGCATCATGAGCCGTCTGTTTATGGGCGATGTGCTGCCGGACTGTGTGAACAGAGTTTTGTATCTGGACTGTGATACGGTTATCGTACGGTCTCTGGAGAGACTGTGGAACGCGGATCTGGAGGGGAAGACGGCAGGGGCCGTTATGGAACCCACCATCTATGAGGCGGTGAAGGAGTCCATCGGTCTGGGAAAAGAAGACCCCTACTTTAACTCCGGCATGCTTCTGGTTGATCTGAGAAGGTGGAGGGAGGAAGGCGTTCAAAGGCGGCTTCTGGAGTTTTGGAGGGCAAAAGGAGGGAAACTGTTTGCCAGCGACCAGGACGTGCTCAACGGAACTTTGAGAGGAGAGATAAAATCCCTGCCTCCTGTGTATAACTTTTTTACCAATTACCGATATTTTTCCTACGGGGATCTGATTCGCCGCAGTCCTTCCTACAGGGCGGTGACGGAGGAGATGTTTGGGGAGGCCAAAAAGAGGCCGGCTGTCATCCACTATATGGGGGATGAGCGCCCCTGGGTCAGAGGGAACCTGAACCACTACCGGAAAGCGTATGAGGCATATCTGGCGCAGACGCCGTGGGCCGGAACGCCCAGGGAGAGGGGGCGGGAGCTGTACATGCTGGCCTACCATATCCTGGACTATGTGACGGTTCTGTGGCCCGAGGTGCGGTGGCTTATCAGCAGAAAGCTGGGTATGAGGATGGTGGAGGCCCGGGGCAGAAAGGGCAAAAGGTGAAACATGAAGATTACGGTTCTTATGGCTGCCTATGAAGGGGAGCGGTATATTGAACAGCAGCTGGATTCCATTCTGGCGCAGACCGTGCCGGATCTGGAGATTATCGTGTCGGACGACGGATCGGAAGACGGCACAAGAAAGATCCTTGAACAGTATGAGAGATGGTATCCGGATCAGATCTCGTTAAAGCATCGGGTAAAGGAGGGGGCCTACAGGGACCGGGAGGACAGAGTGCCGCCTGGGGCCATGAATTTTTTCTGGCTGTTAGGTCAGGCTGACGGAGACTATATTCTGCTCAGTGATCAGGATGACGTGTGGGAGAACCATAAGGTCAGGACACTGCTTCGGCGTATGCGGCAGCTTGAGCGTAAGCTGGGGAGAGACCATCCCATACTGGTTCATTCGGATATGGAAGTGACAGATGAAGATCTGTATATTTTATCCCGCAGCTTTTTTAAGTATCAGCGCTGCGACCCAGACAGAACCTCTTTTTCGGAGATTCTGGCGGAAAATCCGGTGACAGGAGGAGCGGTTATGATGAACCGGGCCCTTGTCCGGCTGGTTGATACCGTGCCGGGAACCTGCTTTATGCATGACTGGTGGATTGCGCTGGCAGCGTCCTGCTTCGGAACCATCTCCTGTGTCCGTGAGCCTCTGTATCAGTACCGGCAGCACGGCGGCAATACACTGGGGGCCAGGAGGACAGGCGGCAGGAAGGACTTGAGGGAGCGGATCGGACGGCAGTCACAGGTGGAAGATAATTACCGGAGGATGTTTGCCCAGGCAGCCGCTTTTGGCGCCATGTACAGGGAGCGCATGACAGGAAGGCAGAAGCGTACGCTGAGGGCGTTTCTGGCCCTGCCCCTTCAGTCGCCGGGAGGAAGGTTTGGCAATATTGTGAGGAACCGGTTTTTTAAGAGCTCTCCCATTCAGACCTTGGCCCAGTGCGTGACCATACCGAAGCTTACAGTCAGAAGGAGGGAATCGTGAGAGTAAACTGTGTGATTGTCAATTATAATGATGCGGACACGGTTATCCGCCTTCTGGGCCTGATTCACGATTATAAGGTTCTGGACGGTATCGTGGTGGTGGACAATGCATCAGGAGACGACTCCTGGGAGCGTCTGAAGGCTTTTGAGGACGGGAAGACTGCGGTGATCCGGGGGGAGAGAAACGGAGGCTATGGGTACGGGAACAATCTGGGAGTGGGCTACGCGGTCCGTGTGAACGGGGCGACTCACGTGGTTATAGCTAACCCGGACGTGGAATTTGCGGAGCACACCATTCTGGCCATGTGCCGTATCTTTGCGGGGCATCCCGATGTGGGGGCTGCGGCCCCCGTGATGGAGGATATGCAGTACGGGGGAATGGGGCGGGGCTGGAAGCTTCACGGCTTCGCCGGAGAGCTGTTTTCCATGGGACCTGTCAGCAGGCGGCTGCTTAGAAGATTTTTGAATTATCCGGAGTCGTACTACAGGGGGAAGAAAGCCGTCTGGGTGGATGTGGTTCACGGTTCCATGGTGATGGTGGATGCGGAGGCTTTTCTGGAATGCGGCGGGTATGACGAAAACATCTTTCTGTATCAGGAGGAGTCGGTGCTGGCATGGCGGATGCGGACTAACGGTTACAGGACGGTGCTTCTGCTGACAAAGACCTACATCCACCGCCACGGGGCATCCATCGGCAAGTCCTGTGAGAGCCAGTGGAGACGTCAGAGACTGCGCCATGAAAGTCTTATGTACTATATGAAACATTATCTGTACATCAACCGGCTTCAGCAGCTGGCAGCGAAGGTCTGGTTTGGGGGGATTTTGGCGGAGATATGGATGGCGGCAGGAGCCGGGAGGGTTCTTGAGACTGTCCGAAGATTTGGCAGGTTTCCGCTGAGGCGGAGAATGTAGCAGGCAAAGGAGAGCAGGCGGATGTCTTATTTTCCCATGTTTATACAGCTAAAGGGTGAAAGCTGCCTGGTGGTCGGAGGCGGGGCGGTTGCGCTGCACAAGGTGGAGGTGCTGCAGGATTTTGGGGCGGCGGTTCTGGTGACGGCACCTGCCATCCTTCCGGAGATAAAGTCCAGGAACGGCGTGCGCTGGCGGGAAGGCTGCTTTGACCCTCGAGATCTTAAGGGACAGCGGCTGGTGGTGGCGGCTACGGATTGCAAGGAGGAGAATCACCGCATCAGTCTTCTGTGCAGGGAAAGGGGAATACCGGTCAACGCTGTGGATCAGACAGAGGACTGCGATTTTATCTTTCCGTCCTATTTAAGAAGTGGGGAAGTGGTGGCTGCCTTCTCCAGCGGCGGTCAAAGTCCGGTTGTGACACAGTACCTGAAAGAGCGGACGAGCCCGGTGATGACGGAAGTTCTGGGGGAACTGGCAGAGCAGCTGGGCAGTCTGCGGGAGCAGGTGAAGCAGACCGTGGATGAAAAGCAGAGGAAAGCCGTGTATCAGGCGCTTCTGCATCGGGGGCTGGAACAGGGGGCCGTGCTTTCCTGGGAGGAGGCAGAGCAGATTATAACGGCCATGAAGGGAAATCTGGCGGTTGGTTTACAGAAATCATAAGAATTCTTACATTGATATCCGGTCTCTTGACCCTGGAGCTGCTCCAGGGTCCAGGGTTTATAATTTTCCTGAATAAAGATCGTTTTGAAAGGAAATTTAAGGAGGCTGTTATGAGATATGAAGGAGACGGGAGAGAGGGATTGCACCGGAGGCTTGCCGGATGTCTGAGAGCAGGGCTGACTGCTGCGGCTGTCTGTATGACGCTGATGGTCGCGCCCGCTTACGGCGCCGTGCAGAGAGAACAGGTCACAGGCATAAAGCTGACAGTCAGCTGTGATCCGAAGCCGGAGGCGGGGAATGAGATTGGGGCGGTCACGGTTGCGCAGATGGATGAACGCATTTCCATAACAGACCCGGCGGTTTATTACAATACACGTGACAGTGTCTGGATTCGGGGAGAAATCCCGGTCATTAGGCTGGAATTGTCGGTGAAGGATACTTCAAAATACCGTTTTACCTCAGCTGCCAGGGTGTCAGTCTCCGGCTGTCAGAGCGAAATCAGGTCGAAACGTGTTCTGGACGGAGGGGACAGCCTGCGGGTTGAGATAAAACTGAAAAAAGTCACCGGGCCTATAGAGGATGTGGCGGATTACTTCTGGGAGGGGATGACTGCCCAGTGGTCCGACAACGGGGACGCGGACCGGTATGAGGTAAGACTGTACAGGGGCAGTTCGCTGGTCACAACCATAACCACCAGTCGGAATCAGTTTGACTTCTATCCCTATATGAGCAGGGCCGGCGAGTAAAGTTTCAAGGTGCGGGGGATAAGCAGCCTGGACAATCAGAAAGGAAAATGGAGCGATAAATCGGAGGAGAGCAGCATCACTGTCAGCGATGTCTATACGGGCGCTCCGCCTCAGGGAGGCGGTTCTGGTTCCGGCAGGGCTGGCTGGCAGCAGGATAACAGAGGGTGGACATACAGGAGAGGAGATAAAAGCCTGGTAAGGAATTCATGGGTCTTTGCGGACAATAACTGGTTCCACCTGGCTGACAGCTGCTATATGGATACCGGGTGGATTTTTACGGACAATAATTGGTTTTATCTGAATCCGGTCTCCGACGGAACGAGAGGGGCTATGCGGACCGGATATCAGAATATTAACGGGTGCCGGTATTATCTGGATCCTGCCTCAGGGGCGCTCTGGGTTAACCGGCAGGTTCCCGGCGGGAGCTGGGCGGACGGTGACGGTGTTCTCCACTAAAGAATGTCCTTTTCAGCCTGTGAAAGCGGCTGGGAAGGACTTTTTTGCGGCGTGGGGCAGACGGTTTTAGCAAATGGTAATTGATTAAAGCGCAAATGCGTAGTATAGTATGGGTATCGCAAAAATTTTAGGTAAGAAACAAAAAGAGGAAGGAAAGTGTTAAAATGCAGGTATCGTTTGGTGCGCTGAAAAGCAGACCGGTTCAGACAGCTGCCCGCGGAAGGAATGGAAGCTCCTTTGCGGGGGATAAGGTGTTTTTGGAACAGTGCGCGGCGGCAGTTGCGGGGAGCGGACCGATATCAAAAGGTTCGTCGGGAAGGTATGACGCCTGGATCGAAAAAAACAGGGATAAAGACTTTGGCGTCCTTATGGGCGGGGGAGTATCGGCGGATAAACCGATGAACTGGGATGCGGACGGGACTTCCAAGCTGACACAGGAGCAGATTGACTATCTGAAATCAACCTATGATCTTTCTGATATGAGCAAACAGGAGTATTACGATCTGATGGCTGACCTTACCAATATGAATGCCATTTCGATTGATGATGTGCTTTCCCAGTATATGAAGCCGATGGTTCCCGGCGTGGTGGTAATGTCTGTGAGCGAGGGGGAATCCATGGGAGGATTCGGCCATATGAATCATTTTGGGGATATTCAGGGTAATTTACTGCAGTATATGAGAGACTTAAATTCCATGCTGGAGAGGATGGTTAACGGCCAGTCAAGTATGGACAGAAATACTTTTATGGCATTTAGGGATTATCTGGAGAAAGAGAAGGATCTGTCAAAAAGACTGGAATTCATTTTTGATCTGATTGCCTGACAGCCGGCAGAGCCGGCGGGAAAGGGGGGAGCGAATGATGGAAAAAACAGACAGACCGGTGCTGGTGACACGGTCGTCACTGCCGCCGCTGGAAGAGTATGTGGAGATGTTAAAGCCTATCTGGGACAGCGCCTGGCTGACCAATATGGGGGCTTACCATGAGGAATTTAAGGAGCAGCTGAAGAACTATCTGGACGTGACGAATCTGGAACTGTTTGTCAACGGTCACATGGCCCTGGAGCTGGCTGTTCAGGCTATGGAGCTTGAGGGGGAGGTGATCACCACTCCGTTTACATTTGCCTCTACCACCCATGCCATTGTGAGGAACGGGCTGACCCCGGTGTTCTGTGATATCAATGAGAACGACTACACCATGGATGCGGACTTGATTGAAGGGCTGATCACGGAAAAGACCTGTGCCATTGTACCGGTTCATGTCTACGGCAATCTGTGCGATGTAGAGCGGATTCAGGAGATCGCGGACAGGCACCGTCTGAAAGTTATCTATGACGCGGCGCACACCTTTGGGGAGGAACTGGACGGGAAGGGCGTGGGCCGGTGGGGGGATGCCTCCATGTTCAGCTTCCACGCCACAAAGGTGTTTCACAGTATCGAGGGCGGTGCGGTGGCTTTTGGGGAGAAGGCTCTGGAACGGCGTTTGTACCAGCTGAAGAATTTCGGGATCATGGACAGTGAGACCGTGGAATATGTGGGGGCCAACGGCAAGATGAATGAGTTTCAGGCGGCTATGGGCCTGTGCAACCTGCGCCGCGTGGACGAGGAGATTGGGAAGAGAAGAGAGCTGGCGATGCGTTACCGGGAGAGGCTGGAAGGCGTGGAGGGGATCAGGCTGTGCAGGGAGAATCCCAGGGTGAAATATAACTATGCCTACATGCCGGTGCTGTTTGACGGATGTAAAGCGGGAAGAGATGAGATATTTCATGCCCTGAAGGAGAAGAATATCTTTACAAGAAAGTATTTTTATCCCTGTGTGAACAGTTATGCGTGTTACAGGGAACGTTTCCGGGCGGAGGACACCCCGGTGGCGGACAGGATCTCAAGGCAGGTGCTGACCCTTCCGCTGTACGCGGATCTGCCGGCGGAGGTTGTGGATATGGTGTGTGATACGATTCTGGGTAGAAAGTGAGAGCTGCACGGGTGGATTTGACGGATAAGGTGCTGGTAGTAATTCCGGCTTATAATGAAGAGGCCAATATTGAGACTGTGGTGGAGGAATTAAAGGAAAAATGTCCTTTGATGGATTATATTGTGGTCAATGACGGCTCACGGGACAGGACGGCAAAGATCTGCAGGGAAAAAGGATACAATCTGCTGGATCTGCCGGTGAATCTGGGGCTTGCCGGGTGCTTTCAGGCGGGAATGAAATACGCCTGGAATAAGGGGTACGGTTATGCGATTCAGTTTGACGGCGACGGACAGCACCGCCCGGAGTTTATCGGGGCCATGAAGGAAAAGATGGATGAGGGATATGAGATTGTCATCGGAAGCCGGTTTATCCGCGGCAAAAAGGACTATTCTATGCGGATGATTGGGAGCCGGCTTATTGGGGCGGCGATTTTTCTCACCACTGGGGTGAAGATGACGGATCCCACTTCCGGGATGCGCATGTTTAACCGGAAGATGATCGGGGAGTTTGCCCTGAATCTCAACTACGGGCCGGAGCCGGACACGGTCTCCTATCTGCTAAAACAGGGGGCAGGCATCGGGGAGGTGCCGGTGGAGATTATGGAAAGAGCCGGAGGTGAGAGTTATTTAAAACCTGTGGTGGCCGTGAAATATATGGTCAGGATATTGATTTCGATTTTATTGATACAGAATTTCAGGAAGCGGGGCTGACAAAGTCGGCGTGTGCGTTCAGGCGAACTGACAGGGGAGACAGATGGAGACGATGGCAAAGGGGTGGGCGGGTCTTCTTATGAGGACAGGCCCCAATAAAGAAAAACAGAATATTCTCTGGAATATGGCAGGAAGCTTCTGCTACGCGTTTGCCAGTATGGTGCTGTCGTTCCTGGTGATGAGACTGGCAGGGGAGGACGACGGAGGGATTTTTGCATTTGGCTACAGTACCTTTGGACAGCAGATGTTCATTCTGGCCTATTTTGGTATACGGCCCTTTCAGATTACGGACGGGGGACAGGAATACCGGTTTGGGGATTATCTCCACCACAGGTATGTGACCTGCGGTGCGGCACTGTCGGCGGGACTTTTGTATCTGCTGGCGTCCGGGTACACGGTCAGGAAGGCGGCGGTCATTTTTCTGCTCGTATGCTACAAGGTGGCAGACGGCTTTGCGGATGTGTATGAGTCGGAATTTCAGCGAAACGGCAATCTCCACCTGACGGGTAAATCCAACACGTTTCGGACTATTCTCTCCGTGGGAACGTTCCTCATGGCGCTTTTGGGAAGCGGGAATCTTCTGGCGGTCTGCGGGGCTGCGGTGGGCGCTCAGATAGCGGGAATCCTTCTGTTTGACGTGATCGTGTTAAGGCGGCTAAAAGGCGTTGACTACGGATGGGACAGGGGCAGGATGGGGACGCTGACAGGCGGGACGTTCCTGCTGTTTATATCAGTGTTTTTGGATTTCTATATTTTTTCTGCGGCAAAATATGCCATAGACGCTCATCTCAACGATGCGGCGTCCGGGTATTTTAATATAATTTTTATGCCCACGTCGGTGATTAACCTGGCGGCAGGGTTCGTGATTCGCCCGGTGCTGACCGGGCTGACGGATATGTGGAACGGGAAGCGGTTTGATGATTTCGCGAAGAAACTTCTGGGGATTTCCAGAATAATCGGGGCTTTAAGCATTCTGGCGCTGGTTCTTGCGGCGGGCCTTGGAAAGCCGGTCCTGTGGGCTCTGGAACAGATTCTGGGCAGCGGGTATGAGGGGAAACTGACGGAAAATCATGGAGCGTTTATCCTGATTGTCATGGGGGGAGCGTGCTACGCGTTTTTAAACCTCCATTACTATGGGCTGGTGATTATGAGAAGACAGAAGATTATCTTTGGGATTTATCTGGTTCTGGCAGGCGCGGCGGCGGTTTTGGCGCCAATGTTTGTTAAAAAGGGTGGGATCCTGGGAGCCGCGGTTGTGTATCTGGTTTTGATGATTTTGATGGCGGCCGGGTTTGTGGTATGGACCTGGGTGGGTATCCTGGAAAGTAAAAGGGCGAATAGCAAAATCTGAAGGAGTAGGGTCTATGAAATGGGAATGTCAGCCAAAAGTGGATGTGCTGATACCGGTGTACAGGCCGGACAGACGGTTTAGCCGGCTTTTGCAGATGCTTGGACGGCAGACGTATAAAGTGAGCCGGATCATTGTCATAAATACGGAGAAGCAGTATTGGAATGAGGAAGGGTACAGGTCCGTGCCGGGGCTGGAGGTTCATCATATATCAAAAAAGGAGTTTGACCATGGTGCCACAAGGAATCTGGCGGCAGGGTACTCTGATGGGGATGTTATGATCTTTATGACAGACGACGCGGTTCCCGGCGACAGGTATCTGGTGGAGCGGCTGGTGGAGGCTCTGGGGAAAGAAGGACCCGGGGGGGAGACCATTGCCATGGCTTACGCGAGACAGCTTCCGGATAAAGACTGCCGCGCCATTGAGCGGTATACAAGGGCGTTCAACTATCCGTCCAAAGACAGGATAAAGACTTTGGAGGATCTGCCGGAGATTGGAATTAAGACATATTTTGCTTCCAACGTGTGCTGCGCGTACCGGAAGGATATTTTTGAGAAACGCGGCGGGTTTGTGGGCCGGGCAATCTTTAATGAGGATATGGTTTATGCGGCGGGGATGATTCAGGCGGGGTACGGCATCGCCTACGCAGCAGAAGCCAGGGTGATCCATTCCCACAATATGACCCTTAAGGGCCAGTTTCAGAGGAATTTTGATCTGGCAGTGTCCCAGGCGCAGCATCCTGAGGTGTTTGCAGGTCTGCCGTCAGAGGGGGAGGGGGTCCGTCTGGTGAAAAGCACGGCCGTGTGGCTTCTTCGGACCGGAAGATTCTGGCTGATTCCGCTTCTGGTTGTGAGCAGCGGGTGCAAGTACATGGGCTACCGCATGGGAAAACGGTACAGAAAGCTTCCGAAGTCCGTGATTTTGCTGTGTACCATGAACCGGGAATACTGGAGATAAGAGTTGTATGGGCTGTTGGGAGTCTGTACAGAATACATGATTAGACGGCCGGCAGCGCCGAAAACGAAATGGAGGAACCGGATATGATGACAATAACCCTGCGGATTGCCCTGATCCTGGTGTCGGTGGGAACATTTTTCCTGATGATGCGCAAGGTAAGGCAGTCAAAGGTGCAGATAGAGAGCGCAATATTCTGGATTGTGCTGGCGCTGGTGCTGGTGGTGTACAGTATCTTTCCGTCAGCGGCGGATTTTTGTGCCAGGGTGCTGGGGATTTATTCCACGGCCAATTTTTTGTTTTTGATGGCAATTTTTCTTTTGATTGTAAAGGTGTTTGATATGACCATCCAGATCTCACAGCTGGAGACCAGGATCAAGGAGCTGGTGCAGCAGATGGCCCTTGAGGAGAAGAAACGTGAGGAAGAAAAAACATGAGGAAGAAAAAACGGGCCTGGGTGTGGGGAAGCCTGGCGACGGCGGCTTTTGGGATGTGGCATCTTCTGGATGTGAGAGCCGGGGCGGCAGGGAGCGGCGACTGGTGGCTTGTGGGGTGGTATCTGGGACTCTTTGCTGCGGTGGTGGTGTTTGTGGTAGCTATCGGGCGGCTGTTTTGGTCTGACAGACGTCTGGAGAGCCTGTACCTTCTGGCCGGGACAATCCTTGGAATCTTCTATCTTCTTGTTCTCCCGCCCCTCTCGGCTCCGGACGAAATCAGCCATTACATGGGGGCTTATCAGCTTTCCAGCCGTATTTTGGGACAGGTGTCCAATGCGGTCACAGGCCATGTGCTGGTGCGCCCGCAGGATATCTGGCTGGAGGATGTGGAGGACTGCTGGGAGTATGAGGAGAGTGAGGACGGCTATGTGCAGCCTGTGGCAGAGACCACGGCCGATTCCGGATTTCTGGGTGAGACGCTTATGGAAGAGACCTATAAGACCATCCGGAAGCAGGGGATTCTGGGACGGAGGTATCCTCTGACGGCCAAAGACCAGGAGGAGCTGACACAGTCCCTGATCCTTTCACCTTACCCTCCCGTGATCACTACGCCTGTGGCTTATATCCCTCAGGCGCTGGGAATCTCCCTGGCAAGACTTTTTCATATGAATACGATCATGGTTGTCTATCTGGGACGGCTGTTCAATCTTCTGTTTTTTGTGGGCATGACCTTTCTCGCCATGAAACGTCTTCCTTTCGGGAAGGAAGTGCTCTTTGGCGTAGCCCTGCTTCCCATGACCCTGCATCTGTCCGCATCGTTTTCCTATGATGTGATGATTTTGGGATGCATGTTCTATCTGACGGCAGTGTGCCTGGATCTGGCCTATGAAAAAGAGAGGGTACGCATAAAGGACGTGGCGGTGATGGCGGTTCTCATGGCGGCGGCGGGGCCGTGCAAGCTGATTTACGGGGTTTTGATGGGATTGTGCCTTCTGATTCCTGTGAGGAAGTTCGGCGGGTGGAAACCGTGGTGGGCTGCGGCTGCGTGCGTGTTTGCCGCGTGGGGCCTTTCCATGATGCTTGTAAACGGACAGACCATTGTGTCCTACGCAACGGAGACGGAGAGTGTGGTGCCCTGGGCCGAGGAGGCGGGCTACAGCCTGACGCTTCTGCTTCACCGGCCGCTGCAGGCGGTGCGCATGTTTTACCAGACGCTTCTGTGGCAGGCAGACTATTATCACATGACCATGATCGGGGCTTATCTGGGGAATCTGGACACGGTGCTGGATGTGCCGTACTTTGTGGTGGTGATGTTCACTGCAGGCCTCGTTTGCCTGGCCGTGAAAAAGCCGGGGGAGAGACAGGTGATGTCTGTGGGAAACCGGGTCTGGGTGGCTGTGCTGTGTGGACTGTGCGCATTTGCGGCCATGGCGTCCATGCTCATTGCCTGGACGCCTCTGAGCTCCCAGGTGATAAACGGAGTGCAGGGGAGATACTTCCTTCCGTTTCTGCCTGTGCTCCTGATGGCATTTAAAAATGATCTCATAGTTTTGACAAAGAATGGAAACCGTAGTATATTGTATCTGATGTGCTGTGCCAACGGGTATGTGGTGCTTCGGCTGTTTTCCGTGGTGAGCATGCGGCTGTAAGCCTGTGAAGCATGGAAAGGCAGAGCTGCGGCTTTGATGTGGAGCCGTCTAAAATATGATGGAAGAAAAAGAGGAGAATTTACAATGGGTAAGATAACCGTAACGCCTTGTGACATAGAGGGACTTTATGTCATCGAGCCGAAGGTGTTTAAAGATGAGCGGGGATATTTTGTGGAAACTTACAATCAGAATGATTTCAGAGAGGCAGGACTGGATATGATATTTGTACAGGACAACCAGTCCATGTCCGTGAAAGGCGTTCTGAGAGGGCTCCATTTCCAGAAGCAGTTCCCCCAGGGGAAGCTGGTGAGGGCTGTGCGGGGAACGGTGTTTGACGTGGCGGTGGATCTGCGGGCCGATTCCAGGACCTACGGCAAGTGGTTCGGGGTGGAGCTGTCGGCGGAGAACAAGAAGCAGTTCTATATCCCGGAGGGGTTTGCCCACGGATTTTTAGTGCTCTCAGACGAAGCGGAGTTTGCCTACAAGTGCACGGATTTCTATCATCCGGGGGATGAGGGCGGACTGGCGTGGAACGACCCGGAGATAGGGGTTCAGTGGCCCATTGAGGAGGGGATGAACCTGATTATCTCCGAAAAGGATCAGAAGTGGGGCGGATTAAGCCGGACTTTTAAGTTTGGGCAGGCGTAAGGAAGGGATTGTATGGAGTATATTATATCCCTGGCAAAGGATATCGTAAAAAAGCGGAGGCTTATAGGGGACCTGGCAAAGGCTGATTTTCGGAAGCGGTTTGTAGGGTCCTACTTTGGCGTGGTGTGGATGTTTGTCCAGCCGGTTGTCACGGTGGCCATCTACTATTTTGTGTTCGGAATCGGGTTCCGCAATGCCAATCCGGTGGAGGGCGTTCCCTATGTGCTGTGGCTGGTGCCCGGTATCGTGCCCTGGTTTTATTTCAGCGAAGCCCTGAACGCGGGGACCAACTGTCTGCAGGAGTACAGCTATCTGGTCAAGAAAGTAGTGTTCCGGGTAGAGATTCTTCCGATTATCAAGATGCTCTCCTGCCTGATTGTGCACGGGATTTTCGTCCTGATTATGGCGGGGCTCTATCTGTGTTTCGGATGGCAGCCAAAGATTAGCTGGCTTCAAGTGGCGTACTATACTTTTGCGGTCACGGTATTTGCCATGGCTTTGGTCTACTTTACCAGCGCCATCCAGGTGTTTTTTAAGGATATGGCTCAGATTGTCAGCATCTGTCTGCAGTTTGGGATGTGGCTGACGCCTATTATGTGGCAGGAAGAGCAGTTTGCGGACAGGAGCATATACCCGGTGCTGTGCAGGGCGGTGAAGCTGAATCCCATGTACTATATTGTGGCGGGGTACCGGGACAGTATGCTGATGGGAAACGGATTCTGGGAAAGGCCCGGACTGACCGTCTACTTCTGGGCGGTGACCGTATGTATGTTTTTGGTGGGGCTTAAAGTGTTTAAGAGGCTGAGGCCGCATTTTTCGGATGTGCTGTAGAGGCGGCGGTTAAAAGGGCCTGCAGATGAAAGGAATGCCATGGGAAACGCAATTACCGTAAAAGATGTGACAAAGATATATAAGATGTACGAGAAACCGATTGACCGGCTCAAAGAGTCTCTGCATCCCGCACACAGGGAGTATCACAAGAAATTCTACGCCCTGAACAACCTGTCTTTTCAGGTGAAAAAGGGCGAGACCGTGGGCATTATCGGGACCAACGGGTCGGGAAAGTCCACCATTTTAAAGATTATCACAGGGGTTCTGTCTCCGACTACGGGAACCGTGGAGGTGGAGGGAAATATTTCCGCACTCCTGGAGCTGGGAGCCGGGTTTAACTCCGACTACACAGGCATTGAGAATATCTACATGAACGGGACCATGATGGGGTTCTCCAGAAAGGAGATGGACGGAAAGCTCCAGGATATCCTGGACTTTGCGGATATCGGGGATTTTGTCCACCAGCCGGTGAAGACATATTCCAGCGGTATGTTTATTCGGCTGGCTTTTGCGCTGGCCATCAATGTGGAGCCGGAGATTCTCATCGTGGACGAGGCGCTGTCCGTGGGAGACGTGTTTTTCCAGTCCAAGTGTTACCGCCGCATGGAGGAGATTCGGCAGAAGGGAACCACCATTCTCATGGTGACCCATGATATGGGAAGCATTATTAAGTACTGCGACAAGGTGGTTCTCCTGAATAAGGGGAACTTTGTGGCTGAGGGCCCCCCCGGGCATATGGTAGATTTATATAAGAAGATACTGGCCAACCAGATGGATTCCCTGAAGGAGGAGCTGGAGGAGATGAATGATTTCTCCGGGGAAACGGCCGGGGAGAACAGAGAGAAACGTAAAAAGCCCGTAGGGCTGATGAAGGAGAAGCTGACCATCAACGGCAGCAGGACCGAGTACGGAGACGGAAGGGCGGAGATTTACGACCTGGGGCTTTTGGATGAGAGAGGGAATATTACGAATCTCCTTTTGAAGGGGGAGAATTTTACCATAAAGGAAAAGATACGTTTTAATGCGGCCATTGAGAGCCCTATTTTTACGTACACCATCAAGGACAAGAAGGGGACGGAGCTAAGCGGGACCAACACCATGTTTGAGGGGACCGATATCCGGCCGGTGAAAGCCGGGGATGAGTATGAGGTATCCTTCACCCAGAAGATGACCCTTCAGGGCGGAGAGTATCTTCTGTCCATGAGCTGCACGGGATTTGAGCTGGGGGAACATGTGGTGTACCACAGACTGTACGATGTGGCCAACATCACGGTTATTTCCAACAAGAACACGGTGGGGGTCTATGACATGGAGTCTGTGGTGGAGGCGAAGATGATTGGAGGAGAGAGCCGGTGACAGCCTGCCGGGCGCTTAAGGGCCCGGGG